>JAFGMZ010000183.1 GCA_016927285.1 Chlorobiaceae bacterium
ATGCAGAAGTACGGTGCTTTCGAAGTCGAGAGCAATGTCTATAACGTTCATGAGAAAGCCGTTCCTGTCGCCGATCTCGAAGGTTCTTCGGTCCAGAAGCAGAATGGACTGATCCTGAAAAACGGCAAAGGCGTCGGCGTCGAAGTTGGCGGCAAGGCATGCTCGGGATTTCCGACTCCTTCGAGGAAACAGGAGTTCTGGTCGAAGACCATGGTAGAGTGGAAATGGCCGGAGTATCGGATGCCGGCCTATATCAAGAGCCATATCCACGATGAAAGCATGAATCATAAGAACGGCGAATTCGTGCTGGTGCCTACCTTCCGGCTGCCGGTATTGATTCACTCCCGTTCCGGTAACGCTAAATGGCTCGCTGAAATAGCGCATCGTAATCCGGTCTGGATCAATGCCTCTGATGCTGCTTCGCTGGGCATCGAAAACGGCGAACTGATACGCGTGAACACCGACATCGGCTATTTCGTCAACCAGGCATGGGTGACCGAGGGTATCCGGCCCGGCGTGCTCGCATGTTCTCACCATATCGGACGCTGGCGCCGTCAGCAGGACCCTGAAGCCAACCGCTGGGCGGCCAACCGGGTCAATATTTCCAAAGAGGGGAATGGTAAATGGAAGATGCGCGTCGAAGATAATATCCAGCCATACGAGAGCAGCGATGCCGATTCGTCAAGGATCTTCTGGTCGGATGGCGGCGTGCACCAGAATATTACCTTTCCGGTACACCCGGATCCGATCAGCGGCATGCACTGCTGGCACCAGAAGGTTCGCATCGAGAAAGCGCAAGATGGCGACCGGTACGGTGATGTATTTGTCGATACCGACCGCTCCTTTCAAATTTACAAAGAGTGGCTCGCCATGACAAGGCCTGCGCCTGGCCCCAACGGCCTTCGTCGCCCCCTCTGGCTCAACCGACCTTTCCGGCCTGACGAGAATACCTACTATATTGCATAGCAGCTGAAGCATCCGGCCTTCTTAATCCGCATATACCGACAGTTCATTTTCGGTATATGCGGCAGATGCGAATTCATCAACCCTTTGAGACTATGGCACATGACAACAGCAGGCGGTAAAAAAATATGGTGGCTCCTTTCCGCCGTTTTGCTGACAGCTCTTTCGCTTCTTCTTCCCCCGGACGCCGCAGCAGCGTCGCTGCAGATCGGAGGAGGAATTGCATGGTGGGTCTGGGTCGTGCTGCTTTTTGTTTTTTCTTTTTTTCTCGGGATTGTCTCGGTGCTGGCCGGTGTGGGAGGCGGAGTGCTGTTCGTGCCGATCGTAAGTAGTTTTTTCCCGTTTCATCTCGATTTCGTTCGCGGCGCAGGTCTTCTTGTTGCGCTTTCCGGAGCGCTTTCAGCCGGTCCGTCCCTGCTGAGGAAAGGTCTTGCGGATCTCAAGCTCAGCCTTCCACTTTCACTGATCGGCTCGATAAGCTCCGTTGCCGGCGCGATCGTCGGACTCACCATGTCGGCAGACAGCGTCCAGCTGCTCCTTGGCATCGCCATAATCGTTATCGCTGCGATCATGATTAAAGGCGGTAAATCGGGCTATCCCGTAGTAGATGAACAGGATGTTATAGCCAGGGCGCTGGGTATCTCGGGCAGTTACTACGAGCCGTCCATCGAAAAAAGCATTGACTGGAAAGTGCACCGTACGCCAGTGGGGCTTGTACTGTTTTTCTTCATCGGTTTTATTGGCGGAATGTTTGGTATGGGGGCAGGATGGGCCAATGTTCCCGTGCTTAACCTGCTCATGGGAGCGCCCCTCAAGATTTCAGTCGCAACGAGCGGGCTGGTTCTCTCGATGAACGGAGCGGCAGCCGCATGGATCTATATGTACAAGGGCGCAGTGCTTCCTCTGATCGCCGTTCCTGCGGTAGGAGGCGTGATGCTCGGTTCGAAGATAGGGGCTAAAATTCTCTCGAAAGTCAACACCAATTCGGTTCGTATCATTGTGATCGTCATGATGGTCATCGCCGGACTTCGCTCCATAACGAAAGGGATAGGATTATGAGTAACAGCACAGAAAGCAATAAGCCCGAAATCGACCGGGTACAGCTTGTCTACGCATCCGTTCTCGATGTCGTTTCAACTGCAGGTATGGCGATGATAGCTGCCGGTTTTCTCGCCTACGTTTTACAGCTGCTGCCGCTTACGGTTTCCATCGAGGATATCGCCTCGCACTGGCACCTCAGGTCCGGGGAAATGAACAGCATCCTGTCGGTACCGTCCGGCTGGTCATGGGTGCGTGATCCGCTTCATGGAGATGTTTTAAGTTTCGTATCGATCGTGTTCCTTTCTATGGCGGCCATGATCTGCCTTATTACCGTCATTCCTGTGTTTCTTTCCGAGAAAAACAGAGCCTACGCCCTCATTGCCATCTTACAGGTGCTCGTGTTAGCCGCAGCGGTTGCCGGTTTGGCATCAGGCGGCAACTGAGGCGCGGTTACTGAAAAAAAGTATAAGGAACTCTTGTTTCTTTCCTCTTTGTTAATTATAATTATATAATTGTTTGGTTATATAGTTTTATCTTGTTGCGGCAAAGTAGCCACGACTGACCCAGAAAGAACATCAAAAAAATAAAAGGAGGAATCCATGTCAGAAGTAACAGCAAGCCGTACGCTCGATTGCTCGGGAATGAATTGTCCGCTGCCTATTCTCAAAACAAAAAAAGAGATCGATCAGATGCAGAGCGGAGAAGTTCTTAAAATGATTTCGACCGATCCCGGATCGGCAAACGACATGACATCGTGGTCGAACAGGACCGGCAACAAAATCGTTGGCAGCTCAACAGAGGGCGGGGCTTATACATTCTATATTCAGAAATCCTGAACGGAGGCATAACGATGTCTGATACCAAAAAACTTGCGATCATCGCATCCAAAGGCACGCTCGACTGGGCCTATCCTCCGTTTATTCTTGCCTCTGCGGCGGCAGCCATGGACATGGATGCTATGGTGTTCTTCACCTTTTACGGTCTTCCTCTGCTGAAAAAGGATCTCGACCTGAAGGTTACTCCGGTAGGTAATCCTGCTATGCCGATGAAAATGCCTTTCGGCAGCAAGGATTTTCAGAATGTCAACTGGTCGATTCCCAACCTGATTTCAGGTAATATGCCCGGATTTGACAGCATGGCCACCATGCTCATGAAGGAGACTTTCAAAAAGAAGGGAGTAGCTACCATCGAGGAACTGCGCGAGATGTGCATAGAAAGCGGCGTCCGCTTTGTTGCCTGCCAGATGACCATGGAGGTGTTCGGTTTCGAAAAGAAGGATTTTATCGATGGTGTAGAGTATGCCGGTGCAGCCATGTATCTTGAGCATGCCGCAGAGGCAGATATTTCGCTCTTTATCTGATGAGGGAGTCGTATTCGCGATTAGAAGGGATAAGCCGTCCGTACATTCGTTTCTGATGGACTTTTTCAGTACCGAGTGATCATAACGAATTACAATCTTCAGAGCCCGTAACAATCCGTTGCGGCTTCTGAGCTGATATGATTCGAATGTAATTATCGATAATCGTACAGCTAAACACTGAAAGCATTCACGGTATACGTGAAGGGGGCAGCCATGTCGCCATATCGTTCGGCGATGTTTCACCGGTGCGGCATTGAGAATCTTTGCCGGCAGAAAAAAAAATGTTCCGGTAACGAGCAATCAGAAGAACGAGAGACCTCCCCGCGGGAATGCGGCGTCGACTGTTCCGGCGAGCGTTCTGAACGGATTTCTGAAAAAGTGAACTCTGATAGAGGTTTTGCTGCTGACCGTCCGGTGGACGGTCAGCCCTGATTGCGTCCTGCAGTCAGCAACAGTGTCCAGGTTACCGTTTTTCGGCAGGCGGGGTTTCCCCATGCCTGCAGCATAGGTGAGGCAAGGCTTGTGACGGGGTCGTTCGTTTTTATCCGGATATATCGGGTAACGGCAGACCATGTGCGCACATGGCCCAGCAGTTCCTCGAATGTCCACCGGACGCTCATGCGCATCTCCGGAGCGGGAATCCTTTCGAAAGGAATGACAATGGCACCCTTTCCTGCATCGATAGTCGCCCACTCCTCGGGCCACCAGAGACCGAGCGTGTTCGACGCGAATTCTCTGATCAGGGGGTTTATCAGCTCATCATCCACGGAAAGGGGCCCGTATGTCCATACGGCAAGCACACCTCGCGGTCCGAGTACCCGTTCTGCTTCACGGAAAAAACGATCGATATCGAACCAGTGCATGGCTTGAGCAACCGTTATCAGGTCGGCAGAGCCGTCATCGAGTCCTGAACTATACGCGGAAGCCGTATAATAGGAAATCCTGGGATGCGGTACGGTTTCGGCTATCTGTTCCGGGCTGGCATCGGTAGCGACGTCGCTATTGAAGCGGGATGCGAGTCCTGTGGCTGCCTGCCCTGTTCCTGTCGCGCAGTCCCAGGCAAGATTGCGTCCGGGAACGACCGATGCCAGCCAGTCGAACAGTTCATCCGGATAGATCGGACGGTATCGGGCATACTGTTTCGATACGGATGAAAAATGGTCGTGGAATAAGGTGAGCTTATCTCCAGTCATCGTTCTCCTCCCTTATTTTTCGTACGCTCTTCGTTGAGACTTCCATTAGTATCGCACCAGCGCATGATGCAGGAAATGAATTGCCTGCCGTAACGCTGGAGTTTGA
>JAFGMZ010000184.1 GCA_016927285.1 Chlorobiaceae bacterium
CGCACAGGCCC
Organism: Chlorobiaceae bacterium; assembly: GCA_016927285.1. GTDB lineage: Bacteria > Bacteroidota > Chlorobiia > Chlorobiales > Chlorobiaceae > Chlorobium. Next base: position 12 of record JAFGMZ010000184.1, read on the forward strand.
GGCTGCTTCAGAAGCTCGCCGCGAAAGGGTTTTCAGGATTCGATCAGTTCATTGCCGCAAAGCTCGGCAGGGAAGCGCTGCAAACGCTCGAGACGCAAGCCGATGCGCTTGCCGCACGCCGGATCGAACTTGAGACCCTGCAGACCGAGCGCCAGAGGAAGCTGCAGCAGGAAGAAGCGCGAGCACTTACCCTGCAATCGCAGGAGATGCTGCGCCAGGAGCTCGACAGGCTTACCAACGAGCTCGCCGCCCTGCGTCCTGCTATCGCCTCGCTGAAACTGCGTTTGCAAGAGTATGAACGCGCGAAAGAACTGCTTCGCGAAAAAACGGAGGCGCTCGTCGCCCAACAGATCGAATACGGCCGATGGTCGGCTCTCGACTCGCTCATCGGCTCGGCCGACGGCAAGAAGTTCCGCAATTTCGCCCAGGGCCTTACCTTCGAAATCATGATCGGTCATGCCAACCGACAGCTTGCCACCATGACCGACCGCTACCTGCTCGTCCGGACGCAGGACCACCCCCTCGGCCTCAACGTCATCGATACCTGGCAGGCCGGCGAAGTGCGTTCCACGAAAAACCTCTCCGGCGGCGAAAGTTTCATTGTAAGCCTGGCGCTTGCGCTCGGCCTGTCGCAGATGTCAAGCCGAAACGTCAGAGTCGATTCGCTCTTTCTCGACGAAGGGTTCGGCACGCTCGACGAAGAAGCGCTCGACACCGCCCTGCAGACCCTCGCCGGCCTGCAGCAGAACGGCAAGATCATCGGCATCATCTCGCATGTACCGGCCATCCAGGAGCGTATAGCGGCCCGCATCCGAGTTCATCCCATAGCCGGAGGCCGAAGCCGGCTTGCAGGACCAGGCATACGGGAGGGCAAACCGCCGTAATGAAATTAGTTGACGAATCCCGTTGTTCAGTTATCTGACGCTCGCGGCAGAAGAGAGGCGAGCAATATGCGCCACAGCAGCTAAAAAGTGCGGCAAACGAACCGCAAGTTCCGTCTGCAGTTGACGTCAATAACAATAAGGATAAAGGAGGGCGGACATTCCTGTCCGCCATTCAAAAAATCGCAAAAAAAGCAATCAGCACCGCCAATATGGAAATATCTCGACGAAACCGCATATGCGGCCCGGAAACCCTGCCCCCCTGTAATGCTGCGCTACAATCAATTTTATCAGGAGATCGACCATGAAACATGTCTTGTATCTTTCCATTCTGCTGGGTATCGCATGCAGCGTTCCGCCTTCGGATGCAATGGCAAAAACCCCTGACGGCAGGGAGGTATTCGATCGCAACTGCAGCGTCTGCCACCCCATCAATCCGCCCCCAAAATCCGCCCCTCCGGTTGCCTCGCTCTCAAGCCGCTACCACGAAAAATTTGCGACAAAAGCGCAAGGCGTCGCTCACATGGAGGTATTTCTGAAAAAACCCGACAAAAGCAAGGTAATCGATAGCAGAGCCATAGCACGATTCGGGCTCATGCCGGTTATAACGATGACGGATGCCGAACGCACTGCGGTAGCATCATGGTTCTGGGATCAGTACGATCCGGAAATGCGCAGGGGAAGAGGTATGGGCGGCGGCCAAAGACGACTGATGAATCAGTAATTCCATGCCCGATTGATCTTTATCTTCGTCGGGGATGTAATGTAATTGACAACATGAATAAACTTGAGATCGACATGAAAAAAAAATTCAGTTGGCGCATATTCATCAGTTTCGCACTTCTCCTTTCGTTTCTGATGCTTCTTGTTTCAGGAGTGATCCTCTACATCGCTCCCCCGGGACGGGTGGCGAACTGGACCGACTGGCGCATGCTCGGCCTGACGAAAACAGGCTGGAGCAATCAGCACGCCATTTTCGGCTTCGCTTTTGCTATTCTTTCCATATTTCATCTTTTCTTCATTAACTGGAAAGCATTCCTTTCCTATCTGAAAACAAAAACCGCCCAAGGACTGAAAAGTCCTGCGGAACTGTTCTCAAGCATCTTCCTCGCGCTCCTGTGCGGGTTCGGTACCTTTTATGCAATCCAGCCCTTCGAAGCGATTATCGATTTCGGAAACAACGTATCGGCATCCTGGGAAAAAAGGGAATCGCAGCCTCCTGTGCCCCATGCCGAAACCATGACCCTCGTCGAACTTGCCCGTCAGCCAGGTCTCGGAGGAGATGCCGACGCCCTGAAATCGAGGCTTGAACAAGCAGGGTTCACCGTCGGTTCGGTTGAAGAGACCCTTGGAGATATCGCCGTTGCCAACAGAACGACTGCCGAAAAACTCTATAAGCATATCGCTCCTGCACAGCAGGGAAACACCCGGCTGCCAGCCGAGGGGTTCGGGCGCAAAACCCTGCAGGAGATAGCAGACAGCGCATCAGTATCTCCGACCTCGCTCCAGCTCGCCCTTCGCCAGAAAGGAGTTGAAGCCGAAGCCTCCATGACCATGAAGACCATTGCCGAAAAGAACGGCATCGACATGAAGCAGTTGCGCACCATGATCGAAACCATGATCAGCAGATAAAGCCTTGATTGGCATCTTGCAGACCGTTCCGCGCTGCCCAACGAGGCAAGCGCGGGACAGTCGAGCAAAATTTTCAGAGGCGTTCTGTTGTCATTGACGAAACATCCCCGTACCTTGTCATAAGCTATTTCCGAACCCTCTATTCCGTAAGCTTATGAATAAACGTTCAGCTTTCCCGCAAGCATTCCTCCCTATCGGCAGCGCAAAGCGCATGCCGCTTATCGTTGCCCTGCTGCTGCTCTCAATAAGCCCCTTCAGTCATCTGCAAGCCGAAGAGTATCAGGATGTAACAGTCACAAAGGTACTCGTTACCGGAAAAACCAGCGACGGAAAAAAAGTACGCTACCCCCGTACGGACGATGCGGAGGTCACCGTACTCATCGTCGATGTGCCCCCCGGCGGATCGACAGGGTGGCACAGCCATCCGATACCGGTCTACGCCTACATGCTCGAAGGGGAGCTTGCCGTGGAGATGGAAGACGGAAAAACCAATCTGTTCCGTAAAGGCGACGCCATCATCGAGATGGTAGACAGAGCGCACAACGGCTACAATCCCGGCAAGGAAACAGCAAAACTCGTAGTATTCTATACCGGTGCGGTCGGAGTGCCCAACGTCATAAAAGAACCGGCAACCCATCACCAAACCCGGTAAAACCAATAAAGGAGGGCGAACATAAAGGAGCGCGGCCGTTCCTGTCCGCCATTAAGAACAGCTCGCAGCCCTTACGCAGAAAGCGGTGATGCGCCGCAAAAAACCGAATGGCGGATAAGAAAACCCGCCCTCCTTTAAAGAAAATAACTTTATAATATGCAGATGGTAACGGAGTGCGGCCATTCCTGTCCGCCATTCAAGCCAGCTCGCCGCCCTTTTACTAAACCGCTCGAAACAGAGATAAAACAACATGACGCAACCACTACGCCCGATCCTCATTGCCGCCGCTTTAGCCATAACGACGCCTGCGCTGCCCATACTTGCCGCCGACGCAGCAAAACCCGTTCAGAACACCGCCATAAAAGCCTCACTTGCGCCGGAATTTTCGGCAAAAAGCGTTCAGGGCGGTTCGATTTCAAGCCGGACGCTTGCCGGTAAAGGCTATATCGTCAACTTTTTCGGCTCATGGTGTCCCTACTGCCGCAAAGAGATTCCCGACATGGTTGCCCTGCAGCAGAAGTATGAAAAACAGGGATTTACC
>JAFGMZ010000185.1 GCA_016927285.1 Chlorobiaceae bacterium
ACAGATGTCTTCATATGCAAGTTCTCCAGTTTTTGCGTTGCAGTATGAAGATATTATAATAGGTATATCAGTATTTACCTAATCCCTCAGTGTCGAATTCGTGGACTTCCCCGGAATGCACAGGATTCCTGCATTGTTGAAAAGGAAATCGATTCCGGCGGCATCCCGTGTGACACCCTCGACAAAATCGCGAAACGCAGCAGCATCCCGAACATAGAGCGTAACAGGTTGTACACCTGAACCAGGCGATGCCGCAGCTCTTTTTGCCCCTGCCACATCGATGTCCGCAGCCCATACCCTCGCACCGCGTGCCACGAGTTCCGCAGCAAGCGCAAACCCGATACCGGAAGCCTCTCCCGTCACGATGGCGTTTTTACCACTCCAGAAGGGTTTCATTGCGTTCTATCACCCTGTTTCGTTGCCATATCTTTTTAAAAATATACCGCATAACGACTTCTCTTTATATACATCCCTGATAAATCCGCCCGAAAACGACCAACAAAAACGATGGCAACGATCCTGTTAGTGCCAGGAATATTGCGAATGCAAGCAAGTCAATATGCATAGTCATCTGCGCTCTTCAGGCACCATCCTATTCAAAAAACCGAGAAAAGGGCACCACTATAAAGTGTGATAAGCGATCAAAGTGCAAGGCGGACGGAGCGGAGAAACCGGATTCCCGACAAGTCGGGATGAGAATTTCGATCCCGACTTGTCGGGACAACGCAGCAATCCGGGTATGGAATAACGGTGAGTAGACCGGAGGACTTTCACCTCCAGCACCGGATCGCAGGGCCAGTCTCCCGGTACCTGCTCCCACACAACGTAGCGTGCGGATTTCCCGCACTACGCTCTACAGAAGATGACTCACAGAATTACAAGTCCTTGCAGCTTTCCTTATGAAACGGATAGCTTTGGACGTAGCAAACCAAACCGTGTTTTCAGGTTATGATAGGTGAAGTAGACCCGAACACCTTCCTGTACTCCTCCCCGGTGGGCTGGTCGGCGCAGGTGACGGTGATGCGTTCGGGAATGGCGCCGAACATGGTGCTGAAGTTGCGCACGCACGAGGGCGAGGCGAAGAAAATTTCGTCGATGAAGGCGAAATCGACGCTCTGCTCCAGTTCCTGAACGCCGTGCTTGTAGACGCAGAGCGGGGTGACGCGGTTGCCGAGCGACTGCAGCCCGCCGACGAGGTATTCGTCGTGCAGGTTCGAGCCCGGCAAAAGAATGCTTTCGCTCGTGATGGCGTGCTTGCTGAAGAGCGTGATGATGTCGCCGCACCCTTCGCTATCGAGCATGAGGTCTGGAATCACGCCGTACTGCTGCAGTTCGGCCGCCGCTGCCTTGCCGGTGGTGCAGATGCGGCTGTGTGCAAGGTGGCGGACGTCGCGCCCGGTGTCGAAGAGGTACTTGAAGAAGTACTTGACGGCAAACTTGTTCTGGAAGAGCAGCACGCTGTAGCTCCGGATGTCGTCGAAGGAGCGACGCACGAGGTCGAGATCGGCCCCTTCGATCTGGCGGCAGGGGAAGTGCACCATGATGTAATCCGTGCTGCTGTACCGTTTCGCCTCGCCTCCGGTAATGAGCACCTTTTTCTTTTTCGAGTGCCAGTTGTCGGCAATGAAATGGGCGATATTGTCGCCGATGATGAGCAGCGCCGGCGAGTAGACCGCCCGCTCGCGCTTGCGAAACTCGTCGAGCGTGCCGGTAAACACCTGCTGGTTGTAGCGCGTGGCGTTCTGCACCACGGCAACCTTCGTCTCCCCGCTGCGACCTTTTGCGGCGACGGCGTCGAGCACGTCGTGCACCGTGGAGGCCACCATGTAGTAGACAAGGGTATCGGCGTCCGGCACCTGGATGCTGCTGACCGGATGGCCGGTACAGAAAGCCACGGACGATGATACCTTGCGCATGGTGAGCGGTATTTCGGTATAGGCGCTCGCGCCGTGCGCGGCGGTGATGCCGGGAATGATTTCGTACCCCACGCCGTTTTTGCGCAGTTCGTCGATCTCCTCCCCTCCCCTGCCGAACACGAAGGGGTCGCCGCCCTTCAGACGGGCCACGATTTTACCCTGCCGGGCCTGGCGCACGATTTCGCGGTTGATCTCCTCCTGCTCGAAGTGGTGGCTGTCCTTGCGCTTGCCGGTATAGATTTTCTGCCCGCTGAACTGCTCTACCAGTTCAAGCGAGACGAGGTCGTCGTAGAGGATGACGTCGGCATCGTGCAGCACCCGCTGCGCCTTGACGGTGAGCAGTTCCGGATCGCCCGGCCCCGCGCCGATGATGTAGACATATCCTTTTTTTCCTGTTTCGGTAGCTGTCATAGTTGTACTGCTTTTCTATTCCGTTTACTTCAGGAGCGTCTCGTCCTCCTGCATCATCTCCCTGATTTTGTTGCGCCATGCGACCGATTTTTTCACGTTCTCCCCGTTCGACGAGACCGTGATGGTCATTTCGTCCTTGCGGATGACCGCCGGGGAGATGAAGCTCGACAGTTCGCGGTTGTCTACCACGTTCACCAGCATACCGAGCGCTTCGGCATCCTCCATGATGCGCCGGTTCACCTCCTCGTCGTTCGTGCTTGCATAGACGAGAAAGTACCCTTCGAGATCGGAGGATTCATACCGCTTGACGATTTCGGAGAACCCCTTCCCTTTGATGTCATCGTGAATCTCCGGCGCGAGAATGGTGATGTTACGGGTATACTGCTCGACCGTCCGGATCTTGTGCATGGCGATCTTGCCCCCGCCGACAAAGAGGATTTTTTTATTGTCTATCCGGATGTTGAGCGGAAGAAATACTTTTTTCATGAGCGGGAAATTGGCTGGTTGGCATAAGGACATGTCCATAAAGGAGGGCGGACATTCCTGTCCGCCATTCGAAATATAGATAAATCAATGGGGGGTTGGAAAGCGCTCCCTCCTTTCAGACTATCCGGAAGCGAGAAAAATGCAAAGAAAAAAGTTACGCCTCCTGCTCCTTTTTCACGGTCACGGCAACCTTCAGCAGCATCGTCAGCACAAGAATGCCCACGGCCCAGATACCGAGCGTAACGGTCATTTCCGTAAAGGTCGCGCTGTACTCGACTATTTCCTCAAGCGGAGAAGGAACGAAACCGCCGAGAATCAGTCCTACCCCTTTGTCGATCCAGATCGAAAGCACCATGCCGCCACATGCCGCCATTAACCAGCCAGTCTTCTGGCGCAACTTCGGATTCAACAGCACAACGAGAGAGCCGATACCAGCAATCACAGAGATCCACATCCACGGAACAAGTGCGCTCTTACCCTCGAGGCCGAAAAACAGGTACTGCAGTCCATGCATATGCGCAGGCACATTGCTGTAGAATGCCGTAAAAAACTCGGTACCAATCATGAAAAAATTAGCCGCCCCCGCATAAGCGGCAAGCACGGCAAGCTTCTGGCGCGCCTCGTTGCCGGCATCGTAACCCGCAGTCTTTTTCAGAATAAGCGTCACAAGTATGAGCAGCGACGTCCCCGCGGCAAACGCAGAAGCAAGAAACCGGGGAGCCAATACCGCAGTAAGCCAGAGGTGGCGTCCGGGAAGCCCTGCATAAAGAAACGCCGTCACCGTATGGATGCTGAACGCCCATGGAATAGAAAGGTAGATAACCGGCTTGACCCATGCCGGCGGCGGAACGCCCTTGCGCTCGGCGCCAAGAACGGCCCATGCACTCACAATGTTGATCACAAGATAACCGTTCAGCACCATCACATCCCAGAACACCATGGCATGCGGAGAGGGATAGAGCAGGACGTTCAGAACGCGATCGGGACGACCCATATCGGCAAGGATAAAAAGCATGCACATGATCGTTGCCGCAACGGCCATAAACTCTCCGATTATAACAGTTTTCCCGAAAGCCTTCTGGTTGTGAAGGTAGTACGGAATCACCACCATCACGGCCGAAGCCGCAACGCCGACAAGAAAGGTGAACTGCGCGATATAAACCCCCCAGCTCACGTCCCGGCCCATACCGGTCACAGTCAGCCCTTCCCACATCTGCCGCGAGAACGCTGAAAAACCCGCTGCAATGCAAAGCAGCAGCAAACCGATCCAGAGCCAGTAATTCCGGCTTCCTTTCAGAGCTTTTTCAATCATGACAATACATTAAATGATATAAAAGACTGACGGTTTCGTACCAAGTTCAGGCTTGCGCTGCATGGTTTCGACAGACTCCAGAATACGGCGGATCTCCGAATCCTGATCGTTCAGATCGCCGAAGACCAGTGCCTGCTCGGGGCAAGCCTTGACGCAAGCAGGATCCAGCCCTTTCACCAGCCGTTCCGAGCAGAAGTTGCACTTCTCCACCACCCCCTGCATGCGGGTCGGATAGTCGGTGCTGGCAAGCTTGATGCCTTCACGCGGATCGCGCCAGTTGAAGCTGCGAGAACCATAGGGGCAGGCCGCCATGCAGAAACGGCAACCGATGCAGCGGTGATAGTCCATGGAAACAATGCCATCCCAGCGCCTGAAGGTGGCCTCGGTCGGGCAGGCCTTCGTGCAGGGCGGCTCGGCACAGTGGTTGCAGAGCGCGACGTAGGGCCTTTCGGTCACCTCCGGGCTCTGGAACTGGTTGCTTGCCGTGGGAAACACGTTTTCGTAGGAACTTTTCCAAATCCACTTCACCTCGTCCTTGCGGTTGCCGAAATCGGGTACGTTGTGCGTAAAGTGGCAGGCTGCAACACACTCTTTGCAGTTGCCGGAGCATTTGCGGGTATCGATGAGCATGCCCCAGCGATACTTTCCGGGTTCGGGTTTTTCGTCCCATGCCGGAAACACGGTTTTCTCGAGCGAAAGCGCCGGGAAGAGGCCAGCTGCCGAACCGATGCCGGCAAGCAGGCCGATGCCGGCTTTCTTCATGAATGATCTGCGATCTTCGTTCATCAGGGCGCCTCCATGGGTGAAATATGGCAGTTCCAGCAATTTGGCTTGACATTGGCGTACATGTGGCAATTGAAGCAGAACATCCGGTTACTCGAGTGGCAGTTCAGACAGGTGTTCATGCTCTTTTCGATCTTTCTGCCATCCGGGGCGACATGGACCCTGTTGCCCTCTCGCACCGAAGAGTGACGCCACTCCCCCAATACGCGCATATGATTCGCCTTCATATACTCTTTAGAAGCAATGCACGCCGAACTATCTGCCGCTCCAGCTGCTGCTGCAGGTTTTTCCGCACTGCTCTCCTCATACCGGAACGCATAGATGCCGGCAAACGCCATTATCAGCAGACCGGCCGCCGTAAGCACAATTTTTTTAATCAACGTCATCCCCCTTGTCGTCAAATCCGGTCATTGGATCCTCCCTGAGATCTTCGGTTCTCTTTTTCTCTCCATCCATAACGAGAGCATTACCCACCAGTTCGTGCAGGCCGTAAACCGACACGCCTGGATTCCAGTAGCGCATAAGCGGCGGCAGACTGGCCCGATCGATAGCGCATATAGTCACAAGAGAGTCAACCTGATGCTTCTCCCTGACATGGCGCACGGCATTTGCTCTCGGAAACCCCCCCTTCATGCGCATGGTCATATTCTCCTCGGCATTGATGCCGCTGCCCGAACCGCAGCAGAATGTCTGCTCTCGAATGGTGTTTTCCGGCATCTCATGGAATGAGTTGCACACCTTCCGGAGCACATAGCGCGGTTCCTCGAACATGCCCATGCCCCGGGCGACATTGCAGGAGTCGTGGAAGGTGGTGCGCAGATGGTCGTTGCGTTTCGGGTCGAGCTTCAGCTTGTTGTTATGGATAAGATCGGCGGTAAACTCCGCGATATGCACCATTTTCGTAGCTTTAGCGTTACTGAACTTCGTTCCGGTGATGGGCGAAACCGGTTCTTCGAGGAAGTTGGCAGGGCCGTTCATGGTGCTCATGTACTGGTGTACCACGCGCCACATGTGACCGCACTCGCCCCCGAGAATCCATTTCACTCCGAGCCGTTCGGCTTCGTGGTACATCTTCGCGTTCAGCTTGCGCATCATGTCGTTCGAGGTGAAAAACCCGAAGTTCCCCCCCTCCGAAGCGTAGGTACTGATCGTATAATCGAGACCGATGTGCTCGAAAAGCAGCATGTAGCCCATCATGGTATAGACGCCGGGATCACCGAACACATCGCCCGAAGGGGTAATGAAAAGAATCTCGGCACCCTTGCGATTAAAGGTTGGGTTCACCGTCACACCAGTCAACTCTTCGATGTCGTCAACGAGCGACTCGATGTTCTGCACGAAGGTATGCGGCTCAATGCCGAGATGGTTTCCCGTACGGTTGCAGTTGGCGACCGGAGCGAGAATCCAGTTGTTGTTCAAACCGACAAGCTGCAGAATCTCCCTGACCATGATGGTTATCTCGGCAGTGTCGATCCCCATGGGGCAGAAAACCGAGCAGCGGCGGCACTCGGTGCACTGGTAGAAGTACATGTACCACTCCCTGAGCACCTCTTTGGTAAGCCTGCGCGATCCGGCAAAGCCCTTCAGGATCTTCTCCACCACAGGAAAATCGCCGCGATAGACCGAACGCACCAGCTCGGCACGCAATACCGGCATATTCTTCGGATCGCCCGTACCAAGAAAAAAATGACACTTATCTGCACAGGCGCCGCAACGCACGCAGGAGTCGAGATAGAGTTTCAGGGAGCGGTACTTCTTGATACGCTCCCGCATACCCTCCATAAGCGTTTTCTGCCATCCCTCAGGAAGCTGCCAATCCTCTTCGGTAACGCTCCATTTGCGGGGATTTGGAAATCCCAACTCCTCGATAACCTCAGGTTTTGCAGGAAAACAGAAGTTCCCCTCGCGGAACTCCACAGGCATCTCCCACCACTCCTTTTGAGCGTAATCGCCTTTAAGAGAGCTCGGCTTCTCGTCGAACTCCTTTTGGAGATCGGCTTGTTTCTGAAGGTATTTCGACATAGTTACTCCTTTTCGATCGGCAATTTCGCCTTTTTCATCTTTTCGCGATAATCATCCTCGTACTCTCCGTAGGTACGAATCCTCATAGGCTTTCGCCAGGGGTTGACATGCATCTTCTCGCGACTATTATTCAGCATGGTTCTTGTCGGGCTCAGAAAGATCGCCCCCATATGGACAAGTTTGCTGAAAGGGAAATACAGTAAAAGTACGCACACCAGAAACAAATGCACATAAAAAAGCGTACCTATCTCGCCAGGCGGCTCGAAACTGAAACTCATAAGGCGCAGCATCTGATCCTTTACAGGCATCACATCAACCTTGGCGATATAACGCATCAGCACGCCCGCCCCCACGATGCCGCCCAGAAGAAAAAGCGGAAAATAGTCTGTAGGCAGCGAGATGATACGCATTTTCGCATCCGTTACCCGCCGAACGAAAAGAAAGGTAATTGCCGAAAGCACAAGTGCATCAGTCAGATAAAACGCAGGAAGCGTAATATCGAAAAAGCTGTCCATCTGTTCGAGAGAATCAGCAAACCCCGGAGTCATCACAAAGAAAAACCGCGCATGGCGCAATACGATGACGAGAAGCGACCAGTGAAAGACGAGCCCTCCGAGCCAGAGCCACTTGGCAGAGCCATAAACAAGATCCGGCCCCTTGCGAAGTTCGGCCTTGTTGTTGCGGAAAAGGGAGCGAAACAAGAACACTTCCATCAGCACGCGCACGGCGGCATGCCAGGGTTTAGAAGGACTCTCGATACTATCCTGTTTTATCCACTCAAGCGACTGCTCCTGACCGCAGGTAGAAGTAATATTGTAAGGCACAGGCCGTCCAAGCCAGTCCACCATCCGGTAGAAGAAACCCGCCACGAACAACGCCACAGCTGCATAAGGAATAATCACCCCGAAAAGGTAGCTCATGCCGAGATACTGCACGCCGATAAACGGAACAAGTGCCAGCACGACCACCATCGCGAGCGGGATCAGAATTTTCTTCATGATCTCCCCCTTCTGAGCTGCATGTGCATTGCGCTACGGCTCTCTTCAACCTTCAACTGGTAGATTTTTTCGCGATGCTCCACGAAACTGTCGAATGCATAAAGGGTTATCCGCTCGACACGCTCCCGGCACACCCCGATGTCCTCGCCATCGGGAGCGAACTCCCGCAAAATGACAAGAAGCTCCAGAAAAAGCGACATCGACTGCGAAGGACGAAACGGATGCAGGGCAAGGATGCGCGCCATTCGCAAAACTCCTTCCCGGCAGAAATCGCCATCTTCGTCGAATCCGTCGATAATCATCCCCATAGCGTCGGCAAAAGCCTCCGAAAGAGGGGTTCCGGGAGCCATCTTCCCGGAAAACAGGTCGAGGCCCCGCTTATGCCAGCGATGCAAAATCGTTTCACGGTTTTCAAGAACGATCCGCTCCCAGGTTATACTCATAGTATCGAGATGGAATGGTTTACCAAAAAAACTCAGAGCCAGCTGTTCACCTGATGCGCCTCGACAAGATCGACAAAACCATCGTAATCGATCGTTTCGACGCCATCGGTCAATCCGGAAACACCCCGGGCATCGAGATCGGGCTTGAGCGCATAAACCGGATTACTATGCAGCATGCCGCCGACAGCCGATGAAAAACGGTTACCGCTCTGGACGGCATACACGCCATCCTCGATAAAAAGCACAGGATCTCCCGGCTGGAGAAACCTGATACAGGTATCGAAACTGTCGCTTGAAAATGGGGATTTATTGATCGTATGTAACATCGGAAAAAAACGTTAATGGTGAATGATGACGTCCTGTTCATTCATAAGCGCTCCGATTTCGGAAGAGTCGAGCACTTCGACATCCACAAGCAGATCCTCTTCGGAAAGTCCCCTCTCGTCGAGCGAAACCCGATCGACGTAGAGCTTCTCGACATCGTAACCGTCAAGCGCCATAAATGTTTTAGCGAAACCCTTGATGCCGATGCCTGCCGTGTCCTGGTTCTTCTTGATGGCGTAAACGCCGTCGCCGATAAACACGACCGACAGATCCTGCTCGTAGGCCGCCATGATAAGGATCATTTCAAGACCCTCGTAGCTGTATATCGTGCCGTGAGGCGCATGGCGCATCACATGCATGATCTTTTTCACATGTTCGTTTTCCATTGTTTTTCAGTCTCCGAAGGTTAAAAGTCTGTCGTTGCGAATGGCAATATCGGTCAGGGTACCCAGTCCGGTAATCTCGCCGCCTTCGATGAGCACCTCGTCGCAGATGCCGCGACGTTTCGAAGCTGCGATACAGGCGAGAATCTCCACGCCACGCGCCTTGTGCAGCTGATCCCAGCGGGCGGCTATATGCCGGTCGTCCTGGGGCGGATCCATCATTTTCGTCACGTTGTTGACGCCATCATTGTACAGGAAAACAGCATCTACAGTGTGCCCTTTCCGGATTGCCGCTTCGACAAACCTGTAGGCCGTATCGGCAGCCTGATGGTTATACGGTCCTTCCTTGAGCAGAATTCCAATTTTCATGATCAGGAAATTGTATGGTTAAGGAAAACATGCGCCGAACCTGCCGCATCAGCAGCAGATTGCGGCCTCCTCCATCGCCGCCTCGTACAGAGGCTGCCAGGTACGGGACTGCTCCGAAATCGGTTTCTCCATGTACTGTGCAAAATACAGTGCGTCGGCAGCCTGCCGCATATCGCCTGCCCTCAGCGCTTCAAGCGCCTTATGCCCATAAACCGAGGTATCGTCGGCGGTCAACGCCACCTGTCGCCAGTAATTCCGGGCCTCTTCGCGGTACACTGCGGTTCGTGGCAGCGCCATGGCCTCCTTCAACGAACCGACCACAACGGCGCGCGGACCGAATCTGACCGTCCAGCCCGTTTCGACCCACTTCGACGTACGATCGAGGGCCTCTTCCGTCTGTTGTATAAGAGCTTCGTACATTGCCTTCCTGTTATATAGTTAATGGAACCACTCTCCACTCTCCTGCCCCCTAAAGCCCGTCCCCCATGCCCATCTGGATGTACCCGGAGGGGCAAACCAGCGAGCAGATGTGACAGCCGACGCATTTCGAGTAATCGGTATACACCTTTTCGCCCTCGGGATTGTCGCGGAATCGGTTGACGGCTTCCTGCGGACAGAACGAAACGCACTGTTTGCAGTCGAAACAGAGCCCGCAGCTCATGCAGCGTGCCGACTCGGCGATCGCCTCCTCTTTCGAAAGCGCCAGAAGCAGCTCGTCGTGATTACCGACAACCTCTTCCGGCTCGACCGTTTTGCGTTTTGCCTGCGGCGACCGGAAAAAGTAAAGCACATCCTGCTTCTGTACCTTGGTCACCTCGCGATAACCCTGTTCTGGCAGCGGCTGGCCATGGACGTACGCATCGATCGCTTCGGCCGCCTTGCGACCATGGCCGACAGCCGTGGTGATAAGATCGACCTTAATGGCGTCACCGCCGCCGAATACCTTCTCCTTGCCCGCAATGCGGAAATGGCGATCGACCTTCAGCCATTGACGCCCATTGACGACCGTTTCAAGACCCTGCATGTCGGTAGACTGGCCGATAGCCGCAACCACCATGTCACCCTCAATTTCGAACGTTTCACCCGAGCTTTTATAGCGAAAGAACGGAATAGGAGAGTTCCATCCCTCTTCACCTTTCTCCTTCTTCACCATCCGCGAGCATAGAAGGCCCTGCAAACCCTTACCGCCTGCAAGCAGACCGGTAACGCCGGTCAGGTAGTGCATGACGGCACCTTCGGTCACTGCATCATCGAATTCGTTCTGGAAACAGGCCATCTCCTCGCGCGGTACGCCGGAAACCACAACAGCTTCCGAACCAAGACGCAGGGCAAGACGCGCCACGTCCATGGCGACATTGCCGTCACCGATCACGATAACTCTCCTGCCGACCGGAATATCGTCTCCCAGTACCTCGTAGTTGCGCAGGAAATCGATGGCATTGGTTACTCCCGGGGTCGTATCGAAACCCTCGACCGGAAGACCGCGCCCAACCTGTGCGCCGACTCCCACGAAAACGGCATCGTATTCGGCTTCGAGCTGATCAAAGGTAACGTCCCTTCCGACGCGCACTCCCATTTTCAGTTCGAGACCAAGATCAGTGATACGTCTGATCTCTGCTTCAAGCACCTTGCGATCGACCCGATATCCCATGATGCCGTACAAAACCATGCCGCCAAGCTTCTCGTTCGCATCGTAAATCGTAACGGCATGACCCCTGCGGCGCAACTGGTATGCCGCGGAGAGCCCTGCCGGCCCGCCGCCGATAACAGCGACACGTTTGCCGGTATCGGGCCCGGGTTCAGGCAACCTGAGGCCTGCCTCGATACCATAGTCACCAACAGCCTGCTCGAGCGCATTGATGGCCACGCTCTCGTCGTGAAACTGGCGATTGCACCCTTTCTGGCAGGGATGCGGACAGATTCTGCCCATGACCGCCGGAAACGGGTTCATTCTGACGATGGTCTCCCATGCGTCTTTCCATGCATCTTCGCTTTTTTCGGTACCATTCAGAAGACGATTATACCCGCGAATATCCTCCCCGGCAGGGCACTCGGCCGTACAGGGAGGTGTCTGGCGGACATAGATCGGGCATTTGTGGCTGCTGTCGCCAAATGCCACGATCTTGTCCGTATCTTTCAGCTCGGTGAAAGCCGGAAACTGGTAGTTGATCGCAAAATCAAGGATTGGATTTGATTCCACCATGGTCGTTATCTCCTTCGGTTAGAACCGGACATGTG
>JAFGMZ010000186.1 GCA_016927285.1 Chlorobiaceae bacterium
TCTTCGATGCTTGCAGGCATATCGATACGGTATCCGGCTTTCTGCATGACGCCCAGCAGGCGCATGAGGCTTTCGAACACGCTGAGGTAGGCCGCGGTACCGGCATTACCGAGATTCGGCGGAAAATTGAAAAGCACAATGGCAATCTTCTTTTCCGCGACAGGTTTTGCCCGCAGGCGGAGGAAGCGGTCGATCCTTCTGGTGATGTTGAAAATTTCCCGTTCCAGCGGAATGGTGCGGTCATTTCCCGTACCGGCATAGACATGCGGCTCGATGGTGCCGTCAAGCTCCGGCACTGCTACCGAAAGGGCGGTTTGCAATGGGGTGAGCCCCAGGCCGTTCTGTTTCCACTGCTCGATGGGCTGGAAGGAGAGTGGAATAAGGTTGTAACAGGGCGTATCGATTTTTTTCAGCGCAGCGATCGCTTCTGCAGCCCTGTTCTCCGCAGGTCCGCCAACAAGCGAAAAGCCGGTGGCATTGAGCAGCAGACCAGGTTTCAGGGTCCCGGGCTTTTCAGGATCAAAGAACCTGTCGAGTGCCGGTCGGAAATCGAGCCCCCCGCTGTAAGCGATGCATGTGCTGATGCCTTGCGATTCCAGGTCGCGAACGAGGTGCTCAAGATGCATCATGTTCCTGCTCAGCACAGTCGATCGCATGGCGAGAATGGCAACCGGGCCCTTTGTCAGTTCAGGCCGGTTTTTTTGCTGCCAGTCACCGAATGCTTTCGCGTTCTGAAACGGTTCTGCCGCGTCCGGGTGAAAGAGTCCTGTATCCGGATAGAATATCGCATCCGCCTGTGGAAGTTTGCCTTTCCATGCGGGTACATATCGGTCGGCTATGAGCGAAAGGAACCGTTCCATATTCTCCTGCGATCCGTTCAGCCAGAACTGATGGGAGGCTATGAAGGTATGAATGTCCCGTGCTTTTCCGGGGATGTACTTCATGATCTTGCCGACGTTCCGCGCAAGGGCCAGTTGGCGCTGGCTCTCGCCATGGCTGTGTTTCGGCCTGAGTTTAGCCGTCCATTGCCTGAACAGGCCAGGCTCCTTCTCGGTTTCAGCGTCCGACTTTCGCAACGAAAACTTTCCCAATCGCGTTCGGGTGAGGAGCGCGGGGTTGCTGGTAATGATGCAGATCGGGCAGGAAACCTGGTTGAGAAGCCTTTCGAGCGGGCGGACGATCTCCTCGCTGAAGAGCATCGATCCGAAAATGAAATCGGCAGAGCGAAACGCATGCTCCAGTTTTTCCCACTGGCTTTTGTCGTGCTGAAGGCCAAGATTGAAAATTGATACCTCAAGTTTGGTGTCATACTTGTGGTTCAGTTCTCCGGCAGCGCTTTTCAGGGCGCTATTGTTGGTGGCCTCCATGGTGAGGAACACAAAACGCATAAGGTCAACCTTTGTTAACGGGCTGTTTATCGGGATAACCTGACGGGAAAATATGCCGTTTTACCGCTGAACGGTTATAACGGCAGTTCAGGCTCCATGCATGGAGTACGGACATTCATGAATGCTGTCAACAACGGGTTGGCGTTTAAATCAGAAGTATCGGGTTCTGCTGAAGAAGGTTGCGGGGAACAGCGGTAAAAACAGGGGTAATTGGATAGTCTGAGCGGAATAAAAGGGCTTCAGCCTGCCGGTTGGTTACATTACAGCATGTTTGCTGAATATGGTGGCCCGATAGACAATCATGGCGTTTTTTGTGAGTATCCGGGAATAGATGCAGGAGCGAGCAGTTAAAGAGTGTACTGCTCTCCAGTAAAAGTCCGGCGTGCCTGTTGTCGGGATTCTCCTGAAGGGTGCGGGACTTCAGTTTCGAGTTGAGTGTCGAGGTCTTGGCATAAACATTGAAGCCTACTACCGAGATGACAAAAAAGAGCAGAATCTCGAAGAAACGCCAGACACTGCGCGATATGTTACTTCTGCCAGAAGCCATAAAAAATATTTTATGAAATATAGCAATTATATAGGCCAAAATGAAAATCGGGTCCGCTCGGCATAGCTTGTCCGAAAAAAGAAAAGGCACGGTGTTCTGTGCCGTGCCTTTTCCTGAAGCTGTTTTTCAGTAACCGTCAGATTTCGATTCCTTCGAGGCGGTCTTCGAGGTCGCTGTAAATCTCCTGAAGTTTCTCGATCATATCGGGATCTGCGCTCCACATGCCTCGCCCGCTTGCTTCGAGCATACGGCCGACAATGTTCTTGAAGGCTTTCGGATTGACCTTCATCAACCGTTCCCGCATGTTCGGGTCCATGGCATAGGTTTGGGCGGCTTCCTTGTACACCCAGTCGTCGACCCCCTTGGTAACGGCGTCCCAACCAAGCATGTAGGTGAAACGGTTGCTGATTTCGGTCGCTCCGCTGTGGCCCTGCTCCAGCATGGTCTCGAACCATTTAGGATTGAGCAGTTTAGTGCGGAACTCAACCTTGAGCGCCTTGTCGGCATCGTCGATTTTCACGTCGGCCGTAAAGGTTTCAACATAGTTCAGCTTGACGTTGTCGCCTTTCGGGTTGCGGCGGCGGGCGGAAAGCTGCAGCGCTCCCGAGGATGAGAAGTAGCGGTCGATGTCTGAAATACCGAACTCCGCCGAGTCGACCTGCTGCACAACGCGATCGACCGTGCCGAGCAGCCCTTTGAGAATGTCGGTCTGCTGGTCTCCATAGCGGTTTCCGCCATAGGCAAAGCCGGTACGTTTGACGAGCATATTATCGAGATCCTCTTCAGATTCCCATGCAGAATCCTCGACAAGTTCCTCGACCTGCGAGCCATAAGCGCCCGGCGCCTGGGTGAAGAGGCGTGAGGTAGCGCTTTCGAAATCCTTTCCGTCAGCAATGGCTGCGTCCACATGCTTTTTGATGTGGTTCATTTCGTGTGGCTCTATGGCTTTTGCGGCATCCTTGACCAGCTTGTCGAGATGGTCGACCAGCACGCCGAAGGTGTCGCGGAAAATCGAGCTGATCTGAATCAGTACGTCGATTCTCGGTCTGCCGAGCTTTCCGAGCGGAATGAGCTGATAGTGGCTGATCTTGCCCTGGGCATCATAAGCCGGTTCTGCGCCCATCAGGTGAATGATGACAGCAACAGCTTCGCCCTTGCTTTTGATGGTATCGAGTCCCCAAAGCACCTGAGCGATGGTTTCGGGGTATTCGCCGTTGTTCTCGTCGCAGTGCCTTCTGATGATGGTTTCGGCAATCTGCCTGCCCCGCTTGAAGGCCAGTTCCGAAGGAATGCGCCACGGATCGATGGCGTGGATGTTACGCCCTGTCGGCAGAATGCCCGCGCCGTCGCGCACCAGGTCGCCGCCAGGTCCCGAAGGCAGGTACTCACCGTCAAGTGCGCGAATGAAGCTCTGCATTTCGCCGCTGTTGTCGTCGAGAGCCCGCTTCATAATGATGCCCTCTTTCAGCGACTCATTGATGGCTTCGCCCATCTCCTGCGGGACTTTCGCGCCGCCGGTAAGTACATTGAAAACCGTCGTCGGGTTTGAATTTCCGAAAATCGTCTGACCGATGAATTCGCGGGTGAGATCGTCCACTTTTTCGCGTACCTTGAGCGCCGCCTCTTCGCCCTTGCGTGCCCGGGTAGCCAGCGTTGCATAATCGCCGTACGTTTTGCTTTCGCCTATAGCGTGCAGGATCACTGAGGGCAGTGACTTCTCATTGCCGCGGACCTTGAGGTACTCGGTGATGGTGGTAATCTGGCTCTCCGGCAGAGGCGTTTCCCCGAACACATGCAGAGAGTTCGAAATCAGGCGGCTTTCCAGCTCGATCAGGTAGGTGTAAAGCCTGCTGATATAGTTAGTAAAGGTCTCGTTTTCTAGGCGAGGACAGTCATCCGTGAGGTTGAGCTGCGCAGCTTTTTCGATAATGGCCTCTTCAGTCTCGATATCAACTATTTTTTCAAGTCCCCGTTCGCGGTAGTCGTTCAGCATCTCCTTGAACGCAGGAAGCTCCTTGTAGAGCCCGGCTCTTGCAAGAGGCGGGATGTTGTGCGAAATCATGGTCGCATAGCCGCGGCGCTTGGCGATGTTCGCTTCGCTCGGGTTATTGATCGGGTAGATATAAAAATGTGGCACTTCGCCGAGCAGCGCATCCGACCAGCAGTCGCCGGTAACGCCGAGCTGCAGACCGGGCATCCACTCCACGGTACCGTGCATGCCGATGTGCACAAGAGCATTAGCCCCGAACTCCCGGCTGATCCAGCGGTAGAATGCGATGTACTGATGGTGCGGCGTGTTTTCCTTATCGAAAAGCAGACGCATCGGATCGCCCTGGATGCCGAGGCGCGGCTGTACGCCGATAAAAATGTTGCCAAGGCGCAGACCGCCGATAAAAAGGCTGTCGGTGCCGACCGGAACGATGTCTCCGGGAAATCCGCTCCAGCGGCCCTCGATTCGTTCACGTTCCCGATCGCTGGTTATTCTGTTGAACATCTCTCGGTCGATCGAGAAGCAGCCCTGTTCGTGGGCCTGAATTTCGTAATCGGTCGCACGATCGAGCAAAGCGAGCAGAGCTTCGGGCGACTCAGGCAGTTCGCCCGTATCGTACCCTTCAGCCTTGAGACGTTCGAGCATTTTATAGAGGCTTTTAGGCACGTCGAGCAAGGCCGCGCTCGCCTTCTTGCCCATGCCCGGTGGATAGTCGTATACCACGAGAGCCACCCTCTTGTCCTTGTTTGCCAGCGTTCTCAGATCGGAGAATTTTTTCGCGATCCCCGAAAGCCGTTCCAGACGGTCAGGCACGGTCTGCAGGCGACCGTCTTTCACTGCGCCAAGCACCACCGGGCATATCGCGCCGTCCATTTCAGGCAGCGAGTAGGTCATCGCCGACTGCAGCGGCACGACGCCCTGCGATTTCCATGAACTGAAATCCTGGATAAAGAGCGGCTGGGAGACGACGTAGGGAGCGTTGATCTTGCCGAGAATCTCGTCGCGTGCCGCATTCGATGCGCCTGGCGTGGTTGCGCCGGCAGGGCCGCCGACAAAGCCGAAGCCCATCATGTTTATCAGCATGTCGGGATTCGCATGAGTGAACCACTCGCGTGCCGCAACATGTCCTTCCACGCCCATGACGAATACCGGCAGGGGATTGAGCCCCTTCTGTTCGATGGCGCGGATCGTGTTATCGATATATTCCTTCTCCTGCAGGAGGTGCTTGCGGAAAAAAAGCATGGCGATATTCCGCTTTTTCGCTGCGCTCCTGTCGCGCTTCTGCAGCCACTTTTCGTAGTGGTGAAGATCTTTTATGTAATCCGGGGCATCCGGATGGTAGAAGCCCATGGTTGGCACTTCCTGAACTTTTTCGACTCTGACGCCTACCTCGAAATACTCAGCCATAATGTAATTGAACATCGAGGCAAGGTTCTCCGTGGTTGGATGCATCCAGTACGTGTAGACCTGCATCCAGTTTTTGAAGTCCTTGGCTTTTCTGGGTATAAGAGGCAGCATGGTGCGCATGATCTTCAGCAGCTTCATGTAGCCGTACAGCGCGTCCTCGTCGCGACCCTTAACCAGCATCTTTGCGACTTTCTTGACGATGTCCGGCATACCGCTGCCGTCTCCTGATACCACATAGTTCCCGACTTTCGTCATCTGCATGACTTCGGGCATCGATTCGTAAGCGAAAATCGTTTTTACCTTAGACTGTTCAATCTGTTCTTGCAGCCAGTCCGCCTGACCCTTGAACTGAATAAGGGTGGTGAAAATGCAGTCGGCATTGCGTATCGATTCCGCAGTCTCAGGGTTCTGATGCTCCAGATCCTGATCGGTCCATTGAGTCAGTTCAGCATAAGCGCCGATTTTTTCGCTGACCTCACGCCATACGCGCTGGTTGCATTGCTCCATCCCGACAATAGCGGCAATTCTGATTTTATCGTGCATAAGGATAACAAAGATGTGCTGTGATTGTGGTTTTACAGGATTGAGAAATGTAAGAAAATGATTCGACGAATGCTAACGGCAATTGAATCAGGAGGGAGGAGCGGAAGATCGTGAGCCGTCAGCCGTGAGCGCGGGGTATGGAAGAGGAAGATGTTTGCCCACGGATTGACACGGATTATTGGGTTAAGCGCTCCGGGTTATGCTTTCTTGCCATTGACGCCATCCAGCTGTCAAGCTATCCAGCCATAAGAGAAAGAACGCGGTTCCCGCTTATTGAAATCGGATTTCCACGGATTGAAGATTGCGTTACGTGCCATGTGTTGTGCGGGAGAGTGACGAATGGCTAGAAGAGGACAGAAGGGACGTATGAAAGAGCTCAGCAAGTTCTTTCTGGCGTTCAATAGTTCTATTCCATAGGTCACATAAGTCTCATTCGTCCGTGTGCCGCAGCGAAGCTGCGTGAGAGATGAGGGTCGGCCCCTCGCAATCGGCTTGCAGGAGCAGGTTGCAAACCACCGTAA
>JAFGMZ010000046.1 GCA_016927285.1 Chlorobiaceae bacterium
AGTACCGTAATAAGTTTATTGTCCTCCGAGGCGAAGTGGCCGGTAAGGCGCGCAAGAAATCGTGCGCCATAGTCCTTGAAGGCAAGAGTTGGTCCCGAGAAGAGCTCTTCGATGAAGGTATCCTCTGCAAGCCTGACGAGCGGCGTATCGAACGGATAGCAGCTGACGATCATGTCGCTGAGCTGATCGGGGGGGATTTCGCCCCCGATGAATTTCCGTGCGACAGCAAAAGCGATGTTATTAAAGCTGCCTTCTTCGAGCAGTTTTATTTCAGGTGTCGAGAACCGCGGTATTTCCGAGGGGACATAGAGCCCTCCGTCGGGAGCGAGTCCTTCGAGTGTTGCTTTTTTTATGGAAACAGGCGTGGTGGACTTATTGGTGCTGAAATAGATCATAAGGAGATGATGCGTGAATGTTATGATAATATCTTCGCGCCTTCGCTGCAGATAGGGGAGACCCACATATCGGATGCGAGTTTTGCCGATCTGCTGAATGCATGCTGCATGGCGTTGCCAGCTTCTCTTGCGTTTTTTTCCGAAGAGGAGAAAGCAAAAAGAGATGGGCCCGAGCCGGCGATACTGCAGCCGAGCGCCCCGGCATCGATTGCGGCCTGCTTGACTGCGAAAAATCCCGGAATAAGCGGAGCGCGTTTGGGTTCGGCCACGACATCAACAAGAGCCCTGCCGATAAGCTCATAGTCCGGCGTGAGCAGACCGGTTACCAAAGCGCCCACATTGCCCCATTGCTGGATAGCTGTTTTCAGGGGGATGGCATGCGGAAGAACCGATCGCGCGAACGATGTGCGCAGCTCGGTGTGCGGATGCACAAGCGTGCAGTAAAGGTCTTTCGGAGAAGGTATTGTAATGAGATCAAGAGGAGTATAGCTTCTGATAAGCACGAAATTGCCGAGTATTGCCGGCGCGGCGTTGTCTGCATGGGCCGATCCGCAGGCAACCCGCTCGCCTTCGATGGCAAAGTGCACCAGTTCCATTTTTGAACACGGCAGTCCCATCAGTTCATTAGCCGCGACAAGTGCGGCAGCACCGCTTGCAGCACTGCTGCCCATCCCGCTGCTGAGCGGCAGGTTTTTTTTCAGTTCGAGAGAGATATGGCCGGAAAAATCGATTCCCTTGTGTGTTCGGATATATTCGAGGAACTTCAGGACAACGAAGCTCGATGTATTTTTTTTAGGGTCGAGAGGAAGCGCGCCTCCATCGCCGATAATACCTGTTAGAGAAACCTGACAATCATCCCGTTTTTCATCGGACAGGGTAAGCGTTACCTCATCACCGGGCTCGGTAATGGCGAATCCAAGTATATCAAAACCGCATGCAACATTGCCTACTGTTGCCGAAGCGAAACCCTTGACCGTTTTCATACCGTATGTTGTATCTTACTCTTTGTCTGATTAGTCGGCGCGATGTATTATGTGCGTGCCTGACCCGATTGCATTACCTCCGAACAGCAGGGCTATCAAATTATAGAGAGAATTTGAATAACTAAAAGCTTTTCGTTAAATTTGGCTTTTATTTTTTGAATGGAAAGGTATACGGCCGAGTCTGATTTCAAAAGAAGGTAAGCAGAATCTTTCTCTTTTCTTAAAAAACAAATAACCAAGCGAATAAGATATGTCTACAACAGTCAGGCCTGATGAGGTTTCATCCATACTTCGCAAGCAGCTTGCCGGTTTTGAGTCCGAGGCGGAAGTCTATGATGTGGGAACGGTATTGCAGGTTGGTGACGGTATTGCTCGTGTGTACGGTTTATCGCAGGTTGCAGCAGGTGAACTTCTCGATTTTCCCAATAAGGTGACGGGCATGGCCCTCAACCTTGAGGAAGACAACGTCGGCTGTGTATTGTTCGGTGAGTCCAACACGGTAAAGGAAGGCGATACGGTCAAGAGAACAGGTATCCTTGCGTCGATTCCGGTGGGAGAAGCCATGCTCGGCAGAGTCATCGATCCGCTCGGTGAACCTATTGACGGCAAAGGATCCATCGATACCGATATTCGTCTTCCCCTTGAACGCCGTGCGCCGGGTGTCATTTTCCGTAAATCGGTCCATGAACCGCTGCAGACAGGTCTTAAAGCTATCGACTCCATGATTCCGATCGGTCGCGGTCAGCGCGAACTTATTATCGGCGACCGCCAGACAGGAAAGACCGCAGTCGCACTCGATACCATCATCAACCAGAAAGGTAAAGGCGTTTACTGTATATACGTGGCAGTCGGACTGAAAGGCTCAACCGTTGCTCAGGTTGTCAATACGCTTGAGAAGTACGGTGCAATGGAGTATACGACCGTCATCTCGGCAACCGCATCCGATCCGGCACCGCTGCAGTTTATTGCTCCTTTCGCCGGAGCTGCACTTGGTGAATATTTCCGTGATACCGGGCGTCATGCGCTGGTTGTTTTCGACGATCTTTCCAAGCAGGCCGTAGCCTATCGTCAGCTTTCGCTGCTGCTTCGCCGTCCACCGGGCCGTGAAGCGTATCCCGGAGACGTGTTCTATCTGCACTCCCGTCTGCTTGAAAGAGCCGCTAAAATCACTGATGATGTCGAAGTAGTAAAGAAAATGAACGATCTTCCCGATGCCCTCAGGCCGATGGTCAAAGGCGGCGGAAGTCTTACTGCGCTACCGGTCATCGAAACCCAGGCAGGTGACGTTTCCGCATATATTCCGACCAACGTGATCTCCATCACTGACGGCCAGATCTTCCTCGAGTCGAATCTTTTCAACTCCGGTCAGAGACCAGCTATCAACGTGGGTATTTCGGTGTCTCGTGTCGGCGGAGCCGCACAGATCAAGGCCATGAAGAAAGTCGCAGGCACGCTTCGTCTCGACCTTGCCCAGTTCCGTGAGCTCGAGGCATTCTCGAAGTTCGGCTCCGATCTTGACAAGACCACCAAAGCGCAGCTCGACAGGGGCGCCCGACTTGTTGAAATTCTCAAGCAGGGCCAGTATGTGCCGATGCCGGTCGAAAAGCAGGTTGCCATTATTTTCCTTGGCACCCAGGGTCTTCTTGATGCGGTTGAAGTCCCCAACATTCGCCGTTTTGAAGAAGATTTCCTCAGCATGCTCGAGATCAAACAGCCTGAAATCCTCAAAACAATTGCCGAAACAGGCGCGCTTGAAGCCGATACGGTAAAAAAGCTGAAAGATGCGGCGGAGAAGTTCATCAGCTCTTTCAACCAGAAAGTCAAGGCCTGAAAAGAATCAGGAGGATAGTCAGCATATAATTTATTAACAGACCCTAATACATGCCTACATTAAAGGATATACGTGTACGAATCAAGGGGGTGAAATCCACGCAGCAGGTAACCAAGGCCATGAAAATGGTTGCAGCCGCCAAGCTGCGCAGGGCTCAGGATCGGGCCATAATGGCCCGTCCTTACGCCGGCAAGCTGAAGGCGATGTTGGCATCTCTTTCTGCGAAGGTTGATACATCGCTCAATCCCTTGCTGTCGAGCCGTCCCGAGGTTAAAAAAGTACTGGTGGTGCTCATAACAGCCGACAGAGGGCTGTGTGGTGCGTTCAATACCAATATCATCAAGCTGGCCCAGAAGATCGTGACCGTGGACTATGCCGCCCAGTATAAAAACGGCGACGTCAGCATGATTTGCGCGGGGACAAGGGGTTTTGATTATTTCCGGAAGAGAGGATTCAACATTGTCAAAGGGTACCCTGCCGTTTTCCAGCATCTCGATTTCAGTATTGCCCGGGAAATTTCTGAAACCGCTTCTTCCATGTACCTGAAAGGCGAGGCCGATAGGGTAGTTGTTGTTTACAATGAGTTCAAGAGCGTGCTTGCTCCTGTTCTCAAAGCCGAAGAGCTGCTTCCGATTGCCGCTGAAGGCTCGGGCAAGGAGAGCAGCAGCGACTACATCTACGAGCCATCGCCATCTGCGATTATCGATGAACTGGTACCGAAGCATCTCAATACCCAGTTATGGCGTGTCATGCTCGAATCCAATGCTGCCGAGCAGGCTGCAAGGATGGGCGCGATGGATTCTGCAACAGAGAATGCCAAGGAACTGCTTCGAACGCTCAATATAAGTTACAATCGTGCCCGTCAGGCTGCGATTACCAAAGAGTTGAGTGAAATTGTTGCAGGCGCAGACGCGCTCAAAGGCTGATAGCTTTATGGCTTTTTCAGTATATGTCGACAAAAAGCGCCCGTATGGGCGCTTTTTGTTTGATATGGCCAAGGTTTTTTGACCGGTAGGGTTGACCTCTAAAGGTAAATGATGTTTATTTTGTAAGTTTGTCGTGAAGCAGGAAGTCATTTTTTAATGCGTTAACGCCAGCATGAAAATTTACAAGTTCGGGGGGAGCTCTCTGGGTTCCGCCGCAAGGATAAAAAAAGTTATCGAAATTATTGCAGCCGGGCGGGTAGATGGCAGGCCGCCGGTAGTTGTCGTCTCGGCATTCTACAGGGTAACCGATCTTCTGTTTGAAGCGGCCTCTTCGGCAAGCGCAGGCAGCGAGAACTATCGGAATGTTCTTGACCAAATCAGGAAACAGCATGAACGCGTATTCATGGAGCTTTTTCCCGGCGGCGATGATCATGGAATTTCTGCTTTGACTGGTCAGGATCTTATTGAGCTGCACGATCTGCTGCATGGGGTTTTTCTGTTGCGCGAATTGTCGGAAAAGAGCTCGGCACTCCTGCTTGGTTTCGGGGAGCGGCTCGCGGCACGGATTGTGGCGGGATACCTGAACTCGAAGGACATGCCGGCCGTCTATATCGATGCCCGGGAGCTGATCGTTACCGATACGAATTTTATCAATGCGAAAGTCGATATCGAGGAAACCACATCGAGGATAAAAGCGAGGTTTTGCGATGAAGGCGTGATCCATGTCGTTACGGGATATATCGGAGCGACTCCCGATGGCACCACGACAACGCTGGGCAGAGGCGGTTCCGATTACACGGCATCATTGTTGGGAGCAGCACTCGGAGCCGAAGAGATCGTGATCTGGACCGATGTGGACGGTTTTTTCAGCGCTGATCCCAGAAGAGTCAGGGATGCCCGTGTTTTGCCCTTTATCAGCTATGCCGAAGCAATGGAGCTGTCGCATGCCGGGGCAAAGATACTGCATCCTTTTACTATTCTGCCGGCAATGAAGGCATCCATTCCTGTATTGATAAAGAATTCATTCAATCCTGATGCGCCGGGTACGAGAATAGAGCGGGAGATACGGCGGTTGCAGGAGCAGCAGCATCCGGTGACCGGGCTCAGTTCGATCAACAAGGTTGTTCTGCTCAATCTTTCCGGAAGCGGTATGGTCGGAGTACCGGGAATCGCATCGCGTCTTTTCAGTTGCCTGGCCAGGAACGCGATCAACGTGATTTTTATCTCCCAGGCTTCATCCGAGCAGTCGATCAGTCTTGCTATCGACCCTCTCCAGGCGGCAAAGGCGCGTAAAGTACTTGATGCGGAGTTTGCCGGCGAGATGCATGCACGCCTTATCGATCCGGTTGCTGTTCGACGTAATCTTGCCATGGTGGCCGTCGTCGGCAACAACATGACAGGCCATCCCGGGGTTTCGGCTCAATTGTTTGAAACGCTCGGCAAGAACGGTATCAATGTTATCGCAGTGGCGCAGGGCGCCAACGAGATGAATATCTCCGTGGTTATCGACAACCATGATGAAGACAAGGCGCTCAACTGCATTCATGAGTCGTTTTTTCTCTCGCAGCGCAAAATACATGTCTTTATAGCCGGTACGGGAACGATCGCAAAAAGCCTGATCAACCAGATCGCCAGGCACCGAATGAATCTCAGAAAGGAGAAAGACCTTGATGTACTGGTCTGCGGACTTGCCAATACCCGAATGATCGCCATCTCTTCTGACGGGATCGATCTTGAGTGCTGGGAGGAGTCGCTCATCCAGAGAGTCCCGGAATATGCAGGCATTGACGGTTATATACGCCTTGTCAGGGAGCACAACCTGCACAACACGGTTTTCGTAGACTGTACGGCAAGTGGATTGGTTGCCGAACGTTACCCGGAGCTGCTCCGGGCCGATATTTCCGTTGTAACGGCCAACAAGCTCGGCATGGCGGGTCCTGCGGAGCTCTACGACAGCATCAGGGCGGCTCAGAGGGGCAGTAACGTACGATTCCTCTATGAAACCAACGTCGGAGCGGGATTGCCGATCATCAACACGCTGAACGATCTGAAAAACAGCGGCGACAACATAATCAGCATTGAAGGAGTCCTGTCAGGAACCCTCAGCTACATTTTCAACGAACTTCGCAAGGGCGGACGTTTCAGCGAAATTGTCAGAATGGCCAAAGATGCAGGTTATACCGAGCCCGATCCTCGGGATGATCTCTCAGGTGCGGATTTCGCGCGTAAAGTTCTCATTCTTGGCCGCGAGCTCGGCTATCCTATGGAATACGGAGATGTCCGGTGCGAAAGCCTCGTGCCGGAAGAGCTGCAAAGCGACATGCCGGTCGGAGATTTTCTCGACCGGCTCGTTATGGTTGACGAATGGTATGCCGATCAGATAAGGCTTGCCGGCGAAAAAGGCATGACCATCTCCTACGCAGGCGAAATTCGAAACGGGAAGGCCAGCATCGGCGTTAAGCAGGTCCCGCTCTCAAGTCCTCTGGCAGGTCTCAGCGGATCGGAAAATATGGTAGTATTCACCACAGGTCGATATCTCGATACTCCGCTAGTTGTTCGTGGGCCTGGTGCCGGTGGCGAGGTGACTGCCGGCGGCGTTTTTGCCGACATTCTGCGTGTCGCAAGTTATCTTGTATAAAATCTTATGATGATTGCCGAAATCGTCTCTATAGGGGATGAACTCCTCAAAGGGGGCAAGGTCAATACCAATGCAGCATTCATCGCTGCCGGACTCGGAGGAATCGGTATTCCCGTCAACAGGATCGTCGCATGCGCCGATGACGAGAATGCGATCGTCGACGTGTTTTCAGAATCACTTTCACGTGCAGATATCGTTCTGGTAACCGGCGGTCTCGGTCCGACCCGGGACGACCGGACAAAGAAAGCAGCCATGCGGTTGCTCGGAAGAGGGCTTGAAGAGAACCCCGAAGCCTACGCAAGGCTGGTTTCATGGTTTACCTCAAGGGGGCGGTCGCTTCCTGAAAACCTGCGCGATCAGGCCTCGGTCGTCGAAGGATCCATTTTCGTGCCCAATCCCGTCGGGACTGCCGCAGGTATGATGCTTCGTTGCGGCGAGCGCTACGGTAACAGCTTTCTGGTGCTTATGCCGGGTGTTCCTCTGGAGATGCAGGGTATGATGCGTGAAACGGTTCTCCCCTATTTTGCCTCCGAGAGTACGTCCTTCATGCGGCACACGCCGGTAAAGACGGTTGGTATAGGCGAATCTCTCCTTGCCGATCTGCTTGTCGATATCGAGGATAATCTTCCCGAAGGAACGACCCTTGCCTATCTTCCGCATACTGCCGGTGTTGAGCTCATGGTCAGTACGACGGGAACGACAGAAGAAATCGTGGAACATAACAACCGTCGGGTGGTTGACGCCGTCATTGCCAGAGCCGGAAGATTTATTTACGCCATAGGGGAGACAACGCTCGAGGAGACGATAGGCGGTCTGCTTGCCGAAAAAGGGTTGACCATCGCAACCGCAGAATCCTGCACAGGAGGACTTGTCGCAAGTCGCCTTACCGATATTTCAGGTTCGTCGGCATACTTTCTTCAGGGTCTGGTGACCTACAGCAACGAATCCAAAACGGCATTACTCGGAGTTTCCCCGTCGATCATCGAACGGTACGGCGCAGTCAGCGAGCCTGTCGCCGAAGCTATGGCTCTCGGTTGCCTGTCGGGCAGCGGGTCAGATATCGCGGTTTCCACAACAGGCATAGCCGGCCCTTCAGGAGGTTCGGCAGAAAAACCTGTCGGGACGCTCTGCGTAGGAGTGGCAAGAAAAATGCCTGATGGCGGGGTGGTGAAGCGGACGCATACCTACCGTATGTACGGCACGCGGTTGCAGTGCAAGCAGCGTTTCGGAGAAGCGGCTTTACGGGAAGTATGGAAGAGCCTTACCGGAGCCGATACATGATCCTGATGCAGGATGTTTCGTGGCATCAATATCCGGTCATTTGTCTTTTACTATAGATTGAACGTTCTTACAGGGTTGTTTCAATGTCAAAAATATCACGATTACCCGATACGGTCGCCAATAAAATATCGGCAGGAGAAGTTGTTCAGCGCCCGGCATCTGTTGTCAAGGAGCTCCTGGAAAATGCAATCGATGCAGGAGCATCGAGAATAACCATTATGATCAAGGATGCCGGCAAGGAACTGATAAGGATTATCGATAACGGTTCCGGCATGAGTCGCCAGGATGCGTTGCTCTCTGTCGAACGGTTTGCAACGAGCAAGATATCCGGAGTCGAGGATCTCGATACACTCATGAGCCTCGGGTTCAGAGGAGAGGCGCTTGCGAGCATTTCTTCGGTATCGCATTTCGAGCTCAAAACCCGCCAGGAAGATGCTCTCCTTGCATGCAAATTCCGGTACGAGGGCGGTGTGCTGGTAGAGGAAAGCGAAATTGCAGCTGAAGAGGGGACATCCATCAGCGTGAGAAACCTCTTTTACAACGTGCCAGCCCGACGCAAATTCCTGAAATCCAATGCCACTGAATTCCGCCATATTTTTGAAGCAGTCAGAGCTCATTCGCTGGCCTATGCGGATATCGAGTGGCGCATGTTCAGTGACGATGAGGAGTTGTTTCATTTCAGGAGCCCGGATATTTATGAGCGTCTTGACTACTACTACGGAAGCGGTTTTTCCGAAGGATTGATTCCCATTACCGAAGAGAACGACTATCTCTCCATTCACGGGTTTATCGGAAAGCCCGGCATGATGAAACGCCAGAAATTCGATCAGCTTTTCTATGTCAATCGGAGGATCATACAGAACAGGATGCTCTCACAGGCATTGCAGCAGGCCTACGGCGAGCTTCTCGAAGAGCGTCAAGCCCCTTTCGCCCTTTTGTTTCTTGGTATCGAGCCCTCCCGTATCGACGTCAATGTGCATCCCGCAAAGCTCGAAGTGAAGTTTGAGGATGAGCGGAACGTGCGGAACATGTTCTACCCGGTTATCAAACGTTCCGTTCAGCTCCACGATTTTTCTCCTGACGCATCGTTTGCGCCGCCGACCGTAAGGCAGGGCGGTGGGGCGCTGAACGATGCGGAAACATTATACAGGAAGCTGCAGTACAATGAGCTCTCGGGCAGAACCGGCACCACGGAAGATCTATACGGCGGATTTCGTGAAAACTCCCTTCCGTCGTCTTCCCGCCAGGGAGCTACCGCCCAATCCCGCCAGGGCGAGATGTTTCCGGTTCGGGAACCCTATGAGGGTTGGGGCAACGGGCCTGTGGCGGTTCAAAGCGAAGATTTTCCGCCAACCATGCTCCAGTCGCGTTTTCACGATGATGAAGGCGCTGCGGAACCTGAAATCGCCGAACCCAAAATCTGGCAGCTGCACAACAAATACATTATATGCCAGATCAAGAATGGAATGATGATCATCGACCAGCATGTGGCCCATGAGCGAGTACTCTATGAACGAGCGCTTGATGTCATGAATCAGAACGTGCCGAATTCGCAACAGCTGCTTTTTCCCCAGAAGGTAGAACTGCGTCAGTGGGAGTATGAGGTGTTCGAGGATATTCGAGACGACCTCTATCGGCTCGGATTCAATCTCCGGGATTTCGGATCGAGAACCGTCATGATCGAGGGGATTCCTCAAGACGTCAGATCAGGGACGGAGGTCACCATTCTGCAGGACATGATTGCTGGCTATCAGGAGAACGCCTCGAAGCTCAAGCTTGAAAAACGTGATAATCTTGCAAAGTCCTATTCTTGTCGCAACGCCATCATGGCAGGCCAGAAGCTTGGCCTTGAAGAGATGCGCTCGCTGATCGATAACCTGTTCGCTACGCGGGTACCATACTCATGCCCTCATGGCAGGCCGGTCATTGTCAAGCTGATGCTCGACCAGCTCGACCGGATGTTCGGGAGAACCTGATGCTTCGGGTTGCATGTTTCACTGAAAAAAATTACATTCGTCCTACATACCCTTGTAGCTCAGTGGATAGAGCAACAGTTTCCTAAACTGTGGGTCGGCAGTTCGAGTCTGCCCAAGGGTACACGGTCATGAAGCTCATTATGGAAGGATACACTCAAAACAGGGTTGCCCCTTTTTTTTTATGTCGCGATATCTCCGGAGTCTTCGTAAGGCGCTCACGCTTTCCCTGAGATTCCGGCTTACCGGCAGTCGTCGGAACTTTGACCGGAACCTGCGCCCATCCCCATTCCTTTTCCCGTATTCGGGTTATACTGATCCCATACCCATCCGGCAACGGCCTTGAGTTCCGCATCGCCGAGCTCCATCGCAGGCATGAGTCCGAACCGGCTGATTGCTTCCGGGTCAACCTTCGATGCACTTTTCGAGGGCGATTTCATGAATGTCACCATGTGATTAACGCCCGCAGTTTTAGTTGTGAACTGCCGGTGGTAGATAGATGCGACAGGCACGATGGGCGGTGCGCTTTTCGGAGGAAGCGTAATCGAGTGGCAGATACTGCAGTTTTTTTCGAAAACCGCCTTTCCATCAGGATTTGTTGTTGCGCTCTCTGCTGCCGGAGGGCAGAGGAGCAGGGTAAAGATGATGATCGGTATGCGTTTCATGAGAACGTGGCTGTTATTATGCTCAGGTCGTCGTCGACAGAGTTTCATCCTCCAATGTAAGGGAATTTTTACTGTGCGTTACAATTTTTCGTCTGACCGGTGTCATGTTTCATGAAATTGGTATCTTATTTAACGAACGGGTAACCTTTTTTTGATCGAGACGATGAGGCTTCTGAGAAATACAATTGCCATTGTTCTGCTGCTGTTTGTCTTCGATATCGGACGTTATCTTGTCTATCCCGACGTAGGGCGCCTTGCCAGGGAAAATCCCTCCGTATCGGCGTTTATGGAGTATCGCGAAGCCCAGTGGAAACAGGAGGGGCTTGACGACAAGCGTGTACGACAGCGATGGGTCTCGCTCGACAGGGTCTCACCCAACCTCGTCAAGGCCGTGCTCATTGCCGAAGACAACAAGTTCTGGCAGCACGGAGGGTTCGACTACGAAGCTATCGAAAAGGCAATCGAAAAAAATATCGAAGCAAGAGAGTTCAGGTCGGGCGCCAGTACCATCAGCCAGCAGCTTGCAAAGAACCTCTATCTTTCTCCTTCCAAAAATCCTGTGCGCAAGATCAAGGAGGCTATTCTTACCTGGCGAATCGAGCATACGCTTTCAAAGCGAAGGATTCTCGAACTCTATGTAAACGTAGCCGAATGGGGCGATGGTATCTTCGGTATCGAGCAGGCGGCGCGGACATATTACGGCGTAAGCGCGGCAGGACTTTCTGCGCAGCAGGCAGCACAGCTTGCTGCGGTACTGCCAAATCCATTAAAGTATTCTCCGGTCAATCCATCGGGATATGTACGGAACCGGGCAAGGCGTATCTACGCCATCATGAGACAGAGGGGCATTGTGCTTCCGGACTATCAGGAGGTTATGGCGCCGCCTCCCGATACCACGACAGTTGATTCCGTCGTTATCGGCGTACCTGATTATCTGATCGAACAGGCAGTATCGGCAGACAGCACAGCGTCCGGCTTGCCGGAACAGACAGCTTCGGACAACGAAAACAATCATTCTGTCGCAGATCCCCAGGGAGAAGGCGACGATACAGGCGCAGGAACCACAAATCCCTAAAGGAGATAGAGATAATGGCACTTCAGCTTGGCAAGGCAGCGGGTATCGTCATGCGTACCAGCTCGTATCTTTTCTACCGTGCGATGGTCTACGGAGCGATTGTTGCTTTTGTTGCGGTTTTTCTTGGAATTCTTGCGCTTATCGGCAGCATTTTCGGAGGAGGAGCTGCGGTCGTGCTCTTTTTTCTTGCACTGTTTGCCGGCGGATTCGGCTTCAGGTTCATACGGGAGTATGTGCTCTATCTGCTGCAGGCCGGTCATATAGCGCTGATTACCGAAATTGTGGAAAACGGCGCTTTGCCGCAAGGCATTTCACAGACGTCATGGGCAAAAGAACGCGTCATGAGTTATTTCAAGGAGATCAGTGTGCTGGCTCTTGTCGATCAGCTGGTCAAAGGAGTGCTCGTTTCGCTCAACCGTACCCTGTTCAATATCATGCAGGCTCTGCCCATTCCGGCGCTTGAAGGACTCGCTTCCATCGTGCAGCGGATCGTGACCTTCAGTCTTACCTATATCGACGA
The DNA here is from genome assembly GCA_016927285.1 of Chlorobiaceae bacterium. Taxonomy (GTDB): domain Bacteria; phylum Bacteroidota; class Chlorobiia; order Chlorobiales; family Chlorobiaceae; genus Chlorobium. The sequence goes on from JAFGMZ010000046.1 coordinate 12,288, forward strand.
GTCGGTTATCGCATGGACTTTCCGTACGAAGAATCCGAACGTGTTCGAAGCGGCGAAATCCGGCATTCTCATCTACTGCCAGTCGTGGAAACCTTTGCTGAAAAACGCCGTCGCCCTGACAGTTCTCAGCTATCTCTTCGTTATCCTCACCACCGTTTTGTTCATGGTGCCTTTCGGCGCCGTTGCGCTGTTTCTGCCTCAGTCATGGGCATTCGGAAAGTTTGCGCTTTTCATGCTCGCCCTTTTTCTTGGCATCTCGGCCAAATGGATACTCTTCGATCCTGTGGCCTGCACCTCGACCCTGCTGACCTTTCTCGACGAGGCCGAAAGGACGGCACCGGATCCTGTCTGGGAGTCGAGAATCGAAGCCGTGAGCGAACAGTTCCGAACGCTCAAGGAAAAAGCTGCCGGCATGGCAACGGGAACTGTGATGCCAAATTCGTAGATCAAGGCGACGATTTGTGTATGGATATTTGTTGTTCCGCTGTATATTATCTGCGCATATACTTAATTAAAGTCGATTGCTTGTGACGGAAACCGGCAGAATAACACGGCTTTTCAAGGCTCTTTCGGTTGAAACGCGGGTAGACATGATCGACTTGCTGAAGCACCGGTCCTTGTGTGTGAATGCTCTTGCCAAATCACTCGGCATTACTCCTGCGGCAGTGTCGCAGCATCTCAGGGTGCTCCGGAATGCCGATCTGGTAATTGCCGACAGGAAAGGGTATTTCGTTCACTACAGGCTCAATCGGGATGCACTTGCCAGGCTTAGAGATGATGCTGATCGCTTTTTCCTGCACGAAGAAGAGTGAATCCTGTTTTTTCGAATGCCGATTATCCGTATATCGGGTTATTAACCAAAAACATAGAGTTCAATGATGACAAAGGATAAGCAAGTCTGTGAAAAGCCTGAAAAGCTTGACGGAAAACCTGAAGATTGTTCACCGGAACAGATTCGCGAGTGTCATGGCAATGAAGAGGCTCATTCCTGCGAGACGCTGGCCGTTAAGCCTGCCGAAAAGAAATCGTGCTGTTGCAGGCCATGAAGCGTCCTCGTCAGTTTGTTTCATATCATTCATAGCAGGAAATGGCACCTGCTGACGATGCGGTAATCCGGGTTCGTGGTCTTGTAAAGCGGTTCGGTGATGTCCATGCTGTTGACGGCATTGACGTTGCTGTTTCCGAAGGAGGTTTTTTCGGTTTCCTTGGTCCGAACGGAGCGGGCAAGACAACGGCCATCTCCATGCTGACCGGTCTTGCCCGACCGGATGCGGGATCGATCGAGATCGGGAGTATCGACTGCAGCCGGAATCCAAAAGCGGCACAGCATCTGATCGGCGTTGTACCGGATGAGAGCAATCTCTACCCCGAGCTGACCGGTTTCGAAAATCTCTGTTTTTCAGGCGCTCTTTACGGTCTGCGCAAGAAAGTCCGCCAGAGAAAGGCTGAAGAGCTTCTCGATCTTTTTGGGCTCGAAGGAGCAGCGGAGCGGAAGTTTTCCGGCTATTCCAAAGGTATGAAAAGGCGACTTGTTATCGCAGCTTCCATTATGCACGAACCACCATTGCTCTTTCTCGACGAGCCCACATCCGGTATTGATGTAGAAAGCTCGCGCATGATCCGTTCCCTGCTTGCCGCCCTCAACCGTAACGGAACCACGATATTCCTGACGACCCATTTTATCGATGAAGCCGAACGCCTGTGTGACCGTATTGCATTTATCGTCAACGGAAAGATCGTTCGGGACGACAGGCTCGAACGTCTGCTGCAGCCTGTGCAGGGTCGTTATGCGCTGACGGTTACGGTATCCGGCGGCTGTGTCGTACCATATACCGATCTGCAACAGGCATTTCCCGGACTCGTGTTTCATGAGACGGCTGAAAACGAACTAAGGATCGAGTCTTCCAAACCGCTTAAAGCCGGATTGCTGGTGCGCTTTCTCGAAGACAGGTGCGTCGAGGTGGTTGAAGCAAGGAAACGGCAGCTTTCGCTCGAGGATGTTTTCGTAGAAGTTACCGGCATCGGGTCGAGCTCCATGACGGGGGGAGTAAAAGAGGGGAGGGGTCGCCGATGAACCGATGGATAGCCTGCTGGAACATCGTACTGAAAGATATGAAAGCATACTATCTCAAGCCGCCTAACGTTAGCTGGGGGCTGCTTTTTCCTCTCGCATGGGCAGGCATGTTCCTCATCCGTTCGGGTCAGGGCGTTCACTCCCTTGTTTCGGTTCTTCCCGGAATGATAGCGCTCTCTGTGCTGTTCGGTACCAGTTCCATGCTTGCCGTTGCCGTTACTTTCGAAAAGAAGGCAAAAGCTTTTGAGCGTCTGGTCCTCGCCCCGATACCGCTCTGGATGCTCATGCTTGCCAAAACATCGGGAGCTGTTGTTTTCGGTATGTTCAATGCGCTGGTGCCGATCTTGCTCGGTTTAGTCTTTTCCGGTCTGTCAGGCGTTGCCTGGAGTCTGGTTGCGCCAGCCATTCTGCTTATGGCACTCGCCTCGACCTATCTCAGCCTGTTGCTTGCCGTACTTGCAACAGAGGTATTCGAGGTGCAGACGCTCTCGAATTTCGTGCGTTTTCCTATGATTTTTCTCTGCGGACTCTTTTTTCCCGTCACCGCCTTGCCGGAACTGCTGCAGCCGTTCTCTTATCTGCTTCCGATCACCTACGGTGTCGATCTGCTGCACCATGCGATGGGCGGCGAACAGCTTTTGTCGGTCGGAGTTGATTTCGCGCTGCTGGCTGTTTTCTGTTTGCTGCTTTTCGCAGTCAGTCTCCGTAGTATCAACAGGCACTGGATAGGATAGTCGGCACCAAAGTTTTTCTTCTGCCGAACTTTCTGGACTTATCGGGGGTAATAAAACAGAACGTATCTCGGAAACGATGAGACCTCAAGACAAAACCGGTATAATTATGAAGCGCTTCATTGCTATTGGCATACTCCAGGCAAGGATCTATGGCGTCCTGCTTTTTTGTCTGTTTACCTTTGCCGGATGCACGGTACAGTATACAAAACCTGACGGGCCAGGCGGCGGATATCCATCTTCCGGTCCGCAATTGCTCGATACCTCCTGGCGAGCGGTCGAAATACAGGGCAGGAAGGCGTCGTTTTTTCCCGGCCAGAAAATGGATGCCTATATCGTCCTGAACCGCGGCGGCAGGTTCAGCGGCTCGACAGGGTGCAACAATCTTAATGGAAGCTATACCCGTTATGCGGGAAGGATTTCCTTCGGTTCGCCCGGAACCACCCGAATGGCATGTTCTCCGCGTATCATGCAGCAGGAACGGCATTTTCTCGAAGCTCTTCGGCAGACCGCATCCTATGAAATGTCCGCACGCCGCCTCAGCCTGTTCGATGGTCGGGGAAGAACGGTTATGGTGCTGATTGCTGCAAGGTGACAAAGGCCGGTTCCTGCGCTTTGCCGATATTGCCCCGGGGGAACCGAAAAGCCCTCAGCGCTGTTTTCTCTTGCATGTACCGATTGCATGGCTTGGTTGGTTTTGTTATATTGCGAAGTATTTTACATCTAATCTTATTCTCGGCAAAAAATGCGTTCTGCGAACCTGAACAACCTGTCCAAAGGCCTAAGCCTACGACTCCAGAGCTTGGGGGCTCTGAGGGGAGGTGCGTTTTAATTCGTTTTCCGCTGGAAATGAACAAGTTTTGATGCCGCCGCCCTTTCGGGTAGGCGGCTTTTTTCGTTTTACGTGACCAAAAAGACAAAAAGAGGAAAAGCAGCAATGAAAAAGAAAGGAATGAATTACCGGAAGTACACCGCTTATCCGACAGTGGATATTGCGGGCAGGACATGGCCGGACAAAACCATCACAAAAGCGCCGATGTGGTGCAGCGTTGACTTGAGGGACGGTAATCAGGCTCTTCCGGTACCGATGAGCGTTGACGAAAAGGTAGCAATGATCCAGCTGCTGGTTTCCATAGGGTTCAAGGAGATAGAGGTCGGTTTTCCATCTGCCTCGGCTACCGAGTTCGCCTTTGTGCGGAGGCTTATCGAGCAGAAGCTCATTCCGGAAGACGTAACCATTCAGGTGCTGACCCAGGCAAGGGAACACCTGATCAGAAAGACCTTCGATGCCGTGCATGGAGCCGATCGCGTGATCGTGCATATTTACAATTCCACATCCCGTCAGCAGCGGGATGTGGTTTTCCGGAAAAACAAGGAGGAGATCAAATCCATTGCCATTGAAGGCACAAGACTCGTACGCCGACTGAAAGACGAATCCGGCAATGCCGGTATACGGTTCGAGTACAGCCCCGAAAGTTTTACCGGAACCGAGCTCGATTATGCTCTCGATGTCTGTCATGCGGTGATGGACGCATGGGGAGCGAACGCGGAGGATAAAGTTATTCTGAATCTTCCATCGACCGTCGAGATGTCGAGGCCGAATATCTATGCCGACAGAATCGAATGGTTCTGCAGGAACATCAATGATCGCCAGGCAGCACTGATCAGCGTGCATGCCCATAACGACCGCGGTACAGCTGTGGCAACGGCCGAGTTAGCCGTTATGGCCGGAGCGGACCGTGTCGAAGGGGCGCTGTTCGGGAACGGCGAACGGTGCGGAAATATGGATATTGTCACCATGGCGCTGAACCTGTTCAGTCAGGGGGTCGATCCCGAACTTGATTTTTCCGATCTCCCGAGAATCCGGGAGGTTTACCGGAAATGCACCCGCATGGACGTGCACGCTCGTCATCCTTATGCCGGAGAACTGGTTTATACGGCATTTTCAGGTTCGCATCAGGACGCCATCAGCAAGGGGCTGAAAGCTCATCAGGGTTCGGATGACGGAAAATGGGACGTGCCCTACCTGCCGATCGATCCGCAGGACGTTGGCTGCAACTATGAGGCGATTGTGCGTATCAACAGCCAATCAGGAAAAGGGGGCGTCGCTTATGTTCTGGAACAGGATTACGGTATTCATATCCCGAAATGGATGCAGCCGGATTTTGCCGAAGTGGTGCAGGCTGAAGCCGACCGTACCGGAGAGGAACTTTCGCCGGAACGCATTCATGACCTCTTCCACCATGAGTATGTAAAGCTCACGGAGCCTTTTATTCTGAAAAAATGCCATATCAGCTGGGACGATGAAGATCTCGAACGCAATGACGAGGAGGCTACCATCATTACCTGTACGGTACAGATGAAAGATCAGGAGTTTCATGTCGACGCAAAGGGCAATGGTCCGGTCGACGCTTTCGTCAAAGGATTCGTAGAGGTCAGCGCTCTTGATTTCAGCATCGAGAATTATGCCGAACATGCAATCGGCAGCAGTGCCGGGGCACTTGCCGTGGCATATATACGTATCGGATGTACCGATGGTAGAATTTCTTATGGCGCAGGGATCGATTCGAACATCAGTCTTGCGTCAATCAAGGCAATTGTCAGCGCACTGAACCGCCTTCCATGACCGATTCCGGAGAACGGCGGAACATCATCCCCTGTTCTCCGGTTTTTTTTTGTATCTTAAACGGAAAACATTTCCATTTAAGATATGCCGCACAGCGACGAGGTCATCAGGGCCGCCGGATTGAAGGTAACGCCTGTACGTCGTGCCATAGTAGCGCTTTTTGCCGAAAGCTTGCGGCCGCTCACTCCCCGTGATGTTCATGTCCGTTTACTGGAACAGTTCAGCCGCAGCGGTTTGCCGGGAGTGTACCGCAATCTCGAAACTCTGGCGGAACGAGGGATTCTGTTTCGTATAGCCGGTTTCGGGCAGGTGCGACGCTATGCCCTCTGTCCGAAACCGGGATCCGGTCACCAGCACCATATTATCTGTGTTGCCTGTGGCAGAATCGACCGGATTGACGAATGTCTCTACCATGACGGCATGATGGTCGGAGGGTACAGGCTGCTTTCCCATACCATGCAGTTCGAGGGCGTCTGCGCATCCTGCCTTTCAGAAACAAATAATGGCCAATCATGATTTACAGAACGGTGACCTTTTTAGCCATAGCGCTCCTCCTGCTGCTCCAGAATGGTTGCGGCACATCTCCGGAAAGCGGCCGTCTGCACATTGTCGTATCGATTTCTCCGTTTGCTTACTTTGCCGAACGGATAGGAGGCGAACATGTCGATGTTTCGGTTATGGTGCCGCCGGGGGGTAATCCGCACAGCTATGAACCTACACCCAGGCAGATGTCGGCGCTTTCCGGCGCATCCCTTTTCGTCAAGGCGGGTTCGGGTGTGGAATTCGAGCTGGACTGGATGCCCCGGATTCTTTCGCTCAATCCCGAACTCCGGATTTGCGACGCCTCGGAAGGGGTTCCCCTGATTCCCATGCATCAGGAAGACGCTCAAGCGCACGAAGATAGCGCAAGCGGTCAAACCCATCAGCACGGCCGCTACGATCCGCATTACTGGCTGTCGCCAGACAACGCAGTGCTCATCACGCGCAATATCGAAAAAGCCCTGGGGAGCATCGATCCATCGCACAGGCCCCTTTATGCCGCTAACGCGGCAACGCTTGTCGCCGAATTGCAAGCGCTTCGCCATGATATCCATGAACAGCTCGCTCCAGTCAGGAACAGGAATTTTCTTGTGTTTCACCCGGCCTGGGGTTACTATGCCGATGCGTTCGGACTGAAGCAGATAGCTGCCGAAGAGGAGGGCAAGACGATGACGCCTCTGCAACTGCAGCGAGTCATCGAGAAAGCCAGAGATGCTGACATTCGGGTGGTTTTCGTTTCGCCGCAATTCGGTAAGGTCCAGGCTGAGACGATTGCCGGGGATATCGGCGGTACGACCGGGACAGTCGATCCGCTTGCCCGGGATTACATTGATAACCTTCGCAAGGCTACCGATGCGTTTACAGGGGCGATGCAATGATCCGTGAAGTTATCCGATGCGAACAGTTAACAGTCGAAATTGAAGGGGTCCCCATACTCAAGAACCTCTCGTTTTCGGTCAGCAAAGGAGACTTTCTTGCCATTGTCGGACCGAATGGGGGAGGAAAAACGACGTTGCTCAGGGTGTTGCTCGGTCTGCAGAAACCTTCATCCGGAACCGTCAGCGTCTTTGGCGGTGATCCGGGTCATACTCCCGGCAGAATCGGCTATGTGCCGCAGCGGCTTTTTTTTGACCGCGATTTTCCGCTCAGCGTAAAGGATGTCGTGCTGATGGGTCGCATAGCCCTGAAATCGCCGTTTCAGCACTACAGCAAGATTGACCGGGAGGCTGTCGGTGAAGCACTTAAGATTGTCGGTCTTTCCTCACTTGGCAACAGAAGGATAGGCGCGTTATCGGGCGGTGAACTTCAGCGGGCCCTGATTGCAAGGGCTCTTGCCGGAAAACCCGAACTGCTGCTGCTCGATGAACCTACGGCGAGCGTCGATCCTGAGATGAAAACCACGATTTACGACCTGCTCGACCATCTTGGTAAAACCATGACCATTCTGCTTGTTACTCACGACACCGGGACTGTCAGCCGGTTTGTCAGCCGGGTGCTCTGCCTGAACTGCGGCATGGTGCAGCGAGAACCTCCTTCAGCCATTCCTGGAGGACATGTTGTCGAGAAGGTTTACCCCTATCCGGTTGACCTGCTTGTGCACCATCCGGCAGACGACGCGACAGCAACAAAAAATCCATGATGCCATGCCCGGAGAGTTGTTCGCTTTCGAATTTTTACGCAATGCGGCTCTTGCCTCGCTGCTTGCCAGTATCGCCTGTGGTATTATCGGAAGCTATGTGGTGGTGAAAAAAATCGGTTTTATCAGCGGTGGCATAGCCCATACGGCATTCGGAGGCATAGGGCTTGGTTACTATCTGGGCGTCAACCCGCTTTTCGGAGTGATTCCTTTCAGTCTCGGGGCGGCTATCGCCATCGGACTGCTCAGCAGGAAAGCGAAAGTTGCCGAAGATACCGCGATCGGCGCTTTCTGGGCCGTCGGTATGGCGACGGGTGTTATCCTGATCGGCCTCACCCCGGGCTATGCTCCGAATCTTTTCAGTTACCTTTTCGGAAACATCCTGACGGTGCCCACCGGCGATCTCTGGATGATCAGCATACTCGATCTCAGCATTGCGGCTCTGAGCTGGCTTTTCAGCAAAGAGTTTCTCGCGATTTCGTTCGATGAAGAATATGCCGAGGTATCAGGAGTGAAAACCACTTTTTTCTATCTTCTTCTGCTCTGTCTCATAGCGCTGACGGTCGTCATTCTCATGAGAGTTGTCGGGATTGTACTTGTTATTGCGTTGCTGACCATTCCCGCGGCTATCGCAAGGCTGTTCAGCCGAAGTATCGGGGGCATGATGCTGCTTGCTTCGTTACTGTCAGCGCTTTTCTGCCTTGCAGGTCTTTGGGTCTCCTACATACTCGATCTCGCTTCAGGCGCAACCATCATCGTGCTTGCCGGGTCAGCCTTTCTTCTTGTGCATGCGGGACGACATCTCATCTCTTTTGCGCGGGGACGATGACGACAGGGCATGTAGCTTTGCGCACGACTCCTTCCGAAACGCTGCCGACAAGCAGATTGTAGAGGGCTCCGTGGCCGTGCGAACCAAGTATTATCAGGCTGGCATCGGCCGTTTCAGCAGCCTCTATGATCGCGCTGACCTCGTCGTTATGAGCTACGGCAACCGATACGTCGAGACCCGCAGCCCGTAGCCCGGAAGCGATTTCAAGCAACTGGTTATATGTCGGACGTTCTCGCCGGTCTTCTTCCATTATTTCCGGGGGATCCATTACCGGCGTCCAGGTTTCAATATTTGTTTCCATGTCGATAACCGGCGTTGCAGGAGCGATGACATGGAGCAGAAACACTTTTGCCTGAAGCGCAGCGGCAAGTGTTTTTGTTTTACTGACGACCTCTTCCGTGACGTGGGAAAAATCGACTGCGGCAAGAATGTTCATTGTTGTTCTCCTCCTGGCAAGCTGCCGGCGTTCAATGCTGCCCGCAATGCTTCAGGATCGTTGATGTTGAGGAGGTGGTGAGTATCCGAAACCGCTATTTCGCCTATACGTGAATCTGCAAGAAAAGAGTGCAGCGAATCATCTCCTTCCGCATGTCGGGCCAGAAGCTCCTGGCGCGATTTCGGTTCGTAACAGGCGCAGAGCGGTTCATAATGACCTGTGTCCTCATTGCGGAAAGCCGTAGCGAACCGGAGATGCATCCGGTTATCGAGGAGCGTATCGAGCAGTTCGGTGCCGAGAAACGGCATGTCGCATGCGACCGTAAGCCACGCCCGCTCAGGATACCTGGATTGCGCCGAAAGAATACCCCCGGCAGGTCCGGTTTCCAGATATCTGTCGGTGATGATCGGCAATCCAAATGCTTCATATTTCGGTTTCTGGTCGGCCCGGCACGAGATGAACACCTCCCGGCAGTAAGAACTGAGCAGCGATGAGGTATGAATGAGCTGATTTTTGCCGTGATAAGTTATTAAGGCCTTGTCAGTGCCCATTCTCGAACTTTTTCCTCCGGCCAGGATCAGACCGGAAAGAGGAGTCTCCATGGCCCGATGCGCAATACAGGACTCGATGAAAGCGGTAACGGTTTGAACGTCATCCCTGTGGAAGACGGGCAGGTCGTAAAGGCTTTTAAGCTGATCAGGCTCGTTTCCTGTTTCCACCAGGGCGATTACTCCGGGAATGGTTCCCTCTGCAAGTCGGTCGAGGATTTTCCTTTCGCGGTCGACCATGAGCAGTTTCGGCAGAGGCAATTCCTTGAGCCCTTCGACGATGAGCATGTCGCAGGCTCTGAAAATTTCGCGCTCCCGGATGCCGGTCGAGCCATTGCGGCTAATGACGGCCTTTTTCACCGGGTCGGAAATCATGACAGTTTCCGCCCCGGCATCTTTGAAGATGAATGAGTCCTTGCCTTCGCGGTCGATATCGAACCGGTGGCACCCATGCTTGTAGCAACCCACGGTAAAGCGTTCAGAAAGACGATTTACCACGGCAGCCGCCAGCGTTGTTTTGCCGGACCCGGAAAAACCGCAAAGCGCTATTTCATAGGGATGAAAAAGCATGATCGCAATCTGTCGGAGTCAGGTCTCGTCTGCAAACGTTAAGGGAACGTTTTGCCTGTCTGTCCGGATTTACAAGTATAGGTTGCGTACTCAGGCTTTTGCCTGCATTTTTTCCTGCAAGAGCATGATGACAGCTGCAGCAACTCCGGGAATCCACCCCATCAGAGTAAGAATTCCTGTAAGCATGATGGTTCCTGCCTCTTTGTTCATGATTGCGGCGGGAGGAAGAATGAATGCAAGAATCCAGCGACGAATGTCCATATTTGGCTCCGGTTTGAAAGGGCTCCTTTCATGAGCGGTTGTAACAGCAGGCCGGTTATCACGCCGGTCAATCAAGGTTCCCCGGATTGTTAACATCGATGATAATATCGCTCAAATTTACCACTTCTCGGAACAACAAACAACGAAAACCCGAAAGCGCGCTTGTTTGCAGATCATGTTGTTTTTTAACGGCAAAGTTTTAAATTAGAGTCCCCATCGAAGTGATCCTGAGTAGTAACAATTGAATACTCATGGTTTTCTGAACATAAAATGAATTATTTTGCATAAAACAGTTCATCCCGACGTGGTTTTGGATGATGTTGATGAGGTAATCGACGAGCCGAACTTTAATAATCCCAATACCTCACCCGATCCTCCGAGTCCGTATGCCGACTTGGAAAAAAAGTACCGCAAAAACAGGTTCAATAAGAGCCGCAACAAGAAAACGCCAGAATCTCCAGGCTACAACAGTCTGTTTGCCCCGGTCTCGCCAAAAGCATCCCGAAGCAATAAAGTCCAGAAAAGAAAATCGACAGGAAAGCCCTCGGCCAAACCCGCGCGCCATTCTCCCGGTAAACGCAATTCGTAACGAAGTGTCGATAGGGTTTTCGGCGGATATCCGGTGAGCGTTCGGCCAAACAGATATTTTTTCTAGTGAATGCAGTTTGAAATACAGGCACATCGTGGAGCGCGAGCGTTTTTTCCTGAAAACACCATTCCCGCATTCTGCCGGGCTGCAGCTCTTGGCGTCAGAGTTATCGAGCTCGATCTGGTGGTCTCGCGCGACGAAATGCTTGTCGTTTCTCACGATCCTTGGATAACCGGTCCTTTATGTTCCGGGCCTGACGGCATGCCCCTCGATCGTTCGGCAAAAGAGCGTCATCTTATCTATCAGATGGATTATGACGAGATCGCCCGGTTCAATTGCGGTCTGGCCGATCCGGCATTTCCTCAGCAGCAGTCTGTTCATGCGTTCAAACCCCTGCTTTCCGATGTGTTTCGAGATGTCGATGCATCCATGCAAGCAGATGGACGATGCAAACCGATTGTATTCAATCTCGAACTGAAATCCTGGCCGCATGGCGACGGAAAACTCCATCCGTCTTCCGACAGCTATGCCGCTATCGTATCGGCTCTGCTCGACTCCCTCACAATGGCGTCGAGAGTGCGGGTACAATCTTTTGACCGGAGGCTTCTCGCGGCGGTATGGCGACGTTCTCCCGGTCTTTGTTTCGGACTGCTTGTCGATGATTTCAACCATTTTGATCCTTTTCCATGGGAGGCCGGTTTTGTTCCTGCCTATGTGAATCCCTATTTTCCTCTTCTCACCCCTGAACTGGCTGCGGAACTCCACGAACAGGGGGTGCAAATAATTCCCTGGACCGTGAACAGGGAAGAAGACATGCTTGCCATGAAGCGCATGGGTGCGGACGGCATTATCACCGACCATCCTGAACTGGCATTGCAGATTTCCGAACTGACAGCCTGAACCTTTATCGACCGAAAGGAAAAACAATCAATGGAATTCAGCCATCTTGATGAACGGGGAGATATCGCTATGGTAGATGTTTCTGCGAAACCCGGCACCATGCGAACAGCTGCAGCCTCAGGAGCAATCTCGATGCGACAGGAAACGATCAGGCTTCTCCGCGAGGATTCTCTGCCAAAGGGGAACGTCCTCACTGCCGCAAAGCTTGCCGGCATTCAGGCCGCCAAAAAGACAGCCCATCTTATTCCGCTCTGCCATCAGCTCAATCTCTCCTGGGTCGATATCTCGTTTACCATCCACGATGATCGTATCGCAATAGCTGCCGTGGTCAAAACCCGGGAAGCGACAGGCGTCGAAATGGAGGCGTTGACGGCGGTTTCAATTGCGGCGCTGACGATCTACGATATGTGCAAGGCCGTTGATAAATCAATGGAAATAAGCGCTGTACGACTTGACTTGAAAACAGGAGGCAAAACGCAGCACGCAACCGAATACAGACCGAGAACCTCGATTCTTGTGCTTTCCGATTCTATATCGGAGGGGAAAGGGCAGGACCGGTCCGGTATGCTGCTGCGCGAAGGGTTCGAGGCGGCAGGATGCCCGGTGGAAGATCTGCGGATCGTTCCTGACAGCGGGGAGATGATCGCATCGGTTGTTGACGAATGGGTTGCCGGAGGTGTAGAGCTTATCGTCACATCGGGCGGTACCGGCCTTGGACCAAGGGATGTCACGGTCGAGGTGCTTCAGCCGAAATTCAGCCGGAAGCTGCCCGGCATAGAACAGGCGCTTTTCAACTGGGGGCAGGGTAAAACAAAAACGGCAATGCTTTCAAGGCTTGCCGCAGGTACGATCGGCAATTCGTTGCTGGTATGTCTCCCCGGAAGTCCGGGAGCAGCTGCGGATGCGCTCGAAGTGCTTGTGCCTGCGGTGTTTCATGCTTTCTCGATGCTCAAAGGGGAGGGCCACGCATGATGACTACCGTCGATGAAGCCCGCAGGATAATCAGGGAGTCGGTTCCCAGGCTTCCGGGGCGCTACCAGTCACTTTCCTGCCTGCAGGGTCGTGTTCTTGCAGAGGACGTGGTCGCGCCCATGTCGATGCCTCGCTTCACCAATGCAGCAATGGACGGATTCGCTCTTCGTCACAGCGATATAGCGGGAGCCGATCCGGAGGCGCCGGTAACGCTGAGAGTTATCGCCGAAGTCGCGGCCGGAACCGTTCCCGGCGAACAGGTGCGCCCGGGAACCTGCGTGCAGATCATGACCGGTGCACCCATGCCGGATGGAGCCGATACGGTCATTCCTTTCGAGCAAACCAGCGGCTTCAACACCGGCGAGGTTGAGATTTTTTCCGTGCCGAAAAAAGGCGCCAATATCCGGCATGCCGGAGAAGAGGCGGAACAGGGCGAACTGCTGCTCAATCGAGGCAGCGTATTGACGCCGGGAGAGATTGCTGTGCTTGCCGCATTCGGCATTGCCGGAGCAGTGGCAAGCGACCAGCCCAGGATCGCCCTGATCACCGTTGGCAGTGAATTGCGTCTTCCGGGAGAGCCTCTCGATGGTGCTGCGGAAATATACAACAGCAATAGCAGCATGATGGAGGCGCTATCGAGAGCCTGGGGTATCGAGCCTATACTGCTTCGGCATGTTCCCGATGACCGGGAAGCGCTGCGGAGCGAACTTTCCAGTGCGCTTGCCAGCAGTGATATACTCGTTACCGCAGGAGGAATTTCGACGGGCGAATACGATTATGTGCAGGAACTGCTGCGCGAAGCCGGCGTAATTCCATGCTTCTGGACAGTAGCTCAGAAGCCGGGGAAACCGCTCTATTTCGGCCTGACAGGAGACGGCCGTCCGGTGTTTGCGCTTCCGGGGAATCCGGTTTCAGCCATTACCTGCTTTATCGAATACGTGGTTCCTGCGCTTTGCCTCATGCAGGGACGGATGGTTCCCGAAATGGTTACGGCTCTGCTCGAAGAACCATTTCCCTCGGACAGGAAGCGGCACCGCTTTCTGCCAGGCACGGTACGCGAAGAAGGTGGGCGGCTTATGTGCGGCTTCAGCAGGAAAGTTGAGTCGCATATGATTACCGCGCTTGCCGGCGCGAACGCAATTATCGAGGCCCCTCCCTCACCGGAACCTGTTCCCGCCGGGACACCGGTTACCTGTTCGCTTCTTCCCTGGCAGTTTTTTTCTTCTGCTGCAACTCCTTCATGATTGCTGCGGCTTCAATCCGCAAATCTCTGAGCTCGTCATTGCCAGCCCTCACCGGACTGTAGAGCGCACGGTCGATCATATCGATCAATCGCTCGAGCTTTTCGATGGTTTCGGAAGATACACCGATTCGTTGAAGCGTATCGGCGAGTTGTTTTTTTGTGAGGCTTTCCGGTTTCTCAACGCCTGTTTCGCATATAATGCCATAGATGCGGTTTCTGACCATCTCAGGCGTTTCGTTGCCGATTACCGAGTCCCGGCTTGCCCTTTTGGACTTGGTCACGTGTTTGTCAGAGATTTTTTTTCCGATAATGAACAGCAGTCCGAGCGCGACGAAAGCCGCCGCAGCCAATCCGGCAGGAGGCAATCCGGGCAAGCGTTCTTCCGGGATTTCCCGGTCCAGGGATCTCAATATTTTTTGATCGTTTACCTTTCCTCTATTCATGCTCGGCACTACCGTGACGGTCAGATGACGTGATGCAACAGATTGATATCGGCCAGCAGCAGCGTCAAAAAAGACGAAGCGTACCGGAGGAAAATCGAGTTTGCCTGTTTTTTCCGGATAGATGGTCAG
>JAFGMZ010000187.1 GCA_016927285.1 Chlorobiaceae bacterium
ATAAGTCGATTGACGACGCGCAGGATGTTTTTGTTAAATCTTTCGGTTACACCCGTTGCGTCGTTGTATGCCTTTTCAAGTATAGCGGTATCCTTTATTCGATCGAATCCTATCAGAAAACCATCACCGGGATTCATGGTACAGGCGATGGTTTGAACCAAATCCATAGCTTCATCTCGATTGAGATTGCCGATGGTGCTGCCGAGGAAGCAGAAGAGCTTTTTACGTTTTTCAGGGAGCAGATGTATCTGGTGGCAGTAATCGGCTACTATTCCCTGTACGGCAAGTCCGGGAAACCTGCCGGCAAGCTCCATAATCGATGTTTCAAGCGCCGATTGGCTGATATCGACAGGAACGTACCTGATATGCGTCAGGTCCTCTGATGAAAGCCTGTCGAGCATAATGGTGATTTTGCTGTAGTCTCCGCTGCCGAGTTCGATGATGTCGATATCGAATGAACCGATCAGCTTGTTGAGCGGGAGCTCCCGTAGAATGACATTTTCTGTTCGTGTGGGATAGTACTCCGGAAGGCGGGTGATTTCGGTAAACAGTCTGGAGCCTTCGGCATCGTAGAAGTATTTGCTTGAAATCCTTTTCGGGCTGGAATACAAGTCGTAGAGAATGTCCGAAACTGTTTTCTGAAGGCCTGTTTCCGGCAAATGGTTCTCAATCGTGGCGGAACCACATTTGATCGCATCTCTGGCAGAATAACCCATCATGTAACCTTTCAATGATTCAGTTTTATTGTTCTTTTTTCGCAGGTACTCCCGTTTCCCGCGGGTTGTCGGGATCATTGCTCCATTCGAACCACCCTCCGTCATATACCGAAACGCGCGGCCAGCCCATCAGGAGCGCATTGAACCATGCTTCGCTGCCTCTCCAGCCGGTTCCGCAGTAGAAAGCGAGGTGTTTTTCGGGAACGATACCCGATTTTTTCCATATATCGGCAATCTCGTGGTATTCGCGGGTGGTATGATCGAGGTTCCGGTAGTTCTGCATGTGGTAGGCGTCGCTGCCGCATTCGGCGAACACTGCTCCGGGTATGCGCCCTTTCTTTTTGATGTAGTTGTAGCCGCTGACTTCCCCTGTGTATTCAGGATAGCTTCTGATACAGACCAGCTCGGCATCATCGGATTGCAGGATCTCTTTCGCTTCGGGGGTATCGACGGCGAGTTCCGGTTTCACGGGTATTGCTGTTCCGAACGATGCAACCGGCCGTTTCGGCTCGTCTTCCGTGCTGACGGGATAACCGGCATCCTCCCAGGAGCTGTAACCGCCGTTCAGGACGCGCACGTCTTTTACGCCGGCATACATCATGATGAATGCAAGGCGGATTGCGCCGATATGACCGGCTGCGCTACCGGGAAAGGGGTCGTCGTTGTTCGGGTTCAGGAATTTTCCGTAGAGCACGACGGTAGTGTCGGCCGTGATGCCGTGCTGCTCGAATGCTTTCTGCAGTTCGTCCGGAGTGCGTCTGTTCCATGTTTCCGGCGCTTCCAGCGCCAGAGTATCCATATCGATCGCGCCAGGAATATGACCGCCGAGATAGGCATTGCGGTTTCGGTAATGGGCATGGCAGATGACGAACCGGTCGTTCCGATATTCCGGAGGCGCGCCTCCGGCAATCAGGCTTCTCGTCCACTCGGGATAGACGAGCATCCGGTAGTTGGGCATATTTTCCATTGGATGGTTTTCAACGGCGGTCCATTCCGCAAGAAACCCGTTATAGATCGACAACTTGCCGTAACCTTTCTGAAGGAACCGTTCCGCCGTTACTGATGCCTGTGCTTCGTTATAGCCGTACAGTATCAGTTCGTCGCCGGGATCGATCCGTTTGAAATCGAGGATCGTTTTCCATTCGGGCCAGAGCGTCCATCGTTCAGGAAGAGATTTTGCTCCCCTGATGTGTCCGCCGCGCGTCTCGTTTTGCAGCCTCCAGCCGTTATAGGCGTCAATGGGTCGGACATCGATGATTTTGATTTTCGATGTTCCGGATTGTACTATCGCGAGCAGTTCGTCGGTGGTAATTACTTTTGGTTCAGCCATTGCCTTTAAGGTTTGGATGCCTCCCCGGATCTGGTTTACGCTATGGTATGATGTTATCTTTTCATCTGATGCAACCGCGATTGGACATAAAAAAATTCCGATGACCGTTTCTTTCCGGGTGAAAACAGAAGAGGCTCATTATTTCTGTTATTGCCGTATACCTGGCAACAAAGGCGAAAAATGGTTGAAGAGGGAGTAGAAGAGTCCGGCGAGCAGGCGCCCTATTGCTATCAGGTAAGACCGCGATGCTTATATCGATATGGCGGTGATGCTCAGGTAGATTCCGTAGAGTTCGCTGCCGCCGGCGAGGCTGTCTTTCAGGAAGCAGAGCGAGAGCTGCGATAGCACAACCCCCGTCCAGAGACACTCACAGCAATCGGGCGGGAAGCCTTTCAGCCATTTGATATCTTTTCCCGAGAGTTTCCGCAGCGGCGTTTTTTAGTAGAAATATTCAGGTGAAAGCTTTTTTGTGAAGCGGTGCATCATGTAGTTGACGAACCAGACCCAGTTCAGCGGCTTGCCCTTCATACGCTGGATGATGGATCGACCTTTGTAGACCTCCTTCTGCAGCTTCACGAAGTTCTCGAGCAGTTTTTCGCCATTCATTTTCTTCGGTTCGAACATGTAGTGATAGGTATCGTACTTGTCCCAGTCGAG
>JAFGMZ010000188.1 GCA_016927285.1 Chlorobiaceae bacterium
GCGCTGAGCTTCGGCATGCTGATGGGTGAAACGCCCCGTTCAGCACCCACTGCATTGATCTGTTCTATAACAGAACCAAGCCAGGCAAGGGTGGGCTCCACGCCTATAGGCGCTTCGTAGATTGCCGGCATACCGAACGTTTCGCCAAGATACCCTGCTGCCGTTGCTCCGATCTCGCGGTAGGGAGCAATATTGAGCCAGGCTGCCGGCAGCTTGCGGAGGTCTTCGATGCCTGCTCCCCAGGGCGCTACGACATTGACGGAAACTCCGAGCGTCTCCAGCATGCGCCTAAGGCTTGTCAGGTTGGCGCGAAGGTGAAACCCGAGCGAGGTAAAACCGAGAAGATTGACTGAAGGACGGAGCGTTTTATCCTGTTCCACGGCGAACCGTTTGACCAGTTCTGCGAATAGACCGTCGGCAGCTTCGTTTTCCGATACTCTGAAAGGATTGAGCGCATAGACCAGAAGCTTCTCCTCCGGTACGCCGGAATGCGAGGCAAGCTGATGAAGATCTTCCTGAAGCAGCGCCGTACTGCAGCTCGGGGCGATAACCGTAAGATCAGGGCTGTAATGGCGGTCGACCTGCTGCAAGGTTCCCGGGAGTCTCGATACGCCCTGCGCAAGATCTCTTCCCCGAACCACGCTGATCGAGAGGCCTGGAAAATCGGGAGTTCGTTCAAGCATGCTGTAGGTCGCCGTTATGTAATCGTCTCCCTGCGGGGCATGATAAACGGTGTGAACCCCTTTCATGCTGTTGGTGATTCGGCTGATACCATGAAGGGCAGTGCCCTCATAGAGCCAGAAAGCTAAGCGCATACTCTAATGACGTTTGTTATTGCTTTTTTTCCGAGAATTATTCAGCGCTCGGCATGACTCCTTCAAGCCATACCTCCTTGTCGAACGCAGGCAGTTTGCTGCGACGCTGAAGCGGTGAGACAAACAAATTAGCCAGGGATATCACTCCCGACCAGCTGTGAATAGGCATAAGCATGAATTCCATACTCCATTTGACGACAAAGCCATGACCGGCAAACGGATTGGCCGTCATCAGAGAGGTTACGATGAGGTCGGGCCTTATGCGCTCGACATCCTCAAGCTGGCGATGGAAGTTGGGCTGCTCGACGACGCGCACGCCTTCAAGTGCAGCAAGTTCGCGTCCGAGAAATTTCTTGTTGATATAAGCACTGCTGCATTCGACCACATCGGCTCCGGCGCTTTTGAGAAAGCGCGCAAGCGGCAGTTCCATCATGGTATCGGCTGTCAGAAAAACCTTTTTGTCGCGCAGAAGCTCCGTCTGTTTGCGAATTTTCTCCCATGCAGCCTGTTCACGGTCACGAAGATCGACGGTAATGCCAAACTCTTTGGCGAGATCTTCCCAGAACACTCTGGTGCCGTCAGGACCAAAGGGAAAGAGCGAATGGAGAGTATGTGCCCCCCGCTCACGCTCGAGCTTGACGGCAACTCTTGAAAGATAGGGCTGGATCGGAGCAAGCACGGTATCGGGACCGATGGCAGGCATCTTGTCGAAACGCGATTCGGGCAGGAATCCACCTACCGGTATGCCGAGCGCCTCGGCTTCCGCCCTGAGATCGTCTGCCGTCGAGTCGTTAACCGATCCGAGAAAAACCACTTTTTTCTCGCCCGCAGGCGCTTCCGGGCAGAAGGATACCAGTGCGTGCAGCACCGAATCCTCGGCCTGCGTGAAGTTGTATACCAGACCGCTGGCAGGAACGAACAGCACCGGGACATCCGGAGTGCTGAGATGATGGGCAAGACCCTTGAAATCGACCTTCATGACCTCGGGGGTACATGAGGAAAGCAGAAAAATAACGGACGGATTATGGTCAGCTTTGATTTCAGCAATAATCTCTTCAAGGGTCGGCTCCTGCTTTGCGAGATCGCCCTCTTCGATCAGGGCAATGCCGAAACGGGGTTTGGCGAAAATCATCATACCAAGCGCGTTCTGAAGGAAATGCGCGCAGGTATGCGTGCCGAGAATCAGAAAAAAACTGTCCTTGATTTTCTGATACATCCAGCCGACACAGGCAAGGCCGCAGAAACTGTGCGTAACGTTATCTTCCTTGATTATCGAAAATTCGCCGGGAACCTGGATCATGAAGTTTTTCCTCCTGAAATCGTTACCGACCGCTCCCGAACCCACAGGGGAAACGACGCTAAATCTGCGTCTCCGCGGTCAAACTTTTAGAAACTGAAGATAAATAATTTTCGTTAATCCTTTACTCTCGGGAGTCGGCTATTTTCGCCTGAACCGAAGCGATTTTATCACCAAGACGCACCTGACGATCGCGACGGTCGTCTATTTTCATAACCGTATAGACCCGCC
The DNA here is from genome assembly GCA_016927285.1 of Chlorobiaceae bacterium. Taxonomy (GTDB): domain Bacteria; phylum Bacteroidota; class Chlorobiia; order Chlorobiales; family Chlorobiaceae; genus Chlorobium. Next base: position 2,344 of record JAFGMZ010000188.1, read on the forward strand.
GGGCTCCCGTACCGAAGGCCTTTTCATGCAAGCGCCCGGCAAGCGCAAAAAGTTCAGATGCGGACCCCTCTACAGTGGTTCCCATATCGTGCAGTCGGTAACTGCAACCACTTCCGGCAAGCAATTCCTGCAAACCCGCGACGAAGTCGCTGAAACCGGAACTCCTGCCGTCAAGAGGTATGACGGTTATATCGAGTATCGCCATAACGGGACTTTTTCAACGATAGACTGTTTCTTCACGACCGGGCCCGACTGATATGAATGTAACGGGCACCTGCACTTCATCTTCCAGAAAGGATATGAAGTTCCTTGCTTCGGCATGCATCTCCTCGAAGGTATGCGCATGTGCGTTGGATGCCATCCATCCCGGCATGGTTTTGTAGACGGGCGAAACCCTCGATAGCGTTTCGTGGTCGGTAGGATAATCATGGATCTCTTTTCCGTCAAGCATATATGCCGTACAGACCATGACCTCTTCGAAGGTATCGAGAACATCGAGCTTCGTTAGCGCAATTTCGGTAACCCCGTTAATGGTAAGCGAATAACGCAGCGCGACAAGATCGATCCAGCCGCAGCGACGTTTTCTTCCTGTTGTTGCGCCAAATTCATGGCCTACCCGTCCGAGCTTTTCGCCGGTTTCATCGAGCAGTTCGGATGGAAACGCTCCGTTTCCGACTCTCGTCATGTATGCCTTTACGACGCCGATCACCTTGCCGACATAGTTCGGCGCGATACCAGAACCGGTACATGCGCCTCCGGACGTTGGGTTCGAGGATGTGACATAGGGATAGGTTCCATGATCGACGTCAAGAAGGCAGCCTTGCGCGCCTTCAAGCAGCACGGTTTTTCCTTCCTTAAGCTGGCGATTGAGGTAAAGCTGGGTATTGGTGACGAAGGGGTCGATGATCTTGTCAAATTCGGCATATTCCTTCACCATCTCTTCGACATCGAACGCCTCCTTGTCATAGATCGTTTTGAGAAGCTTGTTTTTGGTCGCCAGATTATCGCGGAGCTTCTCCTGAAGCGATTCCGGATTGAGAAGATCGACAACCCTTATGCCTTTGCGGGCAAACTTGTCTTCATAACTCGGGCCAATCCCCCTTCCGGTCGTGCCGATTTTCTGCTCTCCCTGCGCGTCTTCAGAAAGCGAATCGAGCCGCTTGTGATAGGGCATGATGAGATGGGCATTATGGCTGATAAAGAGTCTGCCCCTCACATCGTATCCAAGTTCTTCAACCTTTTTTATCTCGTCGAGCAATGCAACGGGATCGATGACCACGCCATTGCCAATAACACAGACGCATCCCTCATGAAAAATTCCGGAGGGAATGAGATGCAATACAACAGACTTATTATCGAAACAGATGGTATGTCCGGCATTTGCCCCGCCCTGGTAACGAACAACGATGTCGTATTTGTCGGAAAGGTAATCAACAAGTTTTCCCTTTCCCTCGTCACCGAACTGCGTACCGACAATGACGGTAGCCGTCTGGGCCGGCTTACTGAATTTTTTTGATTCCACGTCGTATAAATTTAACCGATAGAGTGTTCGAAATGAGCAAGCAGCTCCTCTTTCCCTTTTCCGGAAAAAGATGAATAATTTACAATAAATCTGGCTTTTGCCGAGAAACTTTCCATAGCCCGGCGAGCGGCGGCTTGCTCTTTCTGTGTCAGCTTGTCGTACTTGGTCATGACAACGCCGTAAGGCCTCCCGTGATACTCCAGAAACGCCGCCATTTCCCGGTCAGAAGCCAAATCCGGATGTCGGGAATCGATCAGCAGCAGCACGAGCGCGATCGAACGTCGCGATTCGATGTAGACTTCCAGAAGCCTTCCCCATTGTGCTTTTTCCTGCTGCCCGACCGCGGCATATCCATATCCGGGAAGATCGACGAAATAGAGCCCTTCATTGATCCGGAAGTAGTTGATCAACCTGGTTTTTCCTGGTGTCGAGCTGGTTTTGGCAAGCCCTTTAACCCTTGTTAATGAATTGAGAAGAGTGGATTTTCCGACATTGGAGCGTCCGACAAAAACAATCTCGGGAAAGTTCTCGTCGGGAAGACCGGATGGAGTGGAAACACTTTTAAAAAAAACCGCGTTCGTGATGTTCATGCCATGGCTGAAAAAGATCCGTTATAGTCTGTTCCATAGCCGGATGCTGTGGTAAATAAGAAGCTAAAAACCTTGCGTTAAAAACCCAAATGTTTAACTTTCGTAAGGTTTTTCGGGCATACTCGCATATTGTACCATATACTCACGCAAACCATGGCATTACAGATCTATAACTCTCTTTCGCGTCAGAAGGAAATATTCGTACCGGTGCATTCCGGAGTGGTGGGCATGTACGTCTGCGGCCCGACGGTTTATGGCCATGCGCATCTCGGCCATGCCAAAAGCTACGTATCGTTCGATGTTGTCGCCCGTTGGCTGCGCCAGAGCGGATACCGGGTACGGTATGTTCAGAACATTACCGATGTTGGGCACCTGACCGATGACGCCGATGAGGGAGAGGATAAAATAGCGCGCCAGGCAAGACTCGAAAAGATCGATCCCATGGAAGTGGCGCAATACTACACGCGCAGTTTCTACGAAGATATGGATCGTCTCGGAGTCGAGCGCCCGAATATCGCTCCCACTGCGACAGGGCACATTCCTGAACAGATCGCACTCATCGAAGAACTGGTAAGAAAAGGCCATGCCTATGAAGTGAACGGCAATGTCTATTTCTCGGTACACTCCTTTCCGGAGTATGGAAAGCTCTCGGGCAGAACCGATCAGGAGGCGCTGCAGTCAGGAACAAGAGTCGAGAGCAGGAACGAAAAACGCCATCCATCCGATTTCGCGCTCTGGAAGAAAGCCGAAGAAGGCCATCTCATGCAATGGCAATCTCCATGGGGCATGGGTTATCCCGGTTGGCATGTCGAATGTTCTGCCATGTCGATGAAATACCTTGGCGATACCGTGGATATCCATGGAGGAGGAATGGAGAACAAATTCCCCCACCACGATTGCGAAATAGCACAGTCAGAGGCGGCGACAGGGAAACCATACGTCCGCTACTGGATGCACAACAACATGGTGACCGTCAACGGTATAAAAATGGGCAAGTCCCTGAAAAATTTCGTAAACCTCAAGGAGCTGTTCAATACCTTCGATCCGCTGGTCATAAGATTTTTCATCCTGCAATCGCACTACCGTTCTCCGCTTGATTTCTCTGAAACGGCTATACAGGCATCCGCATCAGGACTTGAAAAACTTCGTGATACCAAAAAGCGCATCCTCCAGACTGTTGCTGGAAGCGGCAGTATCGATACCGAAGGTTTCAGGATGAAAATGACCGAGGCCATGGATGACGATTTCAATACACCGCTGGCCATTTCGATACTTTTCGAGTTTTCAAAAGCCATTAACGGCGCTCTCGATAAAACCGAAGGACTCTGCGAGTCCGTAATGGCTGACGCACTTCTCTTTTTCGACACCTTCGCCGGGACCGTTCTCGGCATCATGGGGCCTGTTGGAGTCGATCCGATCCAGGCTGATGCAAACAGCCGCATGGCTCTTGACAAGGTGGTAACCCTTCTGCTCGACATGCGTGCCGATGCAAGAAAAAACAAGGATTTTGCATTGAGCGACAGGATCAGGGAAAAACTCCTTGATGCCGGTATAGAGGTAAAGGATACTCGTGAGGGGGCAAGCTGGTCTTTGAAAACGGAAACCTGATGTAGCGCAATAACCGCTACAGAAGCTCCTCTCTGTTTTCGCGTCTGAGCTGATCCACGGCTTCGGGAACCCTGGCGGATTCCCCTTTCCCGCAAATAAGCAGAGCATCTCCGGTATCGATAACGATAAGATCGTCAGCACCAATAAGACACACGACTTTTCCCTCCGGTTTTCTGACGAATGTGCCGGCACTTTTCATCCGCAATACATCCAGCTCACAGGATTCCTCGAATGCCGCGATACCAGCCGCAACTCTGGATACCTCATCCCAGTTGACCAGATCCGTCCAGCCGAACTCCCCTTCGATCATAAATACGGAATCGGCTTTTTCCATAATCCCGCAATCTATCGATACCGGATGCGCCCAGCTGTAGACATCTTCGATGATATCGCTTTCTCCTTCGGTACCAAGATGCTCGTATATTGCAAGAAGATCTTTGTAGAGATCAGGCATCGATCGCTCGAACTCGTGCCAGATATCATCGACATGCCATATGAATATGCCGCTGTTCCAGAAAAAATCCCTGCTCTCCAGAAATTGCACCGCAGTGGCATAATCGGGTTTTTCAGCAAACGTTTTTACCCGGTAGAGACTGAACCCGACTCCAGGGTGCCCGGGATGGTCGAGGGGAAAGGGTTCGTCAGCCTGAATATAACCATAACTCGTCTCAGCGTATGCCGGTGATACGCCTATTGTTACAAGTCCTTGTTTCTCAGCCGCTACCCCTATGCCTGCCCGGAGTACGGCAGCAAAATTCTCCCGATCGCCGACATGATGATCGGAAGGCAAGACGACGGTTATGGCATCAGGATCTCTTTTTTTAATGTATGCCGTTGCAAGCGCAATGCAGTATGCCGTATTGCGCGCAACCGGTTCAACAAGGATATTGTCCGTCCTGATTTCAGAACATGCCGAATGAAGACATTCTCGTCCCTCTTTGCTGGTAATGACGAAAACCCGATCTATTGGGACAACTGACGCAATACAGTCGAGAATCATCCTGATCATGATGCCTTCATGGAACAGATCAAGGCAGTGTACCGGACGGTTTTTTCGTGCAGCCGGCCACAAGGCTTTTGCCGGTCCTCCTGCCATAATGACGGCATAAACGTGACGATTCGGGACGGTAGCCATAACAGATATTCTTCTCCTTTATGAGCATACAGACAACCAACCTTCTGTCGCCCGATAAAAAAGAGGGGTAGGGGCGATTTGTCATTCATCGTAAAATATCTTTTTTTCAAGTAATCCTGGTAATCTTTAAATCGACATGATGAAACGTCAAAATGAGGAGACCGATTCGCTCTGTGAACTCTGCTCACATGCAAACCTGCCGTTAACGCCTTTCCAGTATGAACAACTGACAGGCTATGCCTCCCTGCTTGAACAATGGAATCGAAAAATCAACCTTATCAGCAGAAAAGAGGACGCTCCGGTCATTATTAAACATGTATTTCATTCCCTGCTCATGGGAATATTCCATCCCTTCAGTGCAGGCGAAAAAGTTCTTGATATCGGAACCGGAGGCGGGCTGCCTGGTATACCGCTTGCCATAGCATGGCCAGATACCCGGTTTCTTCTGGTCGATTCAACAGGAAAAAAAATTGCCGCTTGTCAGGCAATGCTGAAGGAACTGAACATCACGAATGCGGTGGCGGTTCATTCAAGAGTGGAAGAGCTTAAAGGGCTCTCTTTCGACACCGTACTGAGCCGTCAGGTTGCGCAGCTTGAACAGCTTTGCGGCTACGCCGGACGTTTTCTCAAACCCGGAGGTGTACTTATTTGTCTTAAGGGAGGAAATCTGAAGGATGAAATCAAAACTGCTCTTGAGGCCAGTCATACACATTATGGATTCCCTGTATCGGTGGAGCATTATCCGATAAACAGGTTCAGCCCGTTTTTTGCTGAAAAAGAAATAGTCATTGCCCGTAAGTGAAATAACCTTCCGGACAATGACTAAACCCTGTGTTACAACATGGGAATAAACTTCCGATTACTCTCCGGCTGCTGAAGCGGCTGCTTTTGCTTCGGTTTTTTTCGAGCCTTTTACTCGCTTGGCGCGATCCTGCTTGCCCGATGATGCCTGTTTTAATGGCGCATCAGCATAATCGACCAGTTCGATAACCGCCATTTTGGCCGCATCGCCAAAGCGGGGTGCCAGTTTGATTATCCTGGTGTAACCTCCGTTGCGATCACCGATTTTTGATACGATCTCTTCAAACAGCATTTTGATAGCTTCCTTGTCTCGGATGCTCTTGAAAATCTCACGCTGAGCATGTACAGTTCCTTTGCGAGCTTTGGTGATAATCTTCTCTATAACCTTTCTGGTTTCCTTCGCTTTTGCTTCTGTCGTCTGAATACGCTTGTACAGCAGCAGCTGGGTGGACAGATTATCCAGAGTAGCCTTTCTATGAGCTGCTGTTCTTCCGAGTTTTCTTGCCGGCTTAACTTTACGCATGACTTGTTCCTGATCTCAAATAATTCAAATTAATCCAGTTAATTATTTACCCTTTCATCTGATATTTGGTAATATCCATACCAAATTTCAAATCGAACCTCTCGAGCTGCTCCTTTAGTTCCGTGAGCGACTTTTTACCGAAGTTCTTGTAGTTGAGAAGTTCATCCTCTTTCCTCGAAACGAGGTCGCCGATTGTATCGATTTCAGCAAGACGAAGACAATTGTGCGAACGTACCGAAAGGTCGAGATCCTCTATTTTCGTATTGAACAGCTTGCGCATATTCTCGAATTCGTCATCCTGCTGCTTGAACTCTTCTTCGGTGAACTCTTCTTCGGTTGGCGAAAATTCCGCAAAAAACGTCACATGCTCGTTAATGATCTTTCCTGCAAGGCTGATGGAATCATCCGGCGTAATCGACCCATCTGTCTCGACATTGAGAATCATCTTTTCATAGTCAGTACGCTGACCGACCCTGGTATTTTCCACCGTGAACTTGACGTTTCTGATAGGGGTAAATATCGCATCAATGGCAATAAAACCTATAGGCATACCATCGGGCCTGTTTTCCTCGGAAGGAAGATATCCGCGACCCCTGCCTACAAACAGATCGATTTTCAGCGAAGCCCCATCATTGATCGTAGCAATGTGAAGGTCTTTGTTGAGCACTTCAAATTCGCCTTCCTGAGCGATGATATCTCCGGCAGTAAATTCTTTCGGTCCGGTGAATACAAGCGATGTCTTGCAGTTTCTTTTGCAGTTTGAACGAAACCGAACTTTTTTAAGATTGAGAACAATCTCCGGAACATCTTCCCTGACCCCTTCTACTGTAGAGAACTCATGGAAAACACCGTCTATTTTCAAACCTGTTATCGCAGTTCCAGGAAGAGAAGCAAGCAGCACCCGGCGCATAACATTACCGAGCGTCACACCGTATCCCCTCTCCAGAGGCTGCGCAATGAACCTTCCGTAACAATCCGTATGCGTAGCTTCATCAACCTCTATTTTCGCAGGCATCTGCATCTGGTATATCATAGTCATTTATACCTTGGGGTTCGTTAAAATCACTTGGAGTACAACTCGACAACAAGCTGTTCATTGTAGGGCTCCTGTATATCTTCACGCTCAGGAACACTGAGGAAAACAGCCTTCTGGTTTGCCTTGTCCACCTGGATCCACGAAGGAAAACGCGATTCTGGCGCTTTGTTGAGCGAATCTGTGACTGCACTCATGTTCCTGCTTTTCTGGCGGAATTCAATCAGATCGCCCGGCACAACCAGATAGGACGGAATATTGACTTTCTTTCCGTTAATCAGAAGATGTCCATGGGTTACAAGCTGGCGGGCAGCTGCACGAGAAGCCGCTAAACCTGAACGGTATACGACATTATCAAATCGTCTCTCAAGAAGCTTGACAAGGTTGGCACCGGTGATGCCTCTCTGTGATACGGCTTTCTTGTAATAGTTTCTGAACTGCTTTTCAAGAACACCATAAAGGTATTTCATTTTCTGCTTTTCCCTGAGCTGCAAAGCATACTCGGAAACCTTTCCTCTTCTCGATTGTCCGTGCTGTCCAGGCGCAAAAGGCCTTCTTTCAAGATATTTTTCAGCTTTCGGCGAAAGCGCAATACCTAACCGGCGGGATACTTTTGTTGTTGAGCCTCTAAATCTTGCCATATCAATTGCTTCATTGAAAATTCTATGAATAAATAAAATCAGACCCTTCTGCGCTTCGGAGGTCTGCAGCCATTATGAGGCATGGGTGTAATGTCCCTGATGGAACGAACCTCAAGTCCTACTCCCTGCAGAGCCCTTATCGCAGCATCTCTTCCGGCACCCGGTCCTTTGATGAAGACCTGAACATTTCTCATACCGAGATCAAAAGCTTCTTTTGCGGCAGCTTCGGAAGTAACCTGCGAAGCATATGGGGTATTTTTTTTAGAGCCCCTGAAACCATTTTTACCAGCACTCGACCAGGAAACCGTATTTCCCTGAAGGTCTGTAATGGTAACCATGATATTATTGAAAGATGCCTTGATATGAACGGCACCTTCAGGAGTCACCTTGACTTTTTTCTTTTTCCTGCTAACTGTTGCCATGAACGTACACTCTAAAGTCTCAAAGTTGATGTATTGCTATACTACTTCTTCGCCGCCTTCTTCTTGCCGGCTACTGTCTTTCGCTTACCTTTCCTTGTTCGAGCATTGGTCTGGGTTCGCTGCCCGCGAACCGGCAGCGACCTGCGATGACGCAAGCCTCTGTAGCATCCGATATCCATCAATCGCTTGATGGCGGTCTGCTGCTCACCCCGAGCCTGTCCTTCAACCTTGTAATCCTCGGCAATAATCTCCCTTATTGCATGCGCCTCTTCGTCGTTAAGCTCGGATATTTTCCTGTCGGCAGCAATGCCTGCTCTCTGCAGGATGTGCTCAGCAGAAGTCCTTCCGATACCATAAACATGCGTTAAAGCAATGACCGCGTGTTTGTTCAGCGGCAAATTTACCCCAGCTATCCTCATATTCTCTTAATAGTTCTATTGATTATTTCTGAAGATCAACCCTGGCGCTGCTTATGACTCGGATTTACTTTACAGATCACAAAACGCTTTCCTTTGCGCTTGATGATACGGCAGTGCTCACAACGCTTTTTAATGGATGAATATATTTTCATATTTGACCCCGCATGCAATATTTTAACGACTGTCTTTCGAAATTTCTGAAAGGCATGTAATGTAAATAAAATAGTTCAAACAATCAACAGTTGATTGCTTGTTTTTCTTCTGTTATTTATACCTGTATGTAATACGGCCCTTCGAGATATCGTATGGAGATATCTGAACTTTTACCTTGTCGCCGGGCAGTATCCTGATATAATGCATTCTGATTTTCCCCGATACGTGCGCAAGTACCTCAAGGCCGTTTTCAAGCTTGACCTTGAACTGCGCATTGGGCAGAGCATCCACGATGACGCCTTCAATCTCGATTGCTTCTTCTTTTGCCAACAGTTTTCTCCTTTGGGTTCAATGGTTTCGGGTGTGCCTCAGGAAGCCGTCCTGTCGAGCAGCGAACGGGTCAGCACTTCGGCTGCTCCCTTTCTGACAATCACTGTATGCTCGAAATGCGCAGAAGGCTTTCCATCTTCTGTTACGGCAACCCATCCCCCTCTCTTGCTGACCGCCCTGCGCGATCTTCCAATGGCTATCATGGGCTCAATGGCCAGTGCCATTCCTTCTCTGAGTTTTACGCCGGTATGCCTTTTTCCGTAATTCGGCACCGCAGGATCCTCATGCAGTTCACTGCCTATACCATGCCCTACCATATTCTCGATTATGCTGAAACCAAAAGAGCGGGCATGCTCTTCTACTGCAGCCGATATATCATGCAACCGGTTTCCCTCTACCGCCTGTTCAATCCCTCGCTCAAGGCTCTCCCTGGTGACATCTACAAGCTGCTGCACATGACGGTCGATATCCCCGATAACATAGGTTCTGGCAGAATCGCCATGATAACCGCCTTTGTATACGCCGCAATCAACCGATACGATATCGCCCTCCCTGATAACGCGTTTAGGACTTGGCACACCGTGTACAACCTCTTCATTAAGGGAAACGCAAAGCGTAGCCGGATAAGGCGTGACATCCGGATCTCCTTTCGGAGCATAATTCAGAAAACTTGGAACGGCATGATGATCCCTGATGAATGCTTCTGCCATCTCATCAAGACGCTTTGTCGTCATTCCCGGCATGATCTCTGTTTCAAGCATATCGAGAACCATGGCAGTCAATCTGCCGGATTCACGCATCAACTCTATTTCGCGCTCACTTTTAATCGTAATCATGAATATTTTTCTTATGGCCTCTGACGACTTCTTGTTTTACCTGACTTCATGAATCCGTCATAATGCCGCATAAGCAGGTGGCTTTCTACCTGCTGCAGAGTGTCAAGACCTACGCCAACAATGATAAGCAGGCTCGTTCCACCGAAAAACTGCGCAAAACCGGGAGTTACGTTTGCGAACTTCGTAAGGAATGTCGGCAATACTGCAATTATGGCCAGGGATATGGCACCTGGAAGGGTGATTCGCGTAAGAATGTTATCGATAAAATCCGCCGTATTCTTGCCTGGCCGTACACCGGGAATAAACCCGCCCTGCCTGCGCATGGTGTCGGCTACCTCTTTCGGGTTGAAGGCGATGGCGGTGTAGAAGTAGGTGAAGAATACGATCATGGTGCCGAATATGAGCGCATACCACCATGAATCATAAGCAAAAGCACCTGATACTGCTTGCATTACTTCGTTTTCAGGAAAGAATGAAAGAAATGTAGCAGGAAGAAACATTATTGACTGCGCGAAAATGATCGGCATTACGCCTGCCGTATTGATGCGCATTGGAATATACTGCGTGCTGCCGCCATACACTTTTCGGCCGACAACCCTCTTGGCATGCTGAACAGGTATCCGGCGGGTACCAACAGTCAGGATTACTACAAACGCTACGATAGCGGCCATCATCGCAAGAATGATGATCTCCACAATCCAGTTTTTGCTCCCGAGTGAGACAGACCTGAATTCGGCCACCAGCGATTGCGGAAACCCGGCTAATATGCCAATCATGATAATCAGCGATATGCCATTGCCTATACCTCTTTCGGTAATGCGTTCACCCAGCCACATAACAAATACTGTCGATGCGGTCAGAATGATAACAGCATTAAAGTTAAAAAACCAGCCTGGATCGGGCACTACGACAGTTCCAAACGATGCGGGACTGGCAAGACTCACGCTCACGCCCCATGCCTGCAGCGCGGCTATAAGGACAGTGCCGTATCGGGTCATCTGGTTTATTCTCTGACGCCCCTCCTCGCCCTCCTTCTGAAGTTTTTGCACATAAGGGGTAACCGCACCAAGCAACTGTACAATGATAGATGCGGAAATGTACGGCATAATCCCGAGAGAGAAGATCGAGGCTCTTGTAAACGCGCCTCCTACAAACAGATCGAACAGACCGAACAGGTCGTTGGAATGGGCCGTCGATGCGCCGGCTACTGCTGACGCATCGACACCCGGCAGAGTAATGTGAGAACCGAGCCTGTAAATGAACAGGATAAGAAGTGTATAAAGGATCCGCTGGCGAAGCTCTGGGATTTTATTGATGTTGCGTATACTTTCGGTAAGCTTCATGACGGCTCAGGCGATATTCAGGACTTTGCTGATTTCTTGACTCTCTTCACAAGAGGAGCTTTTTGTTTAAGAAGAGCATCTTCGACCGAGATATCTGCAATTTTAGATGCTTCCTCGAGCGTACGGTATGCCTTTGTCACAGAACCGCCAGCCTTCACTATTTTCTCTTCTGCACTCTTGCTGAAGAAATGCGCCGTTATGTTGATCGGTTTTGAGATCTCGCCGTTTCCAAGAATCTTGAAGTAATCGGCATAACTTGCATTACATAAAGCCTTCAGATCGAGTACGGAAATTTCGGCTCCATCGATCAGCCCTTCCTCTATCCATGCTTCTATCTGCGATACATTGAGCGTCTTTACCGGCTTCCTGTCCGGAGGTGTGAAGCCGAATTTAGGAAGTCTGCGATAAATCGGTATCTGACCGCCTTCGTTTATCGGCTTCTGATAGCCGCTTCTCGACTGCTGTCCCTTGTTACCCTTTCCGGCAGTGGTACCGTTACCCGATCCTTGCCCGCGGCCTACCCGTTTTTTGTTTTTTACAGCGCCTTTGGCTGGACGAAGTGAACTTAAATCCATGATCTCAATTCCCGACTTTCTATTAGTAAAATCTTAAAGCTCTTCAACCTTCACAAGGTGCTGCACAACTCTTATCTGTCCACGAAGGCAGGGGTTATCCTGCTTTGCTACACAGTAGTTCGGACGTCCGAGTCCGAGCGCCTTGATGGTGTCCTTCTGTTTTTTTGTACACCCTATAATGCTGCGAACCTGTGTTATGCGTACTGTTTTCTCACTCATGACTCTCTACCTTCTTCTTTTTAGCTTTCAAAAACCTCTTTTAGGCTCTTTGACCGTCTTTCGGCAACATCCATTGCATCCGACATGCTCTCCAGACCTTTGATCGCTGCTTTGACAACGTTGTGGGGATTGGAAGAACCGAGCGATTTGGTCAGCACATCATGAACTCCGGCCATCTCAAGTACAGCTCTCACCGCACCGCCGGCGATAAGACCGGTTCCAGGGGTTGCCGGTTTCATCAGTACTTTGGCAGAACCATATTTTGCAATAACCTGATGAGGAATGGTGCCCTTGATGATAGGAACCTTGATAACATTCTTTTTTCCGTCTTCGACACCCTTTGCAATGGCATCCTGAACCTCGTTGGCTTTGCCAAGTCCGTATCCTACATGGCCTTCCTTGTCGCCCACGACAACAATTGCGTTAAACCCGAACCGCTTGCCACCTTTTACAACCTTTGCTGTTCTGTTGATATGAACCAGTTTCTCCTTCAGATTCAATTCTCCGGGTCTGATATTCTTAGCAGATATTTTCGACATGTAACGTTCTCTTTGTAAGGTTTTTTAAAAGACCAGACCGGCTTCACGCGCGCCATCGGCCAACGCTTTCACTCTGCCATGATAACGAAATCCGTTTCTGTCGAATACAACGCTTGTTATTCCCCGTGTTTTCGCCATTTCTCCTATCTGCATGCCGACAATACGGCAAACCTGGGACTTAGTGCCTTCAAGAGCCTTGTTTTCCTTAGACATGCTCGATACGGAGATGATAGTCTTTCCGTTATCGTCATCAATCAATTGCGCATAGATCTGCGAAAGGCTTCTGTAAACACACAGCCTCGGTTTCAATTCAGTACCATGGACCTGCTTCCGACTTCTGCCCTTGATTTTCAGCCTCCGTGAGGCTTTATCGATTTGACTCATTCTCTTCAACCATATAAATGTTATTGCCTGACTTTTATAGCTTTCGCATGCGCCTTACTTGCCGGCAGCCTTGCCTTCCTTACGGCGTACGATCTCGCCTTGATACTTGATGCCTTTGCCTCTGTAGGGTTCCGGCTTCCTGAACGAACGAATCTTTGCTGCAACCTGACCAACAAGTGCCTTGTCGATTCCACTGATCAGAATGGTTGTCTGATCGGGGACCTCAATCTTGATGCAGTCTGGCGCTTTGAAATAGATCATATGCGAATAGCCGAGCGAAAGTGCCAGCATGTCGTTTTTCAGTTCGGCACGATAACCAACGCCTGCGATTTCAAGTTTTCTGGTAAACCCTTTCGTTACACCTTCGACCATGTTGTTGATAAGCATCCTGTAAAGGCCGTGCATTGCTCTTGCCTTCTTGCTGTCGTCAACCCTTCCTACCGTTACGGATCCGTCCTCTTCCTTCACGCATACCTGCGAAACCATCGCCTGTTCAAGCGTGCCTTTAGGACCGGTCACCTTTATATTGTCGTCGCTGATCTCGATTTTTGCCTGACCAGCCAGGGCTATCGGCATTTTTCCTATTCTTGACATGATATTCTGTACGCTTTGGCTTATATAATTAATAGATGCGGAAGAGGATTTCTCCGCCGACGCCCTGTTCGCGAGCCTCTTTATCGGTGATGATCCCTTTTGATGATGAAAGGATATAGAGTCCAAGACCTCCCAGGTATTTCCTGATATCCTTTCCCTGGTACACTCTTCTACCGGGCTTGCTCACCCTCGTAATCTCCCGTATCGCTGGTTCGCCTTCTCTGACATATTTCAACTCAACGCGAATAAACGGAAACTGTTCGGTCGTTATAACCGTAAAGTTTTTTATGTACCCTTTCTCAACAAGCAGTCGGGATATGTTCTCCCTGAGTTTAGAATACGGAATATCGGTAGTCTTGTTTTTTGCTCTCCCCGCATTTCTGATACGGGTGATATAATCTGCAATAGAATCCGTTACAGGCATAGCGAACGTTGGTTACTTTCAAAAATGAACAAATCTCTCTCTCTTTTCTGCAATACTGATCAACTTACCAGCTTGCCTTTTTGACGCCTGGAAGCTTTCCCTCAAGAGCCAGCTTGCGAAACATCTGACGGCAAAGCCCGAATTTCTCGTAAACACCTCTGCCGCGACCGGTAAGGACGCAACGTGTTCTGACCCTTGTTGCAGAACTATCTCTCGGCAACTTGCGAAGAGCCTCGTAATCGCCGGCTTTTAACAGTTCTTCCCGCTTTGCAGCATACTTCTCTACAAGCTTTTTTCTTTTCTCGTTTCGTGCAATAACGCTTTTCTTGGCCATCTCGGATTTCCTGATAAGTTAGTTGTTCTTCTTTTTGAACGGCGTACCAAGCTCGGAAAGCAGTACATACGCCTCTTCATCGGTGGCTGCGGATGTCACAAAAGTGATATCCATACCTGATATCCTCGGTACCTTATCGATATCGATCTCCGGAAATATGATCTGTTCCCTGATACCGGTGGTGTAATTTCCTCTGCCGTCGAAACTGGTATCGTTCAGCCCCCTGAAGTCGCGAATCCTCGGTACGGCCAAGCTGACGAAACGGTCTAAAAATTCGTACATAAATTTCCTGCGGAGAGTTACCCTGCAACCGATCGCCTGGTTTTCACGCAGTTTAAAATTCGATATTGCCTTTCTGGACTTGCGGATCTGAGGTTTCTGACCCGTGATCTGGCCAAGCTCACTTATTGCGGTCTCAAGCAGCTTTGGTTCTGCCGCAGCTTCTCCGACGCCGATATTGATCGATATTTTCTGAAGCTTTGGCACCATCATGATGTTTTTGTACTGGAACCGCTCCATGAGTTTCGGAACCACCTTGTCATGGTAGAATGTCTGAAGGCGTGCTTCTACGTTTTCCGCCGGCGTGTTTTCTGTTTTCTTTGTCATTATCTTTTCATTGTTGTCGGAATGGTCTTGGTCATACCGACTTGTCTATTACTGAATCTGCTTAGCTTTTCTTGACGTTCGAAGCATGAATCGGGAACTCCCTCTCTATTATTGCTCCCTGCGGCTGGGTCTGTGTTGGTTTCATATGACGTTTTCTGATGTTCACGCCTTCTACTATAACCCGACATTTCTGGGGATATACCTTCAGCACCTTCCCTGCCTTACCCTTATCGTTACCGCTGATGACCACGACGCTGTCGTCTTTCCTGACATGCAGCTTAACTTTTTTAATCCCTGTTTTCATTTTTCACTAATATGATAGTATTCATAAAATCCTGAGCGGGAGACGAGACTCGAACTCGCGACCAACAGCTTGGAAGGCTGTGACTCTACCAACTGAGTTACTCCCGCTTGAATGCTTTACAGCACTTCAGGCGCCAAAGATACGATTTTCATATATTTTCTGTCGCGTAATTCTCTTGCGACCGGTCCGAAAATACGTGTCCCTCGAGGTTCTCCCTGTGCGTTGAGCAGAACAACGGCATTTTCGTCGAATCTGATGTATGAACCGTCTTTTCTTCTCTGTTCTTTAACGCAACGAACAACAACAGCTTTACAAACATCTTTTTTCTTTACGACACCGCCCGGAACAGCCGCCTTTACCGATACGATTACCTGGTCGCCAAGTCCGGCATAACGCCTTCCCGTACCTCCGAAGACATGTATGCAGCGAACTTTCTTGGCGCCACTGTTATCTGCAACAACAAGATTTGTTTCTTTCTGGATCATCCTGTTTCAACCTTATTTATAATGTATAAAAAGTCAGTTTATCTGGCTTTTTCGATAATTTCGGCGAGACGACAGCTTTTTCTTTTGCTGAGCGGTCTGCATTCGATAATTTTAACGAGATCACCTATGCCTGCTTCGTTCTTTTCATCGTGCGCCATCAGCTTTGTGGTCTTCTTGAAATATTTCTTGTAGACCGGATGCTGTACCCTGCGCTCTATTGCAACGACAATTGCCTTGTCCATCTTGTCGCTGATAACTTTGCCTTGCCAGCTTTTCTTACGCCCCCGCGCTGCAGCTTTCTGTTCCATTGCAGCAGTCCCTGTTTTATTTTCTTCCATTAATCCTAAACCGTTTGTTGTTGCCATTTATCAATGCTGTGCGGCTTCTGCAGCGTTCATTTTATGGAGCTGCGTCTTCATTCGGGCAATATCGCGCCTCGAGTTGCGAAACACCATGGGGTTCTGCGGCAGTTCGATCACTTTGTAAAAATTGATATCGGCAATCCTGTCCTCAAGCTGCTGGATTTTTTCATTCAGCTCCTGCTTGCTCATTGCCGCTACTTCGTGCTTTTTCATAGTTATAATCCTCTTGTCGTATAAATTGCTCGGTTAACCCTCGTAATCGGGCCTTACAATGAACCTGGTCTTGATGGGCAGCTTCTGTGCGGCAAGTCTGAATGCTTCGGTTGCAATCTCTCTCGATACGCCTTCCGCCTCGAACATGATCCTGCCTGGCTTGACGACTGCTACCCAGAATTCAGGAGAACCTTTACCCGAACCCATTCGGGTTTCGGCTGCTTTCTTGGTTACAGGCTTGTCGGGAAATATCCTTATCCAGATTTTACCATCTCTCTTCATATACCTGTTCATGGCAACACGCGCTGCCTCGATCTGACGACTGGTAATCCATGCGGGCTCCAGAGCTTTAAGACCGAAAGAACCGAAAGACACCGTCGTGCCACGACCGGCATTGCCCTTCATCCGGCCTCTCTGGGTCTTTCTATATGTAACTCTTTTTGGCATTAACATACCGACAACTCCATTCTTTTTCTGATTGTAATGTATAGATCATTATGCCTGCTTGGTACGACGGCGTCTTTTTGGACGTCCATCACGCGGCCTTGACTTAGGATCGGAGCGACGGTCCTTCATCCTTTTCTGCTCCTCCTCTTCAATTGCATCGATACGCTGAACAAGTACTTCGCCCTTGTATACCCATACTTTAATGCCGATGGTGCCTGCAATGGTATGCGCCGTTACGCTCGCATAATCAACATTTGCCCTGATGGTGTGAAGCGGAATCTTGCCTTCCTTGTACTGCTCGGCCCTTGCTATTTCAGCACCGCCGAGACGACCGGCACAACGGATCCTGATGCCCTCGGCACCTGCACGCATGGCCTGCTG
This sequence comes from Chlorobiaceae bacterium, assembly GCA_016927285.1. GTDB lineage: Bacteria > Bacteroidota > Chlorobiia > Chlorobiales > Chlorobiaceae > Chlorobium. Next base: position 19,567 of record JAFGMZ010000188.1, read on the forward strand.
AATAGCCTGCTTCATGGCCCTTCTGAACGATACACGGTTTTCGAGCTGGTATGCAATATTTTCACCGATGAGCTGGGCCTCGGTCTCAGGCTTTACAACCTCGACGACATCGATCTTAACCTCTTTACCTGTTATACGGCTCAATTCCTGCGAGAGATTATTGATCTCTTCGCCTTTGCGCCCTACAACTGCTCCCGGACGGGCAGCGTAAATATTTATTTTGATATGCTTGGTGGTCCGCTCTATGACGATACGCGCAATACCTGCCTTTTCTCTTTTGAGCCTCGCCTGCACATAGTTGCGAATCACATGATCCTGCTTGATTTTATCCGCTATAACAGGACTGTCGTCATACCATCGAGATGTCCAGTCCTTGATGATCCCAAGCCTGAATCCAGTAGGATTAACTTTCTGACCCAATGTTCTCTCCTTGTTATTTATTATTTACTGGATTGCTAACCTTGTCGACGATGAC
>JAFGMZ010000006.1 GCA_016927285.1 Chlorobiaceae bacterium
CGATGAACAATAACCGGAATATCGACATACACTGCAGACTATTCTGGGACCATATCTTGGATGGTATGTTTTTGCATGGCATAGGTGATGATGGCGAGCTGGGCCGGTTTATGCTGGTCAACGCGGCAGCATGCCACAGGCTGGGCTATACCGAAGCGGAACTGCATCAGATGAGGCCATACGATCTGGATGATCAGGACCTATCGTCCGGGTATATGGAGAAGGCTGTTGACATCCTGAGAAGGGATGGTCGCGTTGTATTCGAGGCGGTTCACCGGCATAAAGATGGCAGCAAGATACCTGTTGAAATTTCGTCACAGATTCTGTTGGTTGAAACCACGCGCTGCGTGCTTTCTTCGGCCCGATACCTGACCACCCGTATGCTTGCGACCAGCGAACTCGCAAAAAGCAATGAGCGTCTGCGGCTTGTTATGGCAAAAGCCGGCGCGGGGAGTTGGGAGTGGGATGTGATATCGAATGGAAATGTCTGGTCGAACGAGCTGTGGCAGCTCTATGGACTGGAACCGTATTCCTGTAAAGCATCCTACGAATCATGGTTGAACACTATTTTTCCCGAAGATCGAGACCATGTATCGAGGATTGTTCGGCATGCTGCGCTCAACGGCGAAGAGTTCGTCGTCGAGTGGCGGGTAAGGGATCGCAATGGTTCGCATCGTTGGCTGATGTCTAAAGGAACGCCTGTTTTTGATCAAAAAGGAGAGCTTGCTCGCTATATCGGCATGGTTCTTGATGTCACGCAGCGGAAGGTTGCCGAGGAACAGAATGCCCTGCTGGAAAAACAGGTGCAGCATGCCGGAAAGATGGAGCTTCTCGGCCAGCTTGCCGGCGGTATAGCGCATGATTTCAACAATATGCTGGCTGTTATTCTTACAAGCGCAGAAATGGCGCTTGGTCTGCTTGATGCTCCGCAGCAGTTGGAAGAGGCCCTTGTGACTATTCGCGAAACAGCGCTCCATTCGGCTGATCTTACAAGACAATTGCTTGCTTTTGCACAAAAGCAGGACGTGAGTCCGCAACTTCTCGATCTTAACGCAGTAATCGAGGCAACGATAGCGATGCTGAAACCGATTCTCGGGAAACAGATTCAGCTGCAGTGGAATCCCGGCGACAGGGCTTACGGTGTGCATATCGATCCATCTCAGATCGATCAGATCGTTATAAACCTCTGTATCAATGCGCGTGACGCCATTACCGGACGCGGCATGATCAGGCTTTCCACAAGCCAGGCATGTTTTGATGGAGAGACCGATAGTGTGGGAGTTTCTGTAAAGAGGGGTTACTACGCTGTATTAACGGTCACAGATGATGGGTGCGGTATCAGTCAACAGGATTTACCGCGCATTATGGAGCCTTACTTTACGACCAAGGGTCCCGACAAGGGGAGCGGGCTGGGGCTTTCGACCGTTTACGGGATCGTCAGGCAGAACAGGGGATTCATTTACTGTCGGAGCGAAGAGGGGATGGGCACTGCTTTCGATATCTATCTGCCGCTGCATGATGGCATATCCCGGAAAGCTGCGGAAAGCGTTACCGTTGAAGTAAGAGACGATATACAGCAGAGTCGAAAGACTATTCTTCTTGTAGAGGACGATCCCGGCATCCGGAAGCTTTGCCGCAAAGTTCTTGAGGAGTCGGGTTATACTGTATTACTGGCATCCTGGCCTTCTGAAGCGCTTGCTATTTCCGGATCATATTCTGGCGATATTGCTCTATGTCTGACAGATTTGATGATGCCCGAAATGAACGGATGCGAACTTACGGATCGGCTTCGTTCGCATAGACCCGGACTCAAAGCTCTTTATATGTCAGGTTATACAGCTGACGTGCTTCACGGCCGCGAATTGCTGCCGGGATTTGATGCTTTTATACGCAAACCATTCAAGCTGAATGTGTTGCGATCAGAAATCGAGAAACTGCTTTTGTGATGGCGATTCGGGGAACTTGCTCTATTCGGATATCATTCTTATAAAAGGGTTGCCGTTGATTTTCAGCCAGTTACAATAGGGCTTTTGCAAGGCAGAAAGATATGCATTTCGGCAATGAGGTAGTATATTTTTTTTCGATGTAGTACTGGTAATTTCGGCGTTTGTTTTTTCAACCAGGGGCCGTTCCTTTTATGAGAAATGTTTTCTTGATACCCTGAAGCAGCATCGTATCGGTTTCCGGGAATGTATTTCTTACAGGATATAAAAATGTGCAATAGTACTACCTTTGCCGGTTATGATGGTTTTCTGTTGACATACTGAACGATGAACCACGTAACCGTTTCTAGTGCAGGACAATCGGGAGACGACGAACATGCGCGTCTGCAATACGAGAATTCCGAACTGAAGCGAGAGCTGCAGCGGCTTTCCATGGTTATCGAGGCAACAAAAGCCGGGTACTGGGACTGGGATATTCGTACCGGTATCATAACCATCAATAAGGTCTGGGCTGAAATGATCGGTTATACCCTTGAGGAACTTCAACCGGTCACCATAACCACATGGGAAGCGTGGTGTCATCCTGACGATCTCTTCAAATCAGGCGAACTGCTTGCGAGGTATTTCGACGGCGAGACCGATTACTACGAAATAGAGCTGAGGATGCGGCACAAACTCGGTCACTGGGTATGGGTGCTCGATCGTGGAAAGGTTTTTGAGAGAGATGCAGCTGGAGTTCCGGTCAGAATGACAGGCTCACATCAGGATATAACCTGTCGCAAACTTGCCGAGGAGAGGCTGAAGCAGGAACGGAAATTTTTTCTGGAAGGTCCAGTGACGGTTTTCAGGTGGAACAATGTTCCGGGACTTCCTGCCGAGTATGTTTCACCCAATGTTTCCTTGCTGTTCGGTTACGAGCCGGATGATTTCACTGATGGCAGTATAAACTATATCGATGTGATCCATCCGGACGATATCGTGAGGGTCCAGAAGGAACTTGCGGTTTATTCCTCCGATCCTGACAGAACCTCTTTCGAGCAGGAGTACCGCGTTCTCCGCAAGGACGGCGCGATTGTCTGGGTGTATGATTTTACGGCCATTGTCAGGGACGACGACGGTCGTATCGCCAGCTATGAAGGGTATCTGCTCGATAATTCGTTGCGCAAGCAGTCCGAAGCGTCATGGGCTTACAATCGCCAGTTCGAGCGTCTTGTTTCGTCGCTGGCAAACCGGTTCATCAATGTTTCGGCAAATGGCATTGATGCCATGATCAACGAAGCGCTGCAAAGTATCGGCGAGTTCGTCCAGGCCGATCGCAGCTATATTTTCCAGTACTACGACAACCTGCGGTTCATGGACAACACCCACGAGTGGTGTGCCGAAGGTATCGAGCCGCAGATGGATATCCTGCAGCGACTACCGACCGACGATTTTTCATGGTCGACAACCAGAATCACAAATAAGGAAGTGATCATCGTGCCAAGGGTTTCCGAACTGCCTGACGAAGCCGCTTCGGAACGCGAGATCCTTCAGCAGCAGGATATTCTCTCCATTATTCTTATACCGCTTGTATCGGGGAAAGTTCCGTTCGGTTATATCGGATTCGATGCCGTAAGGGATGAGCGGCATTGGCAGGACGATGCCGCCTCGATTCTCATGCTTGCCGGAGGTATCATTGCCAATGCGCTGCAGCGCAAACAGGTAGAGCAGCTTATCCAGCGAGAGCTCGATCTTGCCCTGAAACTCAGCGCATCGCAATCGTTCGAAGAGACATTGCGCCATTGTCTTCAGACCGCAATTGAAATATCCGGAATGGATAGTGGGGGCATCTACATGCTCAACGAGTCAGACAACAGTCTGAGCCTGGCGTACAGTCAGGGGTTGTCGGAAATGTTCGTCAGGGAGACAGCTCATTATATGCCGTATTCGTCACAGTGCAGTCTTGTTGTTGCAGGCAAAGTATTATACAGCTGCTTTTCAGAGATGAATGCCGATCCACGGGACCCTGTGCGGCAGGAAGGTCTGAAGGCCATAGCGGTTCTTCCGGTGCTTAGCAAGAACCGGGTTGTCGCATGCCTGAATGTTGGTTCACATACACTCGACCATGTGCCTGAATTTTCCAGGAAAGCTCTTGAAGCAGTTGTCTCACATATCGGAGCTGCCATCGTGCAGGCAACTCATGAGGAGAAAATAATTGCCGTCAACAAGAACCTTGCCCTGCTTTTCGACACCATCGACGACATGCTCTTCATTATAGGAGAAGATGGAACCATCAGGCATACCAATGCGGCAAGTCTCAATTCTCTCGGGTATTCTCAGGAAGAACTGCTGCAGATGCATGTGCTCGATGTGCACCCTCCGGAGCAGCGACTTGAGGCCAAAGAGACGGTAGAGAAAATGCTTGCCGGCATTGAGAACGTTTGTCTTATTCCGCTTGTAGTGAAGTCGGGGGGGCGGCTTCCTGTAGAAACAAAAATTACGCAGGGAACGTGGGATGGCAAGCCGGTACTGTTCGGCATCAGCCGGGATATTTCCGAGCGGTTGAGAAATCAGTCCGCTGTAGTGGAGAGCGAAAAGAAATTCAGGGAACTTACCGAGTATCTTCCTCTGCCACTTTTCGAGATGGATATGCAGGGTGTTGCTACCTATGTCAATCTTGAAGGGCAGAAGTTTTTCAGTCTGACGCCCGGCGAGTTACAGCAGGGCGTTTCGGCATTCAGCTATCTCGTGCCTGAAGATCTCGAAAAAGCTCGGAAAAACCGGATCCAGATGCTTGAGCCAGGTTATATACCAAGAGGAAACGAGTACACTGTTATTATGAAAGACGGCATCAGGCGACCTGTTCTGTTATACAGTTCGCCGATCAGGCGTCAAGGGGCTGTTACCGGGCTGCGTACGATCATCGTCGATCTCTACGAACTGAAACGCGCAGAAGCAGCATTGCGCGAAAGCGTTTTGCAGAAACGCATTAGCGAGGAGATCCGGTCCATTATCGACAATATTCCCGGGGTGGTTTACCATATATCGGCAGATGATTCGATACGGTTTCTTTCGGATGTCAAAACGGCTGCTTCCAATCAGGAGATTCTGTCGTCGGTTGCAGGGTCGATCGGAGAGGTTTTCTCATATATTCATCCTGATGACCGTCAGCTTGTTGTCGATTCCTGCAGTCAGCTGCGGGAATCAACAGGGTCGCAGATCATCGTTTACCGGATAGTGCATCCCGATGGCGTCGTCAGATGGATAGAAGATCGCAAAACGTCTGTTTTTACCGATGTTGGAGCTTTTTCCGGTATTGACGGAATTCTGTTCGATATTACGGAAAGAGTTGCGGCTCAGGATGAAAAACGGCAACTCGAGTTACGCCTGAAAAAAACCCAGCGTCTCGAAACCATCGGCACCCTTGCCGGCGGCATAGCACATGATTTCAACAATATTCTTACTCCGATTCTCGGTTATGCGGAAATGGGAGTCGCGTCCCTTACCGATGAAGATCCGTTGCATGAGTATTTTGCCGAGATCATGCAGGCTTCCATGAGAGCGCAAAACCTCGTTGCGCAGATTCTTACTTTCAGTCGGGCAGACGAACGCACTCCTGTTGTGGTCAGCGTGCAGGCAATCGTCGATGAAGCAATGAAGCTCCTGCGTCCTTCGATTCCTGCAACCATAACGATTAGCCAGACTATCGATGGCAACTGCGGCTATGTGCTTGCTGATCCTTCTCAGATCCATCAGGTTATCGTCAACCTCTGCACTAATGCGTTCCAGGCAATGGAAGCGTCGGGCGGCTTACTGACGATCGATCTCCGGGAGGTTATTCCAGACGGCGAGTTTCGCAGGCTCATGCCAGCATTGTCCGGCGAGAGGTATGTTCAGCTCAGCGTTTCCGATACTGGCCAAGGTATGGACGAGGCGACTATGGAACGGATTTTCGAGCCTTTTTATACCACGAAGCCAGTCAACAAAGGCACCGGCCTTGGTCTGTCGGTCGTTCATGGCATCGTGACAAGCAGCAAAGGTGATGTGGCGGTTGAGAGTGCTGTCGGTATGGGCAGTACCTTCAGGATCTACCTGCCCGTGATAACGGGAGATGGTGCATTACAGGAGGGAGCGGTCGGTCAGTCGGAAGGTACCGCAACCGCCAGTATTCTTTTTGTCGACGACGAACCGGCAACAGTACAGTTGATGAGCGTGATGATGGGCAAGCTTGGATTCAGCATTCGAGCCCTGAACTCGCCGGTAGAGGCGCTTGCCCTGTTCCGTCGGGATCCTGCCGCATTCGATATTGTGATCACCGACCTTACCATGCCGGAGATGACCGGTATAGAATTTGCACGCGAGCTGCACGAAATCAGCCCGCATCTGCCGGTCGTCCTGATGACCGGTTATGGCAAAGATATTGAATATACCGTACCGCTGAGTCGCTATGGTATCAGGAAATTGCTTAAAAAACCGGTAAGGCTGGACAATCTTGCCCAGTCGGTCAGGGAGCTCCTGTCCGGTTCCGATCACTTATAACCATGCAGCAATGAATATTCTTGTTATCGATGACGATAGCTCCATACGAAAATTTATCGGCGTAACGCTTCAAAAGGCGGAACATGCCGTTTTCGAGGCAGATAATGGCAAGGCAGGACTGGAATTTCTTGAAGGCAGTCCGGAGATCGATGTCGTAATCACGGACCTTATCATGCCGGAAAAGGAGGGGATCGAAACTATTATGGAGATACACCGCCAATACCCCGCCATAAAGATTATGGCTATTTCCGGCGGAGGTAAAGTGGGACCCGAAAATTATCTGGTTCTGGCGGATGCGCTTGGAGCGCATACGACGCTCAAGAAGCCGTTCAGCGGCAAGGAACTGCTCATGAGCCTGAATCTGCTGCAGTGATAATTCTCGCGAAGCGATTGCTTAAAGCGTTCGGCTGTTCTTATGAATCTGAGCTTTTGAGGATCATTGCGTATTCCGACAGGTCGCTCATCGGCTTTGTATGCATCGCAAGAGAGCATTCGGTTGTGATATATGAACCGTCATGTTTTTTGAATTTCGATGTGAATGTAACAATCGCATCATTCCTCGTTTCTTTTTCCAGGGCTCTTTGCACTACACGATAGTCTTCCGGATGCATAATGCTTTTCAGGTTCATGCCGGTTAGCGTGTTTTGAGGGTAGCCGAGAAAATTTTCCAGAGAGCCACTCAAATCAACGATCGATTTATCGTGATCAAGCACAGCATAGGCATCGACACAGGGTTTGTACAGATCTGAAAATCTCTGTACATGAAGACGAACCTTCAGAAAAAGCGTGTCGATGTCCATGCGATATCGGGAAAGCATAAGGGTTTCGCCCAGCATCGTTGTGGCCTGCTGTTGGACATTGCCATTCAAAATCCATTGGATATCAGCGCCATCCATTTCAAGTCGTTCGATCATTTTTTTACCTGGAGTGCATTTTCCGGAAAGGTAGGGTGTCATCTGTGCCGGGTATTTTATGCCGACCGCCCGACAAAATGCATTGATTGATCCGTGTTTTTTCTGTATGTACTGTCTCAGCCTGTAGTGAAATCCCGGACTTATTCCGGGTCGTACAATTGTGGACATAATCAAGGGCATTGAGGAGTGATGGTTGGTGATGATGCTCAATATGGGAGTTGACCAGCAGCGACGGCGTCAGTCAGGTCCACGGAATTTCGGAAGCCAGTGTTGCAGAATACGTTCAACTTCCTGACGGTTTAACGGTTTTGGAAGAAAGTCGTTCATGCCGGCATCGAAACAGCTGTCGCGGTCTTCCTGTCGGGTGTGGGCCGTAAGAGCAACAATCGGAGTGTTTTGTTCGGATTCGATCATCCGAATGATGCGGGTCGCTTCAAGACCATCCATTTCAGGCATCTGGATATCCATGAAGATGAGGTCGTAATGTCTTTTTTCAATTGCCTGCACAGCCTCTTTTCCGTTAGATGCCAGATCTGCCTGTAAACCCGATTTCTTCAACATCAGGAGCACAACCTGCTGGTTGACAGGATTATCCTCTGCAACCAGTATTCGCGGCCGATCGCCGGTAGCAGGCAGCATTGCCGGCTGTATGGGTTTTGCTGCGGTTACTGCATGTTTTTCAGAGCGTTTTTTTGGATCTTTTTCCAGATAAGAAAGGCTTTGCGGTACCGTAAACCAAAAACAGGCACCATGCGCTTCGCGGTTTTTCATGCCTATTTCGCCATTCATTAGCCTTACCAGCTCCCTCGAGATTGCGAGTCCAAGACCGAGACCCTCATGTTTTCGCGTCGACGAAGCGTCAATCTGGGAGAAGGCATCAAAGAGCGTTACGATTTTCTCTTCGGGTATCCCTGGTCCGGTGTCGCTGACCGAAAACCGTAGCGAGCCGTTCTTTTCGCCATGATGTTCACGATCGACAAAAATGTCCACGTTGCCTTTAGCTGTGAATTTGACTGCATTTTCCGCAAGGTTGGTCAGTACCAGGCTCAGTTTTTTTGGATCTCCCTCGATCGGGTCTGGTACACCGGTTTGGATATGGATGAAAAATCCGATGCCTTTTTTTTCAGCGACAGGAGAGAGTGCTTGTTTTAAATCCGACAACAGAGACGAAAGCGAGAAAAATCGTCGATCGGGTTTCATTTTTCCTGAAACCGCATTGGAAAATGTCAGGATGGTATCAGTAAGCTTGAGAAGCGATGTTGTACTCGATTTGATCGTTTCTGCAAAAAATCGCTGTTTTTCGTCAAGTTCCGTATCGAACAGGCAGTCAGTCATACCTATGATGCCGTTTAGAGGGGTTCGGATTTCGTGGGATACGTTGTTGAGAAACTCGCTTTTCAATTTCGTTATTTCCCTGGTGTACTTTTTATCATCATTGCTGGGCGGGTTGTCGATCTTTATCTGTTCGTTTTTATATGCCATTGCGGGGGGGGATCACGCAGTTCTTATAAGTATTACACTATAATAATTTTTTCACAGTCGCCAGCAATGGAAAAAGTCTCATGATTTTCCTTTTTCCTGCTCTTTTGAAGATTGTTGCATTTCAGGAAAAGCCTATATTAAAAATACTTTTACAGTCGTTTTGCTATTCGCCTGTAGAATGCACATCCTGCCCCCCTTTTTTATTCTGTTTTTTTGACGTCAGTATTGAGAGGTTAGCGTCATGCATAATCATGGCGTTACGTGTTGGGTATGATGCTCTCAATCGATTATTCTTTCGAAGATTATGAAAGAACAAGTTACGGGTCATCTTAAGCTTGATGGAAGTCAGAAGCCAACCGGCATCCGGACTGAAACTGATCTGATCCATCACGATTATCAGGTATTGCAAGCGCTTCGTCTTGTCAATCATCTGATCATAACCGAGCAGGATCCCTATCAGCTGATTTCAAGAGTCTGTAAAGCTCTTGCCGGTACACTTGAATATTTCAATGTATGGGCGATACTTGTCGATGGTTGCGGTAACCTTCGCCATACGGCTTTTTCCGGAACAGGCGATGCTTTTGAAAAGATGGAGGAGCGCTTGCAAAGGGGGGATTTGCCGGACTGCGTCAGAAAAGTGATGGGTGGTCAGCTTCATCTGATTGTCGAGGATCCTCTGGTCGATTGCCATCAGTGTCCTCTCTCGTCATGCTATAGCGGCCGGTCGGGGTTTTCCAGCGTACTCGCTTTCGGTGATGTTATATACGGGGTGCTGTCGGTTTCCGTACCGAAATCGTTTTCCCGCATACCGCTTGAACAGGAGTATTTTTCCGAGTTAGCCCGTGACCTCGGGTATGCATTACACAAAATCGACGAGGCAGGCAAACTTCGATTTGCCAACGATCTGGTCGAACGAAGTCAGGCGGCGGCATTCATATGGAAAAAACATGATGCATGGCCAGTTGATTATGTTTCAGGCAATACGCTTGAACTATTCGGTTATCCGGCATCGGATTTCAGGTCGGGCCGGGTTTCTTTTGCTTCGCTTGTCCATCCGGAGGATCTGGGAGGTATTCAGCAGCAGGTATCTGAGGCAATTGTCAATCTATCGGTAACAACGGTTCAGCACGACGATTACAGGGTTGTACATGCAGACGGCGGTATTCGCTGGATCAAGGACATGACCATCATTCGACGGGATCCTCGGGGCGAGTATGTCACTTGCGAAAGCATTCTGCTCGATATTACCGGTCACAAGGTGGTTGAGGAGGAATTGAGAAAGAGCCGCGAGCAGTTCATGCTGGCAGTTAACGGGAGCAATGATGGTATCTGGGACTGGAATTTGCGAGACTCCACGCTTTATCTCTCGCAGCAGTGGAAGAGAATGCTTGGCTATAAGGATGATGAACTGCCGAATGTTTTTACTTCATTTTCAGATAATATTCATCCCGACGACCGTGCTTCGGTCATAGGATATGTAAATCGCTACCTGAAGGGGAGCTTGAAGCAATATCGGCAGGAGTTTCGCATGAAGCATAAAGATGGGGGCTACAGGTGGATTCTTGCGCGCGGAGAAGCTGTTCGTGACGAGCTCGGAATACCTTTCAGGATGGCTGGCTCGCATACGGATATAACGGAAAGAAAAAGGTCCGAGGAGGCGCTTCGGGCCAGGACTCTTGAGTTCGAACATATCTTCAACAATTCCCATATCGGGATCATGTTGCTCAGGGGAGGACGGGTTTGTGTTCGCGGCAATCGGCGTCTTGCTGAGATTCTCGGTTACGATTCTCCGGAAGAACTCGAAGGTATCGGTATGAAGCAGCTCCATCTCAGCACTGAACGGTTTCAGGATTTCGGACGGATGCATTATGAAAAGCTCAGGGATGGCGAACAGTTTCAGGTGGAATACCAGTTGCGACGCAAGGACGGTTCACCTGTATGGTGCAGTTTGTCGGGGAAGGCGTTCGATCTGGACGATCTCGACAAAGGGGTGATCTGGGTGGTAGACGATCTTGAACAAAGAAAATACGAGGAGCAGCTGCTGCGCGAGACTAACAGAAAGCTTGAGGATGCTTCCCGCCAGGCAGAGATGGCAAATAAGGCGAAAAGCGAGTTTCTTGCCAATATGAGCCATGAAATTCGTACACCGCTCAATGGCGTGATAGGAATGACGAGCATGCTTCTTGAAAGCGGGCTAACCGCTGAGCAGAAGATGTTTGCTGAAACTGTCGATTCATGTGCGATTTCTCTTCTTAATCTGATCGACGATATTCTCGATCTTTGCAAAATCGAGGCAAGAAAGCTTGTCCTTGAACATATCGATTTCGATCTCGCAGTTCTTATGGACGAGGTTGCCGGCGCCGTTGCTTTCAAGGCCCAGTGGAAAGGTATCGAGTTTGCTTACGGTATAGCTGCGGATGTGCCGTTATTTTTGCGTGGCGATCCTGCAAGACTTCGGCAGGTTCTCAATAATCTTGCCGGCAATGCCGTCAAGTTTACCGAACGCGGGGAAGTTGTCATCAGGGTCGAAGTTCAGTCTCGAGATGAAGGCAAGATGAAGCTGTTTATTACCGTTACCGATACGGGTATCGGGATTTCTTCCGAAAATCAGCAGCTGATTTTCAATCAGTTTACCCAGGCGGATTCATCAACGACAAGAAAATACGGCGGTACCGGGCTCGGGCTGTCTATTGCCAGGCAGCTTGTTGAGATGATGAAGGGAGAGATCGGGTTGAACAGCATTGAGGGAAAAGGATCTACATTCTGGTTTACGGCTGTTTTCGAGCTGCCGCCGGATCAGACCATGGTCGAGCATGATGCCATTGCATTGTTGTCCGGCATGAAGATGCTTGTTGTAGATGATAACGCCACGAACAGGGAGATTCTTGCAGCAAGACTCGGGTTATGGAAGGTGAGGGTCGTTTCTGTTTCCGATGCTTCGGAAGCGATGCGGTTGCTTGATATCGGCGTTCAGGAAGACGATCCATTCACATTTGCCATTATCGATATGCAGATGCCGGAAATTGACGGATGCATGCTTGGACGCACTATACGAGAAGATGAGCGTTTTCATGCGTTACGACTCGTTATGCTCTCATCTATGGCTGGCATGCAGAGCAGGGAAGAGCTCCTTGAAGCCGGTTTTGAGGCAAGTCTTGCAAAGCCGGTGAGAATCAGGGAGCTGAAAGAAACTCTCTGCAGACTTGCGGTTCAAAAACAGGCAGAGGGCATGCGATCTGACCCGTCGATTTCCGGATCAGCGACTGGAGAGGCTCTGCGAAAAATATGTCGAAGAAACCGCAAGGTGCTGCTTGTCGAGGATAATTCCGTCAACCAGATCGTTGCCAGCAGCATGCTGAGCAAGATCGGATTGGATGTGGATATCGTTTCGAATGGTCTTCAGGCCATAAATGCGCTTGCAGCAGTTAAATACGATATTGTGTTTATGGATGTGCAGATGCCTCGGATGGACGGTCTTGAAGCTGTTCGGTCTATCAGGAATCCCGATTCGCCAGTACTTGACCATCAGGTACCGGTGATTGCCATGACGGCTCATGCCATGGCTGGCGATTGCGAGGAGTGTCTTGTTGCGGGCATGGATGACTATATTGCAAAGCCGATTAAACTTGAGGAGCTTGAGCTGATGATTAACCGCTATGGGCAACAGACAAGATAACTGAACTATTAGAGCGATAATTACCTCGTTTAGGATTTATTTCTTCTTCTCAGTGCATTCCGGATTGGCATTATCCTTTGAAACCTGTTAGTTTCTGATCTGCTTTCATTGAAAGTGAATGATCATCGGCAGGAACTGCGGTGATGGTAGTGAGCGTGACCGTGTTTTTTTAAGGGACATCAGTATAATGACCTATGCATGAAGATTTAAAAGTCAATATATGGAAGGCGATCGTTGCCGAAGCGGCGAACGAATGCGGTCGCGATCCGGAAATCAGTATTTTTCTCGAACAGCATATTCTTCGTTTCGATGATTTTGCCTCTTCGCTTGCCATGCTGCTTTCGGTGAAGCTAGGTTCGAAGCATTTTCCGCCGCTGGTGCTGCAGGGGCTGTTCGAGGATTTTTACCGTCAGAGCCCGGAACAGGTGGAGTTTGCGGTACTGGATCTCGTTGCTACCCAGCAGCGCGATCCAGCCGCTGTGCATTACTTTGAAATCATGCTTTTCCTGAAAGGGTATCAGGCTCTCCAGGCATACAGGCTGGCGCATTGGCTTTGGCGAAATGACCGTAAAACCATGGCCTATTTTATCCAGAACAGGATGACGGAGGTGTTTGCGGTAGATATTCATCCTGCGGCCGTGATCGGCAAAGGTATTCTGCTCGATCATGCGACAAGCCTGGTTATCGGCGAGACGGCCGTCGTCGATGACAATGTTTCGCTGCTTCATGAAGTCACGCTCGGCGGAACAGGCAAGGAGACCGGCGATCGACACCCGAAAGTGCATAAATCCGTACTGATCGGGGCTGGAGCTAAAATCCTCGGTAATGTGGTTATCGGCGAAGGGGCTAAAGTCGGGGCGGGCAGTGTCGTGCTCGACGACGTGCCGCCGCATTATACGGTTGCCGGCGTTCCTGCTCAGATTGTGGGCCGTACGGAGGTTGCAGAGCCATCCCTTGAAATGAACCAGAAGCTGGTCAGAAATGAAAAGGATGGCTCCGCTGGTGTCGAGGCCGATGTTCAGGTCTGAAATGTATCGAGGAGATAGTTTCTGTAGTTTTCTAGCCTGCTGCTGATTTCATTGAAATGGTCGCCTCCGAATTTTTCAAGAATCGCGTTGGCGATAACGGGGGCGAGCGCGGCTTCAGCTACAACTCCGGCTGCAGGTACCGCGCAGGTATCGCTCCGCTCGAAACGGGAGAGCGTCGGCTGCATGGTTGCAAGGTCGAAAGAATTCAATGGCGAAACCAGTGACGAGATCGGTTTCATTGCAGCTCTTAAGTGTATGGCCTGTCCGCTTGACATGCTGCCTTCAAGGCCTCCTGCCCGGTTGGTTTTTCTTTGAAGTCCCTTGTCGGGATTGAGGAAGAATTCGTCATGTACCTGGGAGCCTGGTTTGCGGGTATTGTCGAAAGCGTTTCCGATCTCTGCGCCCTTGATAGCCTGAATAGAAACAAGTGCCGCAATGAGCTTTGCGTCGAGACGTCTGTCATGTTGAACATAGCTCCCCAGCCCCATAGGTACGCCGGTAATGAAGAGTTCGATGATGCCGCCAAGGGTGTCTCCCTGTTCCTTGACGTCGTCAATAGACGCAATGGCTTTGTTTTCGGCGGCTTTATCGAGCATTCTGACCGGTGAAGCGTCTGCCTTGAGTGCGAGCATTTCGGCTCCTTGTCGCAGCAGCTTTTCAATTTCAGGATTGTCTGTAGCTTCCGCAGCTTGCCCGATCGATGAAACATAGCTGCCGATCTCGATGCCGAGAGCCTTGAGAAAGACTCTGGCCACGGTGCCTGCGGCAACGCGGGCAGCGGTTTCCCGAGCCGATGAGCGTTCGATGACCGGCCGGATGTCATCGAAACCATATTTTATCCTTCCAGCCAGATCGGCATGTCCCGGTCTCGGTATGGTGATTTTAGCCGTTTCCGCAGCATGGTTCTCGAATCTGGCCATGGAGGCAGTCCAGTTTTCCCAGTCACGGTTTCTGATGAGCAGGGTTATCGGCGATCCGATGGTTTTACCGAAACGGATTCCCGACAGGACTTCGGCCGTGTCGCTTTCGATTTTCATTCTTCCACCTCGGCCATAACCCTGCTGTCGTCTCCGCAATTGAGTGTCGATATCTTCCTGCGTAACAGAAATTCCGGCCGGAACGCCTTCGACGATAGCCGTCAGGGCGGGCCCGTGGGATTCTCCCGCTGTAAAGTAACGTATCATGTGTTGCTCAAAAGTAAAAATGCCCGGCTATACCAATGGAACAGCCGGGCTGTATAAAAAAAACTTCAGCAATTCTTTGCCCTATGGTTCAGCGCAGTTTTTTTGCTGCTTCTTTGGCATAATAGGTAAAGATCAGGTCACCGCCGGCACGTTTCATGCAAAGCAACGATTCCATCATAACCCGTTCTTCATCGATCCAGCCTCGTTCAGCAGCGGCTTTGACCATGGAGTATTCGCCCGAAACATGATAGATCGCAACCGGAACGTCAAAGCGTTCTTTGGTGCGACGGACGATGTCGAGATAGGCGAGGCCCGGCTTGACCATTACGATGTCGGCGCCTTCCATTATGTCGAGTTCGATTTCCATCATGGCTTCATCGGTATTGCCGGGATTCATCTGATAGGTGCTTTTGTCGCCGAACTGCGGAGCGGAATGCAGTGCATCCCGGAAAGGTCCGTAAAAACTCGATGCGTATTTTGCAGCATAGGAGAGGATTCCTACATCGGAGAAACCCGCGTCGTCGAGGGATTCGCGAATGGCGCCGATACGACCGTCCATCATATCGCTCGGCGAAACAAAATCAGCGCCCGCATTGGCATGCGAGGCTGCCATTTTACAGAGCACTTCTACGGTTTCGTCGTTGAGGATGATGCCGTCTTTTACAAGGCCGTCATGCCCGAATGGCGTAAAGGGATCAAGCGCAACGTCCGTCATGATGCATAGTTCGGGGAGTTTGGCTTTGATAGCCCGGATGGCCTCCTGAATGATGCCTTTATCATTGTAAGACTCGCTGCCGTCCTCTGTCTTTTTTTCTGGAATACCGAAAAGATCGATACACTGAATGCCAAGATCCCAGAGTTCCTGGCACTCTTTGACTGCATTGTCGATCGAGTAACGGAAACTGCCGGGCATCGAGGAGACTTCCTCCACAACATTGGTTCCAGGGCAGACGAACAATGGAAACACCAGATCGTTTACCGAGAGGGTATACTCCTGAACGAGGTTTCTGATTGCTGCTGACTTGCGAAGCCTTCTTGGGCGGTGAACAATATTGAGGAGATCAAGTTGACTCATGGTGGTTTTCAGGTTAGGTTCCAAAAAATCTTAAAATACGAAAAGCCGTGAACTTCATGAAGCGCGGTATCGTAAAAAAACGTTACGAAATCCGAATAAATCATGCCTCCGTTTGTATTGTGTTGCGGCGATAAATCGGACTCGCCATCCTGACTTATCGCGGCAAATGATTCTTTGGATTCGGCTATCCGGCACATTATTTGATCGGAAGTTATAGAAAGGCCCTATGGTCAAGTTTTTTCCCTTGATTAAAAGGGTCTACATCAGAAAACTCATCATAATGCCGGCAGCAACCGCGGAACCGATAACTCCGGCAACGTTAGGAGCCATCGCATGCATGAGGAGGTGGTTTGAAGGATCGGCTCTCAGCCCTTCTGTTTGAGCAACACGCGCACTGTCTGGGACGGCAGATACGCCGGATGCGCCGATGAGCGGATTGATTTTGTTTTCTGCCGAAAGAAAACGGTTCATGAATTTGGCGAACAGTACCCCTCCTGCTGTCGATATCATGAAGGAAAGCGCGCCAAGCACGAAAATGAGCACAGATTGTGGCGTGAGGAATGTTGTAGCCTGCGTAGAGGCTCCGACGGTTACGCCGAGGATGATGGTGACAATGTCGATCATGGCATTTCTTGCCGTATCGGCAAGTCGTTTGGTCACCAGAGATTCCTTGAGCAGATTGCCGAAAAACAGCATGCCGAGCAACGGCAGCGAGCCGGGAGCAATAAATCCTGTAAGGAGCAGTCCGAATACCGGAAAGAGAATTTTTTCCTGTCTGGTAACCGATCTTGGCGGTTTCATCTTGATTTTTCTCTCCTGTTCGGTCGTGAGCAGGCGCATTATCGGAGGCTGAATGATCGGAACCAATGCCATGTAAGAGTATGCGGCGATGGCTATTGAACCGATCAGATGAGGCGCAAGCCGAGAAGAGAGGAAGATGGCCGTAGGTCCGTCAGCTCCGCCTATAATGCCGATCGATGCTGATTCCGGATTGGTGAACCCGAGCATGAGCGCCCCGATGTAGGTGGTGAAAATACCGAGTTGAGCTGCAGCTCCAAGCAGAATGAGCTTTGGATTGGAGATGAGCGTTGAAAAGTCGGTCATGGCCCCGATGCCGAGAAAAATCAGCGGCGGATAAATGCCTTTCAGAACGCCCTGATAAAGATAGTTCATGACGCTGCCCTCCTCATAAATCCCGATTTGTAGTCCGGCATGTTCCAGAAAAGGGGTATTGCCGATCAGTATGCCGAAGCCTATTGGCACAAGAAGCAGGGGTTCATATTCGTAACGGATGGCAAGGTAGATAAAAACCAGTCCGATAAGAATCATGACGATATGGCCGGCTGTGACATTGGCAAAGCCGGAATAACTGAGAAACCTGAGAATTCCTTCCATAATGTTTATTCTATTTCAATCAGGATGTCGCCCTGCATGACAGTGTCGCCGGTTACGACTTTAACGGTTTTCACGATACCGTCTTTTTCCGCATAAATATTGTTTTCCATTTTCATGGCTTCGAGTACCAGCACAGGTGCGTCCCGCTTGATTGTTGCTCCCGGCTGTACATAAACGGCAATGATGGTGCCCGGCAGAGGCGCTTTGATGAGGCTGAGTCCCGGTGTGGTAAGCGGTTCAGGATCTTTTACTTTTGGCGGCGTGTACCGTACCAGTTTCGGGGTTTTAGGCGTTTGAATCTCTTTGCCGAGCTTTACCTCGTAGAGGGTACCGTTAACCTCTATTTCGGCAAGATTCTCTTCAAGTGATTTTATGTCAACGCTGTACTTGTTTCCGCTGATGGTGAAGGAGTAGTGCTTCATCGTTATAATCGTCTGAAATGAGTAACGTTATAAATTTTCGAATTCCACGGTGAATAGGTTTTGGCGGCTTTTGTTATGGTCAGCACTGCCGTTTCGTGGTCGTGGAGTTCGTTGAGATAGAGATGGATTGCCGTTGCGATGGCCGCATTTACCTCTCCAGGTATTTCGCTTCCTGCAATTGCAGCCTTTTCGGGGTCTCCTTCTTTGCGCAGTTTTCTTCGCAGGTTAAAAGTCAGCAGTTTCGGAAGCTGTCGGAAGAACAGATAAAGCAACAAAAGCGAGAGAAATACGACCGAATATCCGATAAAGGCAATCATCAGGTTTTCGGTCTTGATCGCCCCGGGATCAAGATGTATCCAGAGAAAAAGATTCATGGTGCTGAGCTGTTTAAAGTGGCAGCGTTGAGTGTTTTTTCAAAGGATTGCTGTCCTTTTTGGTAGCCAGTGTCTGCAGGGCCCGGATAATCCGGAAACGAGTGTTTCTGGGTTCTATGATGTCGTCGATATAACCGTAACGGGCGGCTTCGTAAGGATTGGCGAATTTATCGCGGTACTCGTTTTCCTTTTCGGAAACGAAAGCGGCTCTTTCCTCTTCGGAAGTCGAGGCTTTCAGGTCCCTGTTGTAGAGAACCTCTATGGCTCCTGATGGCCCCATAACCGCGATTTCCGCACTAGGCCATGCGTAGTTGATGTCGCCCCTGAGGTGACGTGAACTCATGACGCAATAGGCGCCGCCATAGGCTTTGCGGAGAATGACCGTGATTTTAGGCACAGTGGCCTCGCCATAGGCAAACAGCAGTTTCGCCCCGTTGGTAATGATACCGTTGAACTCCTGGGCGCTTCCGGGCAGAAATCCCGGAACGTCGACCAGCGTGACAATCGGGATGTTGAATGCATCGCAGAACCTTACGAACCGGGCCCCTTTGCGTGATGCGTCGTTGTCCAGGCAGCCGGCAAGATAGTTTGGCTGATTGGCGACGATGCCGGTCGAGATGCCGTTGAAGGTGACGAAGCCGGTTACGATGTTTCGGGCATACTGCCGCTGTACTTCGAGAAATTCCCCATTGTCAGCGATGGCATGAATGACATCTTTGACATCATAAGGAATGGAGGGTTTTTCAGGAATGATGGTGTTAAGTTCATCGACAAGTCTGTCGGGAGGATCGTCGCAGAAAGAGATTGGAGTCTCTTCAAGGTTGTTCTGCGGAAGGTAGCTGAGAAGTTTTTTAATAAGCAGGACACCCTCCTGCTCATCGGCGCTGACAAAATGGGTGACGCCGGATTTGGTTGCGTGCACCGAAGCGCCTCCGAGCTCCTCTTCGGTAATAGTTTCTCCGGTTACGGTTTTGACGACTTTAGGTCCGGTGACGAACATGTAACTCGTTTTTTCCGCCATGAATACGAAATCGGTAAGTGCCGGAGAATACACCGCCCCTCCAGCACAGGGGCCGAAGATTGCCGAAATCTGCGGAATAACACCGGAAGCCATGATGTTGCGCTGAAAGATGCTGGCGTAACCAGCCAGACTGCGGACGCCTTCCTGGATTCTTGCCCCGCCGCTGTCGTTGATACCGATGAGCGGAGCGCCGACTTTCATTGCCTGATCCATCACTTTGCAGATCTTTTTGGCATTGGTTTCAGAAAGCGATCCTCCGAAAACGGTAAAGTCCTGGGAAAAGACGTAGACAAGGCGGCCAGCGATGGTACCATGGCCGGTGATAACTCCGTCGGAGAGGTAACGTTCGTCCCCAAGTCCGAAATCGGTCGTTCGGTGGGTAACAAACATATCGTATTCTTCAAAGCTGCCTTCGTCGAGCAGGAGGTCGATGCGTTCCCGGGCAGTCATTTTACCCTTCTTGTGCTGCGCAGCAATGCGTTTTTCTCCTCCTCCGAGTCTGGCATTCTCTCGCTCGGCAAGTAATCGTTTCATGTGGTGGTTAAAACGGGATAGTGAATAGAGCAGAAATATTTTTATGGGCCTACCGCATTATGTCGGGCAACCCGATAATGCGCAAGATAGAAAATAAGTTGTGATAGTTTTGCAGTCCTCCGGCAAGGAATGTATTTTTTATTTTTTGCAACGTGTTACCCTAAAGAAATCCTGAACGATGACTTCAGAGCTTCAGCTTGCGATCGAAACCGCCAAAAGTGCCGGTACGTTAACCCTCAGTTTTTTCAATCGGAAATCGCTTGAAGTGTTTTCAAAGAGAGATGCGTCCCCTGTTACGGAGGCCGACCGCTCAGCAGAAGAACTGATCCGCACAGCCATTGCGTCACGCTTTCCCCTGGATGGTCTGCTGGGTGAGGAGTTCGAGGAAAAGCCTTCGAAGAACGGCAGGAGATGGATTATCGATCCGATTGACGGTACTCGCGCCTTCATTCATGGAGTGCCGCTTTACGGCGTCATGATCGCTCTTGAAGAAGATTGCCTCATGAGAATCGGCGTTATCAGTTTTCCTGCTCTTGGTCAGCTTTTTTATGCTGAAAAAGGGGGTGGAGCGTATATGAACGGAGATCGGATTTCAGTTTCTCCGATCGGCTTGATCGGGGATGCGACAGTGGTTTTTACCGAAAAAGAGTATCTGCTTGACCCGATTTCCAGTCATCCTGTCGATCTGCTGCGCACAAACGCCAGTCTTGTGAGGGGTTGGGGTGATTGCTATGGCCATATGCTGGTCGCATCGGGGCGGGCGGATGTTGCGGTGGATAAAATCATGAGTCCCTGGGATTGTGCCGCCGTTATTCCCATTGTTACTGAAGCGGGTGGAAACTGTTTCGATTATCGGGGAAATACCGTTATCGACGGCCAGGGACTGGTAAGCTGCAATGCTGCGCTTGGCTCGGTTCTGCTCAAGGCAATTCGGGAAGGGGAGCGAGCATGATGTTGACGACCATTATGCTTTTTGTTCTGTTTCTGTTTCTTATTGGGCTGATTGCCATGCATCTTAAGGGATGGCCTTCCGGATGTCATAATCAGGAAGACGCGGCAGGCAAGGAGCTCAGGCGTGATCTCGCTGAACTACGAGCGGAAACCTTAGGGCGGCTGCATACGATACAGAGGAGTATCGACGAACTTGTCCGGAATGACGCGGGAAAGATGATTTCCGTTCTTGTCCAGGATATTGAGCGGGCCGTTGCCCTTCAGAGGGCTCAACAGCAGTCGAATCAGCAGGCGGTTATCAGAAACAGTCGGAAACGACGAGGGACGGCAGATCTTTCCGGAGAAATTTATGCCATGCGGGACGACCTTTGCCATGAAGAGCCCGTTTCGTATCCAAAACAGGCTGATCTTGTCGGTCGTCAGTTGACACTTTTCCCTGACACCGTGAGCGAGGATCCGGCGGAAAGCGTCGATACTACGGAGTATATGTCGGTTCCTGCTGCTGACTTTGATCCCGATGTCGATCCTCCGTACGATCCGAACGCAGATCCCCGGAGTTCTTCGGTAGCTAGGGTTTTCTGACAGGCGAAGGAAGATTTGCCAGCGCTATGCATGCAACGCATCGGCTATGGCTTTCGCAAAACTTGGTCCGTCGAAATAAGGCGGTATTATATCGACACGCATACCAAGCTTTTCAAGGGCGGCTGCCGTTGTTGTGCCTATTGCGGCGATCAATACCCGTTCCGGTAGTTCAGTTGTGCCGATAGCCTCAAAAAAGTTGATAGCGGTGGAGGGGCTGGTAAATGAAAGGCAGTCGAGTACGCCATTTTCGAGCAATTGCCTGACTGTGTCAGTATCTCCTTGAGAGGGCTTGACATTCTCGTACACCGTGATTTCTATGAGGTTACCATCGCGACGGGCGACCACCTCGGGAATGGTGCCGAGCGAAAGGCTGCCGCGGAGAAAAAGAAATGTTTTGCCGCTTATGACTTCGGGCTCGATGTCAGCCATGAGGTTGACGGCATCGGCTATCTTTGGAACCGGTTCTGTTGAAATGCCATGCTCCTCGAGGTCTTTGGCCGTTGTTTTGCCTACGGCCCAGACACGCATACTACGAAGCTTGTCAAGTTCTTCAGGCGAGTC
>JAFGMZ010000047.1 GCA_016927285.1 Chlorobiaceae bacterium
CGAAGCTGGTTGATAAAGATACAGACGGCGCTCGACTTTGAAATCGCGCCGGTAAGCTTGCGCAGCGCCTGACTCATCAGACGCGCCTGCAGCCCGACGACGCTGTCGCCCATCTCGCCTTCGAGTTCCGCCTGCGGTACAAGGGCTGCCACAGAGTCCACAACCACAACATCGACAGCGCCGCTGCGCACCAGAGTTTCGACGATACTGAGCGCCTGCTCGCCCGATTCGGGCTGACTGATAAGCAGCGAATTGATATCGACGCCAAGTTTACGGGCATACCCGGGATCGAACGCATGTTCGGCGTCAACGATCGAAGCTATGCCCCCTTCTTTCTGAGCTTCGGCGATAACATGCAAGGCAAGCGTGGTTTTTCCTGACGATTCAGGCCCATAAATCTCAGTTACTCTGCCGCGCGGAAGTCCCCCGACGCCAAGCGCGAAATCGAGCGTCATCGAACCGGTCGGAATAGCCTGCACCTGCAGGATAGCCGAACCGTCGCCCATACGCATGATGGTCCCCTTTCCGAACTGCTTCTCAAGAGCATCAACCGCAAGATTCAGCTGCTTGAGCTTTGCGGGATCGACTCCCTCAAGCCCGTTCTCTTTATTGCTTTTATCCATAGTCACATTCCTGTCGTAGATTAAAAAAATCCATAGCGATCACTGCACCACGGTTGCAAGGGTGTCCTCCAGCGGACGATAGGCCATGCCCAGCTCCTGAACCGAAAGGTCGTTGAGATATGCAAGCTTTTTCGAAGCCATCCTGCTGCTTTCAAGACTGATGAATGATGGCCTGTTGAAAAGCAGCGACCAAATCTCGCCGCCCACACCGGCAAGAACAGCTGCAAAGCCTCCAAACGGATAGACCTTCCGGTCCGGGGAACTTCCGGAAACACCCCTCAGCGCCTCAAAAAGCTGAGAAAACGTCTTGTTATGACCGACAATAATATAGCGTTGACCCGTCACTCCTTTCTGCCAGGCCTTCACATGGGCCATTGCCACATCGCGTACATCGACAAATCCGGTTCCACCTGAAGGACAGAAAGGAAGCTGCCCCTCGGAGATCATCCGAAGCACGTCGTTCGAAGAGCTCACAGATGCTTTATTCCGTTTATCGACGCCGATTACCACGCCAGGATTCACCAAAACGGTATCAAGTCCCTCCGCGACACCGCGAAGCGCTTCAAGCTCGGCAAGATGTTTCGATTCCATATAGCCGTTCCTGCGCTGCCACTCCATGAAGGATGAAGACTCCGAAGCAGGAGAACCGTCTTCGGTTCCGCCTATGGCCGCTATGGAACTGGTCACGACAAGACGCCGCACCCCGTGTTCGATACTGGCATTGACGACATTTCGCGTACCGACCACATTCACTTCATAAAGCCGGTTACGAAAATTCCTGGTATAGGCGATCAGACCGGCACAATGAAAAACCGTATCGACGCCGACAAACGCCTCGCTCATGGCGGGAACGTCAAGCAGATCGGCCCGGATAATATCTACCGGAAGTCCGGAAAGAAACGAACAATCCGAGGTTTGCCTGGCCAATATTTTCAGCCTGAACCTGTCGCCATAACGCGCCAGCAGTTCCAGCACCACCTGTGAACCGATATACCCGGTTGCTCCGGTAAGAAGAATGGATGTCGTGGCCATGCAAGAGAAAACCTGTCTTTCAATCGTTCAGGCAAGAACTTTACCGCATATGTGAAGCCGGTTCTTTGAACCGTATTCATGCAACGATATCAAAGCGTAGTCTGTTCTTAAAAATACGAATTAAAACTACATTGCGCTTAATTCCAACCATCGCTATCATAAATTTTTCTCCCTATGCCCGAACACTATCAGGATCCGGAACCGGGATGCCCGCCAGAAAGAATCCAAAGCAGCACCCTGACGAACGGCCTGCGCGTCGTAACAGACCATGTTCCGTGGGTACAGAGCGTGACCCTCGGCATTCATATCGACGCCGGATCACGCGATGACCCCGACAAAAAAAGTGGTCTGGCGCACTTCATCGAACATGCGCTATTCAAAGGCACAAAAAACCGCGACCATATCGAGATCGCCGGAGGAATCGAACGCAATGGCGGCTATCTTGATGCGTACACCACCAAAGAACAGACCTGCATCTATCTGCGCTGCCTCGACCGTTTTACCGGACCATCCCTCGATCTGCTGGCCGATCTGATCTGTAACTCTGAATTCCCTGAAGAGGAGATGGAAAAGGAAAAAGAGGTAGTGCTCGAAGAGATCAGCAGCATAAACGACACGCCCGAAGAGTTGATCTTCGAGGATTTCGACCGCACGCTCTTTGGCCGGCACCCTCTCGGCCGCGCGATTCTCGGCACTGAAAAGAGCGTGACCGACTTTACCGGAAACGATCTCAGAAAATTCATGACCGATCACTACCGTCCCGAAAAAATGTTCCTTACCGCAACAGGCAATATCGGACATGAGCACTTCATCAAACTTGCCGAACGCTGCTTTTCGACACTCACCGCCTCCGGCAAACCGCTCCAGGAAAGAAAGCCGTTTCATCTTGAACAATACAACCCGTTCAACCGCACCGCAAAAAAAAGGATCCACCAGGCACAGATCGTGCTCGGCACGGTTATTCCGCGCGACGACGCTTCATTCTACGCCCTGATGCTCCTGAACACCATCCTTGGTAACGGCATGAGCTCAAAGCTGAACATCGAGTTGCGCGAAAAACTCGCGCTTGTTTACAGCACCTATTCGTCCATCGCCTTTTTCGACGACCTGACGGTCATGAACATCTATGCGGGAACTGATGCGAACAAGATCGAACAGACGATCGATGTCCTTGATACGGTTCGCTCCAGCCCCGACCTTGCCGTCCCGTCCGCCGACGATCTCCAGTCGGCAAAATCGAAACTCCTCGGATCACTGCTTATGGGAACAGAAAAAATGACCCGCCGCATGTCGCACCTTGCTACCGATCTCTCCTATTTCGGCAAGCACGTCCTTCTTACCGAAAAAATTGCCGCTATAGAGGCCGTCAGCAGTGAGGATATTAGTGCGGTAGCAACCTTACTGCTCGACGAATCCAGGCTATCGACGCTGATTTACAAGCCATCGCGATAAGCTGACGACAGAAGCGCTATTTTAATTACGATGATTGTTTTGTATCTTATAAACTTTTATTTTTGACCATCATACTCATCAACAAACCGAGAAAGCCTTGCAAAAGAACATTACGCAAATCAATGAAACCGAACAGCAACTGGAAATAATCCTTTCTGCTGAAGAATACGGAACAGAATACAATCAGGAACTTGAAGAGGCAAAAAGAACGGTACAGATCAAGGGATTCAGAAAAGGTCATGTCCCGACAGGCATGATCAAAAAACTGATCGGCCCCTCTATCGAAGCCTCTATTGCAGAGAAGATGGCTTCCAGGCACTTTGCTGCCATCGCAGAAGAAAATAAAATAAAAACTGCAGGCCGAGCATCCATCGACGGCTTCAGCTTCGACGACGACCAGCTCAAAATACAGCTCTCATACGAAATACACCCTGAATTCGAACTGAAAAGTTTCGAAGACTACAGCTTCACGCAGCCGCACTATACCATTACCGACGAAGATGTCCGGAATGAAATCAACCTCATACTCAAAGGACATGGCACACTTATCTCGGTCGATGAGGCCGCAACTGAAAACGACACCATTATCGGCGACGTCTCGAAGCTCGATGATGCCGGCGAAGCAGAAGAGGGCTCCACGATGGAGAACCACCATTTCAATCTCGAATACCTTCCCGAGGATAATCCATTCCGTAAAGCCCTGATCGGCAAAAAAGCCGGTGAAAACGCCGATGTGGATACCGAACCGAAAGATGATGCAACGCCGGTACA
>JAFGMZ010000048.1 GCA_016927285.1 Chlorobiaceae bacterium
ACAGCTTGTGAGCTTAATTGTCCATTCGAGGCGATAACACGGCCTGTTCGGTCATCGATGACAAGATGATTGCCGTGAGCATCGATCAGTCCATAGATCCACCGCTCGGTTGAACCGACGAGAATCGCTTCCTTTCTTTGTTTCGGCATGGTTTTTCCGGTTAAGGATGAGGCAATGATCTGCTGCAGATCCAGATGAGAACGGAACGTATGATCGATGCCGGCCTCCATATCCTTGCCAACAATCATCAGCGGAACGCGGTAGCTTTCGGTATCAGCTCCTTTCGCCCGGTCGCCATGATCCGATACGATCACCATAAGGCTTTTTGACCAGGTTCCATTCGCAATGAGCAGGTCGAGCAGTTCGTTCAGGTAGGTATCGTAATAAGCGAGTTGCTGAATACCTGTCTTTGCCCGCCATTCGGTCGTGTGACCGTAAGCCAGTTCGTGCAGGACGAAAGTCTTTGCATACCGTGAAGAAAGCTTTCCCAGCGTCGAAAGCGCAGCCCTGTCTTCGGTAGCGGATTCCATACGGCTCGATTCAACGGAGACCCATTGTTTACCTGCCGGCAGGTCTTGGCGGTGCATGATGTTCGACCAGTCTCGACGAACAGGGATGAACGGCTGATCGTCGTAGGTGCTGATAAAAAGAGTATGGAATCCGATATCTTTAAAACTTCGGGCAAGGTTGGGAGCATTGTTGACCGCATCGTACAATCCGGTATCGGTATATGAACGGTACGGTACCTGCTCGGATGTGAGCATGGCGATCAGGCTGGTATAAGAATCGAGATTGGTCGTGTAGTACCGGTCGAAATATCGGGCATGTCTGGCGACGCGACGATAAAATACTGAATCATTACCAGAAATCGCTTTTTCGAACTGATTCGCACTCACCCCTTCGAGCACGATCAGATAGATATGCTCAGCCTTCAGTTGCTCCTGTAACGACACGACGCCCGAACCTGACGGGTTCATAGCATCCTGTCGCTGAGGTGCGGGAAATAGCGCGGGCACCTCTCGTCGTTCATGAGAAAGTAAAGCCGATATCTCCTCTTTAAGGCTGTTGACAACCGGATGCGGCGAACGCGGCAGCGTCAGGATTGCAACGGTAAGCAGCATTCCCCACAAAACAGGTAAGAAGAACTTTCCCTTTTTAGACCATGCGGGAAATGGCGGCATCAGCAGCGCGGCCAGAACGGAAGTTGCCGCAAAGGCGATCGGCATCAGTCGCGAAAGACCGAGATATTTGGTCAGCATCGACGATGCCGATGCAGGTGTTGCCGCAAACAGGTTAACCGGAAAAGAGAGGTACTCGCGAAGCATCTGGGGATAGAGCGATAGCGGCAGAAGCGCCAGAGCGATGATTGTCAGCGTGACGAGTTCAGCGCGGTTCCTGAACCGGGATGGAAACAGGGCGATTGCTCTGCTGCTTGCGAAAACCAGGATCGAGAGTATCAGCAGGCCATGGCTCCATGCAACCAAATGCGGCAAAAACAGCCGCGGGTCCCGGGATTCAAAAGCTGTATAGAGATGCAGAGCCAGTTGTACAACGGAAATTGTGGCAATAAGGCGAACGGAACGGTACCCTTCGTTCACATCGTTCCTGCAAGTGGGGAGATGCATGGTCAATCCTGATTGATGGAGAGTCTTCTTTGTAAGTTAGACGATGCTTTTGGTGTAAATCATTCGCATGGAGCAGCAAAAAAAAGTCTTGTCTTTCGGAAAATTTGATCATGCGGCCATGCCTGGGGTTAACCGTGCTCTTGCTGTGCGGCAGAAATTCGCTTGAGCATCGCTCCATTCCTCAGGGTTTGCTTGCGAGGTTCAGAACGTAATGCTTGTCTCCATTACGGTGACAGCGCAGCCGGAGAGCAGCACTCTCTCTCCTTTCAATTCGCAAGTGAGACTGCCTACAAGTCTCGAAATCTGTCTTGATGCCAACAGGTTTTTACCGAGTTTGACGGCCCGGTAGGGCGCAAGCTCGCAATGGGCGGAACCGGTTACCGGATCTTCGGGAACGCCCCCCTTTCTCTTCAGTGTAGGCGAGGATTCGGGATTTAACGTAATTTATGTTCGTCGGGTTTCATACAAAGCCCTCCAGTCTCAGCGTTGTAGCAATCGTATCCCGTTGTCGGGGAGTGACGCGCGACTCCTCGGCATAATCATGCCATCGGCGAACAACATCCTGCACTTCAGCGACGATGGTTTCGGCACGCCCGCGCTTCATGGATGCGCTTTTCGCACATGCCCTGAAGTCATCCGGCAGGAATCCGCTCCGCTTGCCGTTCATCGTCATCTGATGGGTTGATGTCCACGCTCCCCCCGGTTGATAGCTCCAGGTCATGTCGAACGCCGGCGCGAGCGACCAGTTGCCCGACCTGTCCATCAGGAAGGCGATGTTCTTCACATGGTCATCCTGGTTGCGGGCCACGATATTGAACACCATTCGCCGGAACTGCTCCTCCACGGAAGCCATCGGCAAACCAAGGCGCCGGATGACCTGCAGCGCCTGTTCATACCCGTAAGCACCAGCCTGATTGAAGTCGTAATGCGCCATGCCGCAGAGCGACTGCATGTGCAGTTTGCCCCCATCCTCCAACCGGTCGAAGCGCGTCGTCATAAAATGGCGACGACCGTTTTCCTCGAACAGGCGGCAGGGCGTCATGGTGATTCCCGCATCCAGCGCCATGCGGTAGTATGCGTGCTCGATTGCACCATACCCTTTTGGATCTTCCAGCTCCTTGTCCTTGTTGCCGCTCACCCCGTCGAACTTGAGCAACCAGTACTCGAACCCTTTTCCGGCCTTCACCTGGCCTGAACGGACTTCGTCGGTTTCCGGGTTCCAGGCAATCACCGCCTTGGCTCTCGCTCCGCCCGCGGAGGTGCCGACCCGGAGAATCTCCCCGAGCGCAAGCTCCTTGCCCCCATCGTGGAACCAGATCTGCAGATCGTTGCGATGGGTCAACACCTCCGAAGCCAACTCGACCAACCGTTCGATTTCGACCGGCGCAGAGCCGGAGACCCCCAACCGTGTGGCTGGAGCATATTCAAGGGCGCCCATGCCCCGAGACCCCATATAACAGAGCCTCTCGATGGCATTGAAGGAGCCGGGCGTGCGACCGGAACGGGCCAGCCAGGCATCGATCAGCGCATTGCCGAACCGGTCCGGCAGTGAATCCGCCAACAGTCCCGGAAGCCCGTGGAAGGTTTCGGGACGCAGCGAGGGAAAGGAGTAGAGCTGACCGGAGAGCGGCATGGTCAGCGGGGCGATTTCGATGCCGCTCCGAGCGAAGGCCGGATCGTACTCGAAGGTTGCAGTCGCAGCGTCGCTACCGAGCGATACCGCCCCGATCGTGCGCCCCCACAGGTTTACCCTTGCTGTTGTACTCACGACTCGTCACCCCACGTCCAGGGCTTTTCTTCCGCTGGCTTCTGTTTGGTTCTTGCACGCTTTCGCGCCTTGTCTTTCAGCTTCAGCAACTCCAACGGCCGCGGCCCCGCCTCCGGCACCAGAGCCTCCAGCCGTTCCAGCAGCCCCAATACCCGCATAACCCGTATTATGGACGATATCTGCGTCGTAGTCCCGGCCTCGACACGCTCCACAGTCCGCTTCGATACGCCCGCCTGTTCGGCAAGCGCTTCCTGACTCAACTGAAGCTCCAGCCGACGCTGCGCCAGCCGACCGCCCAGCTCACCGAGAATCTCCTCATCCGTCAATGTCCCTTCAATTTTCATCGATAGCTTCGGATTTATTGATCATATAAATCGCATTATATGACGATATATAGCGAAATATACTCTTTTCTCGTCATCATTGACGAGCGATAATTCGCTCTATTGAAACCCACGCTACCGCACGACTGTATCGCGAGGCGCAATGCTCCAGCCAATTTTTCCGCGGACATACGACCGCCTGATTTCCCTCGAATGTCCGCGTTGCGAAGGAGTCTATCTGGTATTGCCTGATTTTCATGGTCGGTAGATGGTGGAGTTGATACGATTGTGCAAGTTAAGGTGAGTTCCAATGGTTTGCAAAAGGTTGCAATAGGTGTTACCTTATATCAAAAGGAGATTTGATCATGTCACAGACAAAAGGCGTCAAGCTGGACGAGAACACACAGCAGCGGCTTGCAGCTCTCGGTCGTATCCGCGACAGATCGCCCCACTGGCTCATGTGCAGGGCAATCGAAACATATCTGGATCGCGAAGAAAAATATGAGCAGGAAAAGCGCGAGGATATGGAGCGTTGGGAACAGTTTCAGTTAACCGGCTTTGCCGTGCCGCATGAAAAAGCTGCGGAGTGGCTTGAAAATCTGGCGCAAGGGAAGGTGACGGCTTGCCCCGGATAATG
This sequence comes from Chlorobiaceae bacterium, assembly GCA_016927285.1. Lineage (GTDB taxonomy): Bacteria > Bacteroidota > Chlorobiia > Chlorobiales > Chlorobiaceae > Chlorobium. The sequence goes on from JAFGMZ010000048.1 coordinate 4,354, forward strand.
TGGCTTCCGGACGCATTGGCCGATGTCGGGCGGCTTCATGCTTTCCTCTACGAAAAAAGCCCCGATGCGGCAGCACGAGCGGCAAAAGTCATTCTGGACGGTGCAGGTCTACTGAAATCGATCCCGGACGTTGGGCGTCCCATGGACGATGACACCGGCAGGCGCGAACTGGTTATCTCTTTTGGGGCCGGTGCTTTTGTGCTTCGTTATATGTGGGACAGACACGATACGGTTGTTATTATCCGTGTCTGGCACAGCAAAGAAAAAAGACCATAGATTCCGCTGATAGTCACTTCCTTTCCGAAATACGCCTGTAGAAATAGCCTGCATCTGATTCCTTTAGCAGGTGCGGTTTTATACAAATCCGCGATTCAATTGACAATGTGTATGCAGCGGCTGTCGGATGGGGTTTTGTATCTCATCTGCCTGCCGGGTTCCTCTCAAATGCCCGCGTTGCTAAGGTCTCTGTCTGGGATAGCGTGATTTTCATCGATCCGGGTCAATCCTTTTAACCATCCAGATGAATTGGTCTGATGAACTTACGGCCAACGCTGAACGGCAGGATTTTTTTATGATGGAATCTGCCGATGATCATGGCAGGATGGGTGCCGAATTTTCGGGCAAACTCGATGATATTCTGCTCTTTCAACGATCCATTCGCTAAAACCGTGGCCTCCTCTTCTTTCGAAAACGTCCATTTGACGGCAAAATCATCGGCCTCAAGTTCCTTTGAATCCCCTTCGATTTTAACCTGAGCACTTTCGATAGAGATATGCTTCTTGCCGTGCAGGAGGATATGGCCGGCCTCATGAAAAAAGGTGAACCAGAACCGGTCATTCAGGTTGTACCGTGCAGAAAGCTGGATCAATGGGGTATCGTCATACAGCCATCGCGTCGATCCATGAATCGGAGCTTTCGGCAGACATGGGGTATGGACGACCTTGACTCCGGCTTCGCGGCAAATGTCACGCAGTTGCGGGAAAAAATCGTCAGGATGGTCTGCCATCACCTGCTTGATTTCAGGAAGAACTGCCGCGAACTTCTTTTTGTCATAGGGGGCGGCATCGAGTTTCATCGCATCCAGTTCGCCTTGTCGAAGCCAGGCCGAAATCGCATACGGTTCACCGAAATGGGCCAAAGAAATCCGAAAGCTTACTTTCAATTTTCGGGAAAGATAATACTCCTCCCATGCTGCGGGACTTGACATCGAGAAGAAATCCAGCAACAATCGGCCCAGCTCGTCCGGATCCTGCTGTTTTGGCAACCACCCGAACGAGATCATCTTTTTGACAGGAAACTGTTTAGCCCACCCGGATGCATTGGCCAGCAGTTCGCTTCGTTTCGTTCGGGCAATGGCCTCGTCGTATTGTTGCTGGCGTTTCAGCCAGAAATTTGCAGGAATATGCAGAACGGACTCGAACTGCACCGCCATATCGGGAGTCAGGGCGCTCTCTCCATTGATCACCTTGACAATCGTCTGTTCCGGCTTGCCGGTACGCACCGCGAACTCCTTCTGGCTCATTCCCAGTTCCCCAAGCTTTTCCCTTAACGTCAAGCCGGGATGGGATACCGTCTGAGGGGTATATTCATTTCGTCTCGTCATCGTGTCATCTCTCTTTGTGATAATTCACAATTTCAATTACTTCCACGCCCTTGATTTCAAACCAGATATACTGACCAGCTGCATTCGAGGGAATCGGATCTTCATGAGGCGTTAAAATCAGCCGGTACGGGTGATCGAGGTCGCATGACCATTGCCCTTTACGGTTTTCTGTCAACTCATGGTAACGTCCGGGAAGGTGGCGGACATCTTCGAGCGTATCGGCAGCTCTGAGATCGTCAAGTCGTTGCTTGAAGACCTGAGCCCTTTTCGGGCCAAGTTTGCGAACAGCTAAACGATCATTGTTTGCGTACTTTTTCAGGTCTTTGTCGCCAAACGTGATGTCCATGACTAATATAAAACAATTAACACAAACTGTTCACTAAAATATCCTATATCCAAAATAAGGTATTCGATTGTGATCTGCCTTCACTCCGTTGGCCAACAAGGCGTTGGAAAAAATCGGTTTGACGCAGGAACTCTCCTGATGAAGAGGGATGCCATCGTCCGGTTTCCTAAAATCAAGGGCAGGGATAAAAAGCGTTTCTGATTCTTCGCGGAACAGTAGGCGGTATCACCTTCGGGGGGCGTTAACTTGTTTTCCGGAGCCCCTTGTTCTGAACGATTTGTTTCAACTCTGCTTCACAGGTCTCATACTCTCCCAGATAGGCTCGCATCAGACTCTTCCAGAGCTTGCCATGGTTCGGCACGAAGAAGTGCAGCAGTTCGTGGACGATCACGTAATCCCAGACCCGTTCCTCCATGTCGAGCAACTCGGCGTTGAAATTGAGGTGCCCCTCCGTGGAGCAGGATGCCCACTTGTTCCGCATGGGGCGGACGCCGAGCCAGACTATCCGGACATCGAGCTTCCGGGCCCACTGGCGGACGCGCTCTTTGAACCGGATCTTTGTGTTGGCGGGTGCAGTCATGGTTCAGATCCGGTTTGCCTTTTCAAGCAGGCGGAACAGGTTGTCCACGATACCCGTTACCCGGTCGAGATCGTCCGATTGGGCGTAAATGGCAAAGGTGACCTTTTTGCGAAGCTCGCGCATTTCCCTGTCGCTCTTTTTCCAGTTCGGAAACTCCACGAACGCCACCCTGATCTGCCGGCTGACCTCTTCGGCATGTTCAATCTTTTCGTCGAGCAGGGTCCGGTAGACAAAAAAGGTCAGTCCGTCGAATCCCCTTTCTGCCTGCTCTTTTTTACGCGCTTCGTCGGTTTCGATTTCCTGCATAAGCTTTTCCAGCGCTTCGGTTGTCGTCGTCTGGCGGCTCTCGAAGCTCTCCTTCACGGCCTGCGCCCGTTCGGCCATGGCGATAAGGAACGGATCGTCACTTTCATCCTCCGCAATCTTCTCGATGCTCTTGATGAGATTGATCACCTTTGTCGTTTTGCCTCCAGACCGGGCATTGATGACGGCAATGGTGTTCGAGTCTATTGCGACCACCTGCTGTACCTCCGCGATACCGTAACTGCCGATGTGTTCCTGTACCAGCCGGCTGGTCTTCCGCTGGAACTCGCGATCAACCTGGATGCGCTTCGTGTAGGCCTTGCGTACCACATCGTAGATCGCCGAAAGCGTCGTATAGCTGTCGATAAACGGACGAAGGAACTCGTCCGGCGAGATGATCTCGTAGAGCATCTCGATCTCCTTGTACTCCCTGAACAACGCTTTCCGACGCTCCGGATCGCGGAAGTGCTCGATGAGGTTGTCGATATCCCTGTCGTTGAAAGTAAAGGGGGGCGGACATTCCTGTCCGCCATTCTCTTGCCCCCCATTCTCATTCTCTTCATTTTGAATGTAATGGCGGGTTGGAAAACCCGCCCTCCTGTAGGTTTCCATCTTGTTCCGGAAGAGCGACTTGAGGAGTTTGATATCCTTGACGACGGCGTTGATCTCCTTGCTGTCGAAGGCAAGTGCTCTTTCGAGCTTGTCGAAAATACCGACAAAATCGAGCACGAAACCGTGCGGTTTCACCATCTCCTGCGCCTCGTTCTCGTAGGGGCGGTTCACCCTCGCGATTGCCTGCAGGAGGGTGTGGTCGCGCATCGGCTTGTCGAGATACATGGCGTAGAGCAGCGGCGCATCGAAGCCGGTAAGCAGTTTCTCGGTGACGATGAGGATTTTCGGCTGCTCTCCGAGTTTGCCGAAACTCTTGCGGATCTGCCGTTCCTGATTCTGGTCGAGGTGGAATTTCTTGAGCAGGACGGAGTCGTTGTTATTGCCGGTGTAGACCACCATGGAATAGTCGGACGGCAGGAACTGGTCGAGGGCCTGCTTGTAGAGGGCGCACGCTTCGCGGTCAACGCCGACGAGAAAAGCCTTGTAGCCGAGCGGCTCGACGTTTGTGAGGTAGTGCCCGGCAACGAACTGCGCGACAAATTTGATCCGCTCTCTCCCCTTGAGGAAGTTTTTCAGGTTTACCGCCCGGTCGAGAATTCTGTTCAGCTCTTCGATGTCGGCCACGCCCTCGGCTTCGGCAAGGGAGAGAAACTCCTTTTCCAGCGTTTCGTGCGGGACGAGCAAGTCGTTAGGTGCGAGTTGGTAGTAGAGCGGAAGCGTGGTGCCGTCCTCGATGCTGTCGGCAATGGAATATTTGTGCAGGTATCCTTTGTCGTCCTCGCAGCCGAAGGTCTTGAAGGTGCCCTTGCCGTAGAGGGTTTTATCCACCGGAGTGCCGGTAAAGCCGATGTAACTGGCGTTCGGCAGCCCCGCCATGAGGTAGTTGCCGAGATCGCCGCCGGTGGTGCGGTGCGCCTCGTCGATGAGCACGTAAATGTTCGGGCGCGTGTTGATGCCCGCAGGCATGTCGCGGAACTTGTGAATCATCGTCACGATAATGCCCCTGTAGTCGTCGCGCAAAAGCTTGTTGAGTCGGGTAATGCTGGTGGCATGTTCCAGATTGCCAAGGCCGAGCGCGGCGAGGTTCTTGAGCATCTGGTCTTCAAGCTCGTTCCGGTCGATCATCAGAAGGATGGTCGGTTTATCCGCACCCGGTGCACGGAAGAGCAGCTCCGCCGCCTTGATCATGGTGAAGGTCTTGCCGCTGCCCTGCGTGTGCCAGATGAGGCCCCGGCTCCGTTCGGGATCGAGAGCCCGGCGGACGGTCGCATCCACAGCGCCGGTCTGGTGCTGGCGCAGAATGTACTTGTTGAGTTCCTCGTCCTTTTCGGCAAAAACGATGTACTCCTTCAGGAAGGCCAGCACCTGCGGGATGGCGCAGAAGCTCGTTATCTTTGCCTCCAGTTTGCCGGGAGAGCTATTCTCTTGAAAGGAGGGCGGGTTTTCCAACCCGCCATTTTCTTCAACGGATGCCGGACTTTCCGGTCCGCCATTTTTCCCGAACAGCAATTCGCATTCGTAATAGATCGGCAGATTGGAAATTGACTGTGATGGCGGACAGGAGCGTCCTCTTTCCAAATCTGAATACAATGACGGTCCCGACGGGTCGGGACCGCCGCCCTTTGGATTATCCCGGATATATGCAGCCACTTTGAGAAAATGCTTTTCGCTGCGAATCAGCCGATCCCAATACTCTTCCTGCCAGAGAGATCCGGTTTTCCCCAATTGTTTATTGATCTCCCGAGCGGTGAATCCCTTCCAGGATTTCACAATATCCGCCAGCGAATGCGCTGCAAAAGGTCTGAACAGGACATGCACATGATTCGGCATCACCACGAACGACCCCAACTGATACCGTTCCCCATCAAAATGTTTCAAGGCCTCCGCAACGATAGTTGCATTTGCCGGGGACTTCAGCAGGCACGAACCGCTTCCCTGGTCAAGCCATTCGTTGATCTGACGCGAAAAGCGTTCATGATACTCCTCTTCGGTTTTCTCATCCCATGGCTCAGGATGATTCGAAAGCCAGATCTCCCGCTCTTCTTTCCACTCCTCCAGTTTCGACTGTGGCAGAGAATCCGCCAGCCGCCATGTCACAAAGACCCACACATCGCCCTGCTGCCAGTGCGGCAACCGATGCAGCGTCATGTCTATCTCACGATCCGGATCAAGAAAAGTAAAGGGGGGCGGGTTTTCCAACCCGCCATTTTTTTCAACGGAGGGCGGACATTCCTGTCCGCCATTTGAATTTGAATGTAATGGCGGACAGGAATGTCCGCCCCCCTTTATCTTCCACTCGAAGATGTTCCGGCGCACGGTGTTCCATGTCGCCCCGTAC
>JAFGMZ010000049.1 GCA_016927285.1 Chlorobiaceae bacterium
AATATCTCCTGGTAGTTGAAGGTATGGAACTGGGAGTAAAGAATCAGAATGCCGAGCCACATACCGATATCACCGACGCGGTTGGCAAGAAAGGCTTTTTTCTGCGCGTCTGCGGCGCTGTCTTTCTCGAAGTAGAAGCCGATCAGCAGATAGGATGAAAGACCTACAAGCTCCCAGAAAATATATATGGAAAACAGGTTGTCAGACAGAACGATACCGAGCATCGAGAAAGTAAAGATGCCGAGATAGGCGAAAAACCTTCCGTAATGCTTGTCGCCGGCCATATACCCGGTCGAGTAGAGATGGACAAGAAAGCTGATGAGGGTTACCATGGCAAGCATGATAGCCGTGAGGTTGTCGATCACGATACCCATCTTGATCTGCAATGGACCGACTCCCGGCACGTCGCCGAAATCGATCCAGGTGAAATCCCATGCAACTCTGAATGCCGGATCGTAAGCCTGAACCACAACGCTCCAGAATATGTAAAGCGACAGCGCGAATGTCGTGCCGAGTATGCCGACACCGATGAAATCGCCTCTTCTAGGAAGCCGCTTGTTGAAGAAAATAAGAATCACAAACGACAGCAGCGGCAGAAGCAGGACGGCTATTGATAACTGTATTAAACTGTGCATGTTCTTTCGTTTTTCAGGAAATAATGAAACTTCTGGCTTTTCCGCCCGCTCACTCCTTCATGGTATCGATGGAAGAAACATCGACACTCTTGAAGAGCTTGAAAATATTGATGACGATCGCAAGAGCTATAGCTGCCTCTGCGGCAGCGAGCACAATGACGAACAGGCTGAACATCACACCTTCCATGCCTCCGTTGAATTTAGAGAATGCAAGAAAGTTGATGTTGGCCGCATTCAGGATCAGTTCCACACCCATAAGGATAACGATGGCGTTCTTGCGGGTCATGACGGCAAAAAGACCGAAACCGAAGAGCAGCGCCGATATGGTCAAATAGTGGTTGAGACCTATGTTCGTAAAGAGTTCCATGAAAGAGATGGATTATTGTTCGTTGTTACGGACTTTATCGTACCGTGCGAGAAAGGCTGCTCCGATCAGGGCGGCAAGCAGCAGAATCGATGCCATTTCGAACGGAAGCACATATCGGGACATGGTCTCGAATCCTATACGTTCAACAACGCTGCCCTGAAGCTGAACGTCGGATGGCTTCCAGCTTCCCGTGGTATAGAAGGTGAAAAGCAGACCGCCTACGGTTGCGACAAGCAGCAGAGTACCCGGCACAACATGCAGGACATCGGTCTTCATGTCGGGCTTCATGATGGTATTGGTAAACATCACGCCGAAGAGCAGCAACACCAGAATCCCGCCCACATAGACAACGACCTGGGTAACCGCAATGAAATCTGCGCTAAGGAATACGTAGAGCGCCGCTGCCCCGAAAAAGGTGAAAAGCAGCGCAAAAGCGGAATAGATCACGTTTTTGGAAAAGACAACAAAAGCTGCCGAAAAAACCGTGATAGCTGCGAAGATATAGAAAATACCGATGTAGGTCGCGTTATTCATGTGTCAATGCTCATTTTGGTTCATAGTCACGCTTGCTGGCCGCCGTTTTCGGCTGCAGCCTTCGCTGCCGCTGCCTGCTTCTCCTTTACTGCCTGAGCCTGCTGTTCGGCTGCTTTCCGGCGCTTTGCCTCGGCTTCCATGCGGGTCAGGTTACCGAAATGGTAGATCATGTTCTGGCGGTCGAACTCCGAAAAATCGCTTACCGGAGTATGAACCAGGCATTCGGTGGGACAGACCGAAACACAAATGCCGCAGGTCATGCATTTTGCGACATCGATATCGAAAACCGGAACCCAGAACTTCTTCTGCTGACCGTTCGACGTTTTGCCGCAAACCGCAAGATCATCGTTTGTCACCTTGATGGTTTCCATGGTGATGCAGCTGATCGGGCATGCCCTTACGCACTGACCGCAACCGATACAGTCCTCGATATTATTGTGCAGGCGATACCTTCCGTTTACCGGCGTCGGAATAACCTCTCTGGGATACTGCAGCGTACAGAGGCCATCGACCTGTCTGAAATAATCGGCATCATCAACGCCTGCATCTCCCTTGCGCTTGACTGCATTGAAGAAATGCTTCAGGGTAATGCCCATACCGGTAGCAATCGTTACCGCACCGGTTTTGATATTGCTGAAATACTCGCTCATATACTTGCCTTATTACTATGCCTACGCCCAACAACGGGCACTTTTTTCTACGGTACGTAAATTTCCCAAATGGCCGTCAGAACAAAACCGATAAACGCGAAGGGCGTCAGCACCTTCCAGCAGAGATACATCAACTGATCGACCCTCAGCCTCGGGAGCGTCCAGCGAAGCCACATCTGCACGAAAATGAAGAAAAATCCTTTGGCGATAATCCAGAAAGCCCCCCAGACCGCTCCGCTGGTCCAGTCGTAGAGCGCCAGCGATCCAAGATTCGGCAAGGGCGAATTCCAGCCTCCGAGAAAAACGATCGAAATAATAGCCGAAACCATGAACATGCTGCCGTACTCCGCAAGGAAGATGACTGCGAATTTCATGCCGCTGTATTCGGTAAAATAGCCTGCGACCAGCTCTGATTCGGCTTCAGGGATATCGAACGGAGCCCGGTTCGTTTCGGCGAGCGACGCGATAAAGTAGATCAGAAAAGGGAGCCATGCGATGGGCGATTGAAAAAGAAAGAAATGGGCAAATCCGTAAGGGCCTGACTGCAGCACATTGATCTGCTGCATATCGAGCGTGCCTGCCATCATGGCGCCGCAGAGCAGGGCTATAGCTGCAGGAATTTCGTAACTGACGATCTGCGCGACGCTTCTGACCGCACCGTAGAGCGACCACTTGTTGTTGGAGCCCCAGCCGGCAGCAAGAATACCCACGACTTCGAGAGC
>JAFGMZ010000050.1 GCA_016927285.1 Chlorobiaceae bacterium
CGCGAGGGTACAAAAGATTTTTCTCGCGCCAGGTAACGGCGGTACCGCCATGATGGGCGGCAAGGTTTCCAATATACCGCTCAAAGCGCTGCAGCTTGACGAACTGCTGGAATTTGCCCTCCGGAACCAGGTTGCCCTTACGGTGGTTGGACCCGAACAGCCGCTCGAAGCTGGCGTAGTCGATCTGTTCCGTGCGTCGGGCATGAAGATTATCGGTCCCGTTAAGGCTGCAGCCCGGCTCGAGTCAAGCAAGTCGTTCGCCAAGGATTTTATGCGGCGGCACGGGATTCCATCGGCAGCATACCGGGTGTTCCGTGACGAAGCGTCAGCCGTATCCTGTATTGCCGGGCTTACGGACGACAGGTTTCCCCAGGTCATCAAGGCCAGCGGTCTCTGTGCCGGAAAAGGGGTGATTATCGCCCTGGACAGGCGCGAGGCAATTGTCGCCCTGAAAGAGATTTTCGAAGACCGCATATTCGGCAGCGCCGCCGACGAAGTCGTAATCGAAGATTTTCTGCACGGACAGGAAGCCAGCGTGTTCGCTCTGACGGACGGGAGTCAATACCGGTTGTTTCTGTCCGCCCAGGACCATAAACGCATTGGTGAGGGCGATACCGGAAAAAATACCGGAGGTATGGGCGCCTACGCTCCGGCACCGCTGGTCACTCCGGAAGTGATGCGGAAAATCGAGGAACTGGTGATACGCCCCACCCTTGCAGGTATGGCTGCAGAGGGATGCTCCTACACAGGGTTTCTCTATGTCGGTCTCATGATCGATCGTGGTGAACCTTCGGTGGTGGAGTTCAACGCACGCCTCGGTGACCCCGAAACCCAGGTAGTGCTTCCGCTTCTGCAGAGCGATCTCTGCGATGCCCTTCTCGCAAGCGTCGAAGGAGGGCTCGATACCGTCCCTTTCGACATGCGATCCGGATCGGCAGCAACGGTTGTGATGGCTTCCTGCGGGTATCCTGATGCGTTTGAATCCGGTAAGCTCATTACTATTGATCCTTTTGCCGAAGGCTCTGACGACGTTATGATTTTTCACGCAGGAACCGCTTTTGACGGAGAGAGCCTTATCACAACGGGGGGACGGGTACTTTCGGTCACAGCCCTTGGTTCGTCGCTCGGAGAGAGCCTCGAACGCGCTTACCGGACGGTAGGGCTGATTCATTTCGATGGGGCCGTCTACCGAAGGGATATCGGCGCTAAAGCACTGTAACTATAACTGTTTACACACTCAACCGGTTTCGCATGAAGTTACCCCGGCGTAAATTCGAAATCATCCAGGAACACGCTTTCCGGGAAAAGCCGTACGAATGCTGCGGTCTGCTCGCAGGCAAGCGATATGTCGATCACAGAGGCAATATCGACAACGTGGTCCATGAGATAGCCCCTTGCCGCAACTGCCTCTACTTCGGCAGGGAGAACGGGTTCGAAATTTCATTCGGCGAATACTCCGATGTAGAACGGGAAGCCCACGCGCTTGGCTACGAGATCGTCGGCTCCTATCACTCGCATATCAACTCTCCGGCAGTGCCGTCCCGAAACGACATCGATTTCGCGCGTTCCGGCCACACCATGCTGATCATCTCCCTGATCAACGGTGTGCCGAAAGAAGTAACGGCATGGCTGAGGCGTGAATCCGGAGGGTTTCACCAGGAGCCGATCAGAATTATCGAGTAAATCCGGCAGGGGATGCTCGCTGAAACTCTCCTGAATATTTTGTACATTACGATCGAAAAAAGCTTACCAAAGACATAAATCCTGGGAAAAAAGTGCCAAGAAGGGAAGATATCAAGTCTATTTTAGTGATCGGAGCCGGTCCTATCGTGATCGGTCAGGCCTGTGAGTTCGATTATTCCGGAACGCAGGCGTGCCGTGCCCTTAAGGAAGAGGGGTATCGGGTTATTCTGGTTAACAGCAACCCGGCGACTATCATGACCGATATCGAGCTGGCAGATGCCACCTATATCGAACCGATTACTCCGGAATACGTCAGAAAAATCATAGAAAAAGAAAAGCCTGACGCGCTGCTGCCAACCATGGGGGGGCAAACCGCGCTCAATACGGCAGTCAGTCTTGCTGAATCAGGCATTCTTGAACGCAACGGGGTCGAACTTATCGGTGCGAAACTTCGTGCCATCAGAAAGGCCGAGAACCGGGAGTTTTTCAGCGATGCCATGAAGAAAATCGGCCTTGAAATGGCCAAAGGCTTTTTTGTGCGAAACGAGAAAGAGGCGAAGGATGCGCTCGAAGAGATAGGCCTTCCCATCGTCATCAGACCTTCATTCACCCTTGGAGGAACCGGCGGAGGTTTTGCTGAATCGAAATCAGACTACTATGAAGCCGTACGCAGGGGGCTTGCCGAAAGTCCGATCAACGAAGTACTTGTCGAGGAGTGCCTGCTCGGCTGGAAGGAGTTCGAACTTGAAGTCATTCGTGACCTTGCCGATAACGTCATCATCGTCTGTTCGATCGAAAATGTTGATCCCATGGGAGTCCATACCGGCGACAGCATTACCGTTGCCCCGGCCCAGACGCTCACCGATCGCCAGTATCAGGTGCTCAGGGATGCCTCCATTCGCATCATCCGAGAAATAGGCGTCGAGACAGGAGGCAGCAATATCCAGTTCGCCATCAATCCCGAGAACGGCCGAATCGTGGTTATCGAAATGAACCCGCGTGTATCGAGAAGTTCGGCGCTGGCCTCGAAAGCGACCGGCTTTCCGATTGCCAAGGTCGCCGCAAAGCTTGCGGTCGGCTATACGCTCGACGAAATTCTCAACGACATCACCAAATCCACACCGGCAAGCTTCGAGCCGGCAATCGACTACTGTGTGGTAAAGGTGCCCCGCTGGGATTTCGAAAAATTCAAGAACGTCGATGCCAGGCTCGGCGTGCAGATGAAATCGGTCGGCGAGGTGATGGCATTCGGACACAACTTCCGCGAAGCTCTTCAGAAATCGCTCCGCGGCCTTGAAATAGGCAGGGCAGGTCTTGGTTCCGACGGCAAGGATATCATGAACGTTGTCGATATGACCCAGCAGCAGAAAATGTTTGCCAAGGGCGATATTCTTGAAAAAATAAAAGTGCCGAAAGCCGACAGGATGTTCTATCTGCGTTATGCCTTCCAGGCCGGAGCTACGGTGGAAGAGGTATACCAGTCAACGAAGATAGACCCATGGTTTCTCGATAACATCCGTCAGATCGTTGAATTCGAGGCGGAACTTCGGGAGCTTGCCTCGGCAGGGTAAGAGCGATGACCTATCTTCAGAGGATACTCGACGAAAAACGCACCGAAGTTGCGGAACTGAAAAAACAGCGTCCGCAGCAGCGCTATGAAGAGAGAAAAAACGACCTTTTGCCATGTCGCGATTTTACCGGCAATCTGAAACGGTCGGGAGACACTCTTCGGCTCATCGCCGAGATCAAGAAAGCATCCCCCTCCCGCGGGGTCATCGTCAGTGATTTCGATCCGGTTGCGATAGCTCGCCGTTATCTCGAACTTGGAGCATCGGCATTTTCCGTGCTCACCGACCAGCGCTTTTTTCAGGGATCCATCGAGTATCTCGAATCGGTGAAGCGCAGCTTTTCCCTGCCGGTGCTTCGTAAAGATTTCATTATCGATGAACGACAGATCTACGAATCGAGACTTATCGGAGCAGACGCCATTCTGCTGATTGCAGCGGCGCTTGAAGCTTCGCAACTTCGCGATTATCTGCAGCTTGCCGCCGAAACAGGTCTTGCCGTTCTTGTCGAGGTGCACGATCGGCAGGAACTCGATGTCGCAGCCGAAGCAGGTGCTGGAATAATCGGCGTTAACAACCGCAATCTGAAAGACTTCAGCGTCAGTATCGATACATCCATCGATCTCAGACCGTACGTTCCGGAAGGCGTGATCGCCGTTGCGGAAAGCGGTCTGAAGAGCGCCGCTGATGTTGTCCGTATCGGTCAGGCATCATTCGATGCGGTACTTATTGGCGAAGGGCTGTATGTGAGCCCTGAGTTGCATGATCTTACCTGGCAAACCCCTTGAGTTTCGCGGCTGTCGCCATCGGGTTCTGAGCCTTGAAGAACGCCGTTCCGGCAATAAGGGCATCCGCGCCGGCTTTCACGACATCTTCAGCATTATCTTCCGTTATGCCGCCATCCACTGCAATCAGCATGCCCGGGTTCATCTCCTGGCGCATTGCGTGAAGCTTTTCGATTTTATCAATCGATGAGGGGATGAACTTCTGTCCGCCGAAACCAGGATTGACCGACATAAGAAGCACGAGATCAAGATCGGGCAAAATCGATTCCAGGGTTGATAACGGCGTACCGGGATTAATAGAAACGCCGGCTTTAGCGCCAAGGCCTTTGATGTACTGCACGGTCCGGTGAAGGTGCGGACAGGCCTCCTGGTGCACGGTGATCTGGTGCGATCCCGCCTTGACGAAATCCGCAATGAACCGGTCGGGATCGGTAATCATCAGATGGGTATCGATGACCAGTCGGGAGCAGGCGGCGACTGCCTGAACGATGAACGGACCGAACGTGATATTCGGCACGAAAACGCCATCCATGACGTCACAGTGCATCCAGTCGGCGCCAGCTTTTTCCGCCAGAGCGACTGATGAACGAAGATCGGAAAAATCCGCCGACAGAATCGACGGGGCAAGCGAGGTTGATGTTCCAGGCATAAGACAAAGTGACAAGTTACTGAGAGCGATACCGTAGATATTAAAATGCCTCTCCAATTCCAAAGTTGAAGGTGAAGTCGAGCGGATTCCACTTGAGTATTTGCCAGGCCGCATCTTCAGCAGGGTCATGGATCTTCCAGGCAAAATCGAAACGGAAAGGTCCTATCGGAGAGCCGATACGCAAGCCGACGCCGAAATCCCAGGCAAAATCGTTCACGAGTGAATTCAGGCTGAAACCGTAGGGTCCGGTTCTGTCCCAGATATTGCCGATATCGGTAAAAAACGTCACCCCTGACGGCTGATCGAATAGAGAGAAGAATTTCATACGGTATTCCAGACCGAGTTCAAGCTTGATATCGGCGCCAAAATTTGCAGCAGCCTCGCTTGCGCTGCTGCCCGGCCCAAGAGTATTGAAGAGCCATCCTCGCATGCTGTTAGCGCCGCCGGCGAAAAACCGTCGTTCCTCGGGAGTTGTTTCCGCCTTGCCGTACGGCAGCATGAAGCCAAGGTGCAACCTGCCGGCAACCTGTTTTCCCGGAGAGAGGTTTCTCAGGAATCCCAGCCTGCCTTCAGTTTTCACATACTGGGAATAGGTGGTTCCGAATATCTGAGGATCATTGCTGGTGAAGCCTGTATATGATTTTGTATCGATTGCCTGGTCGATAAGCCAGGCAAGACTGCCCGACTCCTCCAGCAGCAGATCAAGGTTCCAGATGTTGGTCGGAACAGGGGTACGGTTCAGGTTTGTATAGTTGTAACGGAGCCTGAAGGTCTGGTTGATGCGCGCATCAACCAGACTGTCGATTCCCGCATCGACGGCGGCATCATCATCGGGATCGATGCCGATATTCTCGGTAAGATCGGTTTTGAAAAGTTTCCGGAATCCCCTGAGCGAATCTTTCTGTACCCATTCGAATTCAAAAAAATCGAAACTCAGACGGGAAGAGGGGCTTGGCTTTGCACTGTAAGAACCCCTGATAAGACCATTCATGCTTGAGAGCAGGATGGGCAGATTAGACTGGGAGTATTCGACGTAAGCCGAATAAACATTGTCAGGTCGCTTCAGGACAGGCATAATCAGGCTGCTCTTGACGCTGAATTCATATGGAAGAAATTTATCGTAGTCATCTTCGTCGAGCTTCTCAAGCAGGTTATTACTGTAGCTGGTCTGTGTTCCGAACTCCGTTGATGCCTTGAACTGTTCGGCGCCCCCGAACAGGTTCCTGTTTTCATAAGCCAGCGAAGTTCCGAAAAAAAGCGAACCATAGCGGTTATCGACAAGCAGTTTCGGCTCTATCTGGTGCTTCGGCGCCGGTTCCAGATGTATTGTGGTAAAAAGTCTGCCATCGCGAACCGAGTCCGGCTTGATGATTATTGAAGAAAAAATATTTGTTTTCCCGAAGTTCTGCAGTGTATTCTGTTCGAGGCTCTCGCTGGTGGTCTGTCCCGGACGGAACGCGATGGAACTGGTAATGAGGGCGGGGAGCACCTTCTGGGAGCCAGCAACGACCCCGGATATCGAATCATTCAGGAAATATCGCTCACGCTTATTCGCTCTACGCTTTACCGGATTGTACACCACTGCATGAACCGGTCCGTAAATCAGCTTTTCAGGCAGATGCAGGCTGAAAAGCACTCCGGCATTGGCCCCGACGGTGTCAACCCTGATTCGTATACTGTCTTCATGAAAGAATGTGTACCCCTCTTCACGGAAAAACGATAGAGTGCGGTCGCGTTCAGCAATCAATTTTTCAACCGAAAAATGCTCGCCGGTTTTCAGAATGCCGGCGCTGAAGTATCGTTCCCTGATTTCCGCATCGATAGAAGCAATCCCATTGTATGCGAGGGAGTCGATTATAGCTGGCTCATTTTCCGTTATGGTTATGCGGATATCCAGCCCGTCGCCCTTGCTTCGAAGCCCCATGGAGGGATGGATATCGGCAAAAAAGTATCCCTTGTAGGTATACAGTTTTCTGATGATGCCGAGATCCCTCTGGAAAACTTCGGGATCAAAAGGTTTTCCTGATTTTCGGAATATTCCGAGGCCGAGAAAAGATGTCGGTTCCGTCGTGACTATAATCTGCCGCAGTTCATTTTCAGAAATTGATGTATTTCCGCTGAAACTGATGGCGTTGACATACTGGGTGGCTGTGCCGGAAGAATCCGACAAGGATTCCTGAGGCTCCCCGGCGGGAGATGCCGGAGCTTCGGTAAAGCAAAGGGCAACGACCAGAATCCCGGTTATTGCCCTTACAAGTGGTACTAAAGAAAACACACGGGAAACAATTTGGCTCAGCTTAACATTTCTTCGTCGCCGTAGCAGAAATCCTCATCGGTAGGATAATCAGGCCAGACTTCGTCGATGCTTTCGTAAACCTCATCGCTTTCAGGCAGGTCGTGCAGATTTTCGATGACCTGCTGCGGTGCGCCGGTTCTGTTGGCATAATCGATGAGCTCATCTTTCGTGACCGGCCACGGGGCATCTGCAATATATCGGGCAAGATCGAGATTCCAGTACATAAGTAAATGCTTGAATTGATCGGTTTAAGAGTTGCCGCCTTCTTTGCCGTCCGAAGGCTTCTGTATGGTTATAAACTTGTCGGGGTTGCTGTCGTCGAAAAAGTATGCCGAAGGATTGACCTTGACGTTATCCTTGTGAATTTCGTAATGAAGGTGCGGACCGGTGGAGATGCCTGTATTTCCCGATAAAGCGATGACTTCACCCCGTGAAACACGCTGTCCCTGCCGTACAAGCGACTTTGAGAGATGCGCGTAAATCGTCTTGAATCCGTAACCGTGAGCGATCGTAACTTTCTGACCGTAGCCTCTTTCATATCCAGAAAATGAGACGATACCGTCTCCTGTCGAATGTACTCTTGTACCCTCAGGAGCGGAGAAATCGATACCGGAATGAAACAGGACTCTTTTGTATACCGGATGCTCGCGCATGCCGAATTCGCTGGTTATGCGGCCATTAAGCGGCCTGATATTGGGAATGGATGAAAAAAAAGGTCGGTTATTTTCCTGCGGTTGATTGATTTCGGGATGGCTGTCTTTCTGGCGGTCGATCTGAAGAATCAGGTGTTCGATCATCTGCTCGGTCGTTGCCAGCAATCCTTCAGCCGAACCTGTTTCAGAGGTCTGCTTCTCTTCTGCATGAAGCGTGATGAACGGTGAACACGAAAGGAGGAGGGCGACGAGCATCGAGGCCGCGGTTGAGAAACGCTTTCCAGCCGGAACGTTCTCTGCCGGAGTCTGCTTTTTCCTGCCAAAGCCCCGCAGGCTGAAAAACAGTTTTACTGTAAACATGCAGTGTCGGGTTGATTGTCAGTAGGTCAGGCAAGCTTTTTCTGAATCGAATAATATATACAAACTTTTTTTTATAAATCCACGTGTTAATGGGCCTCCATCCAGTTTTTTCCCGCACCGGTGTCTACTTCGACAGGAACGTTTTTCATGCCGCAATAGCGTGCGGCATCAATCATTGCATCCACAGCAAGCGCTTCAAGGTCAGTGCGTTCTTCCGGTGTGGTTTCGAAAAGCAGTTCGTCATGCACCTGCAGCAGCATGACCGAGCGCATTCCCTGTTCCCGCATTCGGCGACCGCAGAGGTTCATGGCATATTTGATAATATCCGCGGCAGTACCCTGGATCGGCGTGTTCATGGCGGCCCGTTCCGCAGCTTTCTTGCGAATACCGTTCCCGCTGTTGAGATCGGGCATGTATCGGCGTCGTCCGAGAAGGGTCGCGACGAATCCTGTTTTTCGTCCCTCTTCGATGATTCCCTGCAGGGCCTCAAACAGGCCGGGATACTTCGATTTATAGACATCGATGATCTCCTTTGCCTCATTCCGGGGAATGTTCAGTCGTTTTGAAAGCCCGAAGGGCTGAATGCCGTAGAGAACGCCGAAGTTCACCTCTTTAGCCTTACGGCGCATCTCGGAGCTGATTTCGTTGGTGTTGAAGATCGCTTTCGCCGTAGCGCTGTGGATATCTTCCCTGTTGCGGAAAGCCTCGATAAGCTTATCGTCTCCCGAAATTTCCGCTGCGATGCGGAGTTCGATCTGGGAATAGTCTGCCGAAAGGATCAGGTTTTCCGGATTCGAGGGGATGAAGGCCCGGCGGATCTCTTTTCCTGCCAGGGTTCGTACCGGAATGTTCTGCAGATTAGGATTTGACGACGATAGTCTTCCCGTAGCGGTGATGTGCTGGTTGAACGAGGTATGCAGACGTCCGGTACGCGGGTTGATCATTTTAGGCAGCGCGTCGATGTAGGTGGTTTTGAGTTTCTGCAGGCTGCGGTATTCAAGCAGATTTACAGCTACGGGGTGCAGCAGGGCAAGCTCTTCGAGTACTTCGACATTGGTTGAAAAACCGGTTTTTGTGGTTTTTTTTGCAGGAAGACCAAGTACGTCGAAAAGGATGTGCGCAAGTTGTTTCGGGGAATCAATGTTGAAAACTGATCCGGTCGAAGCGAAAATATTCTCCCTGAGCTCGTTGATCTGGCTGTTAACGAATAATGCGGTTTTTTCGAGATGGGCGGTGTCGATCGAAATACCCTGATATTCCATTCCTGCAAGGACCTCAACCAGAGGAAATTCAACGCTTCGGCATAGATGCTGCAGCTGCTCGTTATCCACCAGCTTCTGTTCGAAAACCATCTGCAGTCGCAGGGCCAGGTCAGCATCCTGACAGGCATAGTCCGAGAGCCGGGGCGGAGATACGTCAAGGATAGGTATTCGTTTTTTCCCTTCGCCGGTGAGCTCGTCGTACGTGGTGGTTTTCACCGAAAGGTGGCGGGCAGCAAGGTCGTCCAGGTTATGCTTTTCCTCAGGATCGAGTACATAGCTCGCCAGCATGGTGTCGAAACTTACGGGCGAGAGCGCTATGCCGTAGTTTTTCAGGACGAGCAGGTCGTATTTCAGGTTCTGTCCGATTTTTCCGATACCCGGATTTTCCAGAACCGGCTTCAGGATATCGAGCGTTTTTCGCAGATCGAGGCCGTTTTTGCCGAAGTAGACAAAAACAGCCTCTTTGGGTTCGATGGAAAACGATATACCTACAAGCTTCGCCTGGAAAACATCAAGGCTTGTCGTTTCCGTATCGACAGCGAAAACCTCGGCCTGTTCAAGCCGGACGGCGAGTTCCCTGACCTCTTCAATGGTGTCGATCATCCTGTATGCCGCCCCATCGAGCGGAGAGTGGAGCTGTTCCTCGCCAGACTTATCAGAGACATTATCCGAAACCTGATCATCCGAAGATGCTGTAATGCCCGGAAAGGTCGCCGGCAGACGGGCGGCTATGCTTTTCAGTTCGTATTTCTTCAGAAACGGGATAAGCATCGTACTGTCGGGAATCCTGCATGCAAGATCTCCAAGATCGAGCGCCAGATCGATGTCCGAGTCAATGGTCACAAGATTGCGGATCAGTTCGAGTTGTGGTCTGAAAGCCTCGAGGCTCGTCTGGATTTTTACCGAAAGCTCCGGAATGTGCTTGTAGATGTTATCCAGAGATCCGTATTTCAACAGCAGGGCAGTCGCTGTTTTCGGACCGATGCCCTTTGCCCCGGGTATATTGTCTGAAGTATCGCCGCAGAGGGTCAGCATATCGACGAACCGTTCAGGTTCTACGCCGAACTGCTCGACGATCTCTTTTCTTCCGAAGGGTTCCAGATCGTTCTGTTTTTTTGATGGCTTGAGCATGGTTACGCCCTCATGAACCAATTGGGCGAGATCCTTGTCGGGAGAGACGATATAGATGCGGCATCGCTCCGAGAATATTCTTGCGGCCGATCCTATCAGGTCGTCCGCCTCGTATCCCGGCATTTTGATAAGCGGAATACCGAATGCATCTATCAGCCTGATGATCGCTTCGATCTGAACCACCAGATCTTCCGGAGGAGCCGGACGATTGGCCTTGTAAGGAGCATAGAGCTTGTGCCTGAAGGTCTTTTCCCTGCTGTCGAACGCAACGGCGAGGTAGTCGGGATGCCATGTTTCATAAATTTTAAGCAGCGTTGCCGCAAAACCGTGCATTGCGCCGGTCGGTATGCCATCGCGGGTTCTCATGCCGGCCTGCTGCAATGCGAAATACGCCCGATAGACCAGAGCCATGCCGTCAAGAAGGAAAAGTTCCGGTTTCTTTTTTCCTCCCGGCGGCATTGCCCCGCTGTCTGCGCCGTTGTTCTCTCCACCGAAGAAATCAAATTGTCGATCGTCCATCATGCAATCACTCCGTAACTGCCGAGCACCTTGACCATGGTAGCGAATTCCCGCAGATGGCGAAGAGCGTTTTCAACCGTAGGATCATCGCGATGCCCAATGAAATCGACGTAAAAAAGGTAGTCAAACGCTTTTTTCCTGAACGGTCGCGACTCGATTTTGGTCAGATCGATATTTCTGAGCGCCAGCGTTGCAAGCGCCTTGAAAAGGGATCCCGGTTCGTTTGGTAGAGTAAAGACGATAGAGGTTTTCTGCTGTGCTATGTCGGGCTGCTGTTTCAGATTTGATGTTCCGGCATGGTCGGCATGGGCGATGCAGAAGAACCGCGTAATATTCCACTCTTCATCAGCAAGGTTTTCCTGAAGGATTTCCAGCCCGTAGAGTTCTCCGGCGCGTTTTGAGGCAATGGCGAGTTTGGACGGATCGCCATCGGCAGCGATCATTTTTGCGCTTCCTGCCGTATCGTACGCCACTTCGGCCTTCAGGTTCGGATGTGCGGTAAAAAAATTCCGGCACTGCGCCAGCGCCTGCGGGTGCGAAAGGACTTTTTTCGCATAATCTGCAGACGATCCGTGAATGCCAAGAAGACAGTGTTCCACCTTGACCAGAGTCTCGGCGACGATAGCTACCGGATGTTGCAGGAGAAGGTCGTAATTATGGTGGATGCTGCCACCAAGCGTATTTTCGATCGGGATAACCGCATAATCCGTTTCCCGATTTTCAACCGCGGCAAATACCTCGTCGAAAGTTTCGCAGGGTTTCGGTTCCCCAAGCCTGAGCGCTGCGATTTCGCTGTAAGCACCGGGTTCGCCCTGATAGGCTATCATCCAGTTTGTCATTCTTTGATCTTGTAGTTAACTTGCGGCAAAGCTGTCGGGTTTATGGAGAGCCGCCCCTCTCCTGTTTCGCGTTTTCGCAATCATTCAGTCAGCGATGCGCGGCGAAAGGGAGGTATCCAAACATTTCCTGAAAAGAATATACAGTCAAATATCGAAAACGGGGATATTCCCGGAAATATAAATCAGTGATTTTCCATCATGTCCGGACACAGTAAATGGGCCACCATCAAACGGAAAAAAGCCGCAACCGACCAGAAAAGAGGCAACCTGTTCACGAAATTGGTCAAGGAGATCACCATTGCCGCAAGAATGGGCGGAGGTGATCCTTCAGGCAATCCCCGGCTGCGGCTGGCTATCGACACGGCTCGAGCGAACTCAATGCCCATGGAAAACATCCAGCGCGCCATCAAGAAAGGAACGGGCGAACTCGATGGTGCAAGCTATGATGAGATTACCTACGAAGGTTATGGACCGGCAGGTATTGCGCTTATCATTGAAACCGCGACCGACAACCGAAATCGGACGGTTGCCGATATCCGCCATATCATGAGTCGAAACAACGGATCTCTGGGAGAAAGCGGCAGCGTCAGCTGGATGTTTCAGCGCAAAGGGTCGATCGACGTCCCGAAAAACGCGATTGGAGAAGAGGCGTTGATGGAACTGTTGCTCGACGCCGGTCTCGACGACCTCGACGCCTCCGACGAAACCTATTACACGGTGCTTACCGATCTGCGCGATCTCGAATCGGCAAAAAAGGCGCTCGATGATGCCTCTGTAGCATATGAGAACGCGAAAATCGACCTCGTACCCGAAAACTATATAGAGCTCGAAGCCGACGATGCCGAAAAGGTTATCCGACTGATCGATGCGCTCGAAAATAACGACGACGTTCAGGCGGTCTACAGCAATATGGAAATAAGCGAAAAGGCGATGAACAGTTTAAACGGGTAGGAACCTATGGTTGTTCTTGGGGTGGATCCCGGTAGTCTCTATACCGGATACGGTATTATCCGGAATGACGAAGCCGGGTTTCATGTCCTCGCATGCGGCGTTATCCGGCTGCACCGGAAGAAAAGCTATGCCGAAAGGATAGGGGAGATCTACCGCGAGCTCGATCTGGTCATCGAAGCATACCGTCCTGCGAGCGTTGCTCTCGAGACCGTTTTTTTAAACAGAAATGTTCAGTCTGCCCTCAAACTCGGCCAGGTCAGGGGTGCAATCATCGCGCTTGCGATGAACCGGCAGATGGACCTTCGCGAATACGCTCCCCGAGAGGTTAAAGCCGCAGTAACAGGTACCGGTTCGGCCAGTAAAGAGCAAGTAGCCGTCATGGTTCGTGCCATGCTTCGATTCGATGCTGCGACAGCCACTCTCGATATGACCGACGCGCTCGGCATTGCCATGTGCGACCTTCTCAAGACCGGAGGCCAGCAGTCGCCGGACATCCGTACCCGATCAGGTTCCGGCAGTCAGAAACGGAAAAACTGGTCGCAATTCGTGGAATCACGACCTGATATGGTCGTACGCTGAAGGAGAAAAGACAGGTTCGCCTGCCATGAACGTCAGAATAAAACAATACAACTTGTGGAAGGGCATATTTTTAATCTTCCGAATTTTCTCAGCCTCTTGAGAATTCTCCTGATCCCATGGTTTATTTACTACTATCATGCAGGAGAACTCACTATTGCCATCATTCTCATGGTTATCGCGGTATTGAGCGACTGGTTCGACGGGCAAGCAGCACGGTGGACCAACGAGGTATCCGAGATGGGCAAAATTCTCGATCCGCTTGCCGACAAGCTCTGTCTTGCCAGCGCAGCGCTCTACTTTCTCTGGATCGGCAAACTTCCGCTCTGGTTCGTACTTTTTGCCATTCTGCGTGATGTGCTTATTTTTTCAGGCGCCGCATACATCCGTTACCGGCACCGTGTGCTGACAACATCGCTCTGGCCCGGTAAATGGGCTGTCGGATTCGTTTCAATGATGTTCATCACCATGGTCTGGCCCCATCCCGTATTTGAGCAGTACCCTTTTCAGGAATTTTTCATGTACCTCTCTGTGCTTATGCTCTCCTATTCCTTCGCGGAATATTGCGTACGGTTTTACCGGATACGCAAAGGCGAAGAAAAGACCGAGCCGAACTGACCATTTTCGAAGCAGAATAATGTTGACCAACCCCCTTGCTGCCGATGAAAACCTTTACGCTCTGCCTGCTTATCCTTCTCATGATGCAGACAGTATCCCAAACGACTATGGCTGCCGCAACCCCATCGGGCGAAAACGAACACCTGATGACTGCTGCGGTCAAATTCAGGAAAGGAGACTTTTCCGGCGCTGCCGAAGTTTACACCCAGGCACTGAAAGCCGATTCCTCGCTTTCCGAAGCATACAACAACAGAGGGCTTTGCAAGGCAGCATCAGGTGATGCAGAAGGGGCGGTGGCGGACTACAGCGAAGCGATCCGAATAGATCCTTCCATGACAGCGGCATACAATAACCGGGGGCTTGCCCTCATGGGAGCCGGCCGCTATCGTGACGCGATCAGCGACTTCGACCGGGCACTCCGGATCAATGCTGTTCAGGCTGAAGTCTACAATAACCTCGGAATGGCCAGGGCAGGACTTGGCGACCATACAGCTGCGCTCGATGATTTCGCTGCTGCCATCGCCCTCAAGCCTTTCTACCCCGAAGCGTTTTACAACAGCGGTTGTTCCCGTCAGAGCCTGAACGATCATGAAGGAGCTATCCGTGATTTTCTTAAGATCATATCCTTACGGCCAGCTTATGCCGAACCCTTCTACCGATGCGGTTTGTCACGGGCAGCAACAGGAGACCACAAGGCAGCGCTTATGGATTACGATCGGGCGATTTCGATCAGCCCGGATTATTGTGAAGCTATCGTAGACAGGGCTTTATCAAGGATCAGGATGAGAAACTTCAGCGGCGCGCTTGCTGATTACGATCGGGCGATCAGCCTGCAGTCGGATAATCCGGAACTCTACTATAACCGGGCGCTGATAAAAGTCAAGCTGAACGATTACCCGGGAGCAGTTACCGACTGTGCGACAGCTATTGACCGACGAGAGAGCTATCCCGAAGCTTTGTTTCTCAAAGGTATCATGCTGGGTGAGTTGGGAGACCGCGACGCCATGCTTGCCGATCTGCAGCGTTCGGCAGCGGCAGGTTATGCGCCAGCTGGAAAAATGCTCAAGAAAGCACGAGGCAGGTAAGTTGTTATCGAACGGAATCTGAAACAAAAAACCGGAGAACAAAACGCTCTCCGGTTTTTTCGTTTATAGCGGCCCCATGCGGTTTACGAGAGCCTTTCGCTTCTATGTCAGAGCGCTTTGTGGCAGAACCACCAGTCGTAACAGTCGTACTGCGACGGACGTTTTTTCGCATCCTCGATGTTGTTAGCCGGCGGGATGATTACGCGATCCTTCAGGAGTGTGTTCTCCGGCCAGTTTGCAGGAATTGCCACCTTGTTACTGTCGGAAACCTGCAGGGCTTTCACCGAACGAACGATTTCGTCGATGTTTCTGCCGATCTCCTGCGGATAGTAAAGAATCAGGCGAATCTTTCCTTCCGGGTCGCCCACGAATACGGCGCGTACGGTATTTGAGCCTTTTCCCGGATGCAGCATACCAAGCTGCATGGCAATACGGTCATTGGCCGCTACAATAGGAAAGGTGATCTCTGTATCGAGGTTATCCTTGATCCACTCGACCCACTTGATATGCGAAAACACCTGATCGACCGACATCCCGACCAGTTTGCATCCAAGTTTGTCGAAATCTGCCACTCGTTCCTGAAACGCGTGGAACTCAGTCGTACAGACCGGGGTGTAATCCGCAGGGTGGCTGAACAAGACGAACCACGATCCCTTGAGATCGCCCGGGATATTCATCGGACCATGAGTAGTCTGAACCTTCATCTCGGGAAACTCGTCTCCGAGCAGGGGCATGCTGGTTTCATTGTAGTAGAACTGATCATCAAAATGTTCTGACATGTTGCAGGTATCCTTATCTGTTATTGTTTATTAAAGCAATTATTGTTTTATCTCTTGGATTAAAGTAGATATATTCTCAAATAAGAGCAAATCTTTTTTAGGTTTTTTTTTCTGATTGCATCAGAATCGGTTCCGGGAGTGTTATATTTATAATGTGATTAAAAAAGTCCTGTTTTTAGCGCTGTTCAGGCAGGACAGTTCCAATGGTTTGAACGAGCAAGGAGATTGTCAATGGCAGACGTAAAACACAGTGCAGGGCGGCAGGACAGTTTCGCCGGACTTTGTCGCGAGCACAACCTGAAAATAACACCGCAGCGTACGGCAATATATGGCCTTCTGAAGGGATGCACCGACCATCCTTCGGCTGACTATGTCTATCGGCAGATCAGGCAAGAGTTCCCCAATATTTCGTTTGAAACCGTTAATCGAACCCTGCTGACCTTCGCGGCGATCGGTCTTATAGCCATAGTGGAATCCACTGCGGGAGTTCGCAGGTTCGACCCCGATATGGAGAGTCATCACCATATTCACTGCATCAGATGCGGTACCATAATTGACTTCAGGCATGAAGGTTTTGATGGTATTGCCGTACCGGAAAGTCTTTCCGAAAAATATTCGATTATCGGAAAACGTGTCGTTCTGCATGTCATCTGCCCTCGATGCCGGCAGCAGGAGGCGGCAGGCATGCAGCCGCCCGGCTGAATCCCGGCCGCCTCCTGTTTCGCTGTCAGTTTCTGACGCAGCGAACTGAGAGGCCGAGCGTTTTGCTGCTTCCGACCCGGTAAACGGCAGAGTAACTGTTGAACAGCTGCCTATACCAAGCGGCATAGCCCAGGTACTCTGAAGAGCTCCAGAAACTGCTGCTGGAGCCCATCAAGACAAACGATCCGTTGCTTCCGCGGTAACCACCCGGGATTGCCGTGAATCCGCTTCCATTGTCGGCCCCTACGAGAGGTTCCTTCCAGAGTACCGTCGATTTAAGCTTCGTACCAGATGCTTTTTCTCCACCTGTCGCATCGACAAGCTGCTGCCATTCAGCATCAGATGGAATATGCCATCCGTCGGGAGCCAGCCCTCTCGGATCGTTCACGGCATACCAGTTGTATAGTTTGCCGTAGGTAACGCCGTTTTCGCTTCGGTTATCGTAATAGCACCATGCGCCGGTTCTAAGACTGCTCCACGTATCCGGGTCCTGCACCTGGGGAATTTCATCCCCGTTCCGGTAATGGCTTACAGCGAGATTTTCAGTCATCCAGAGCTGACTGCCGATAGTGACTGCACGGATACCGATCGAATGGCTTTTTTCAGCAGCAGCTGTGGAAAAGTACGGCAGGAGTATGGCGATGAAAAGGAAAACCCCTGCAGAAACGCTGAATTTGTGTCTTCTTTTCATTATGTTACAGTGTTTTATTAGTTCCTGCAACGGTATGTTTCACCGTTCCCGGTCAACCGATGCAGAAAGAAGGATTTTGGCGTTTCGACTTGAATGATAACGCAGAAAGGATTCTGATGGTTTCTGGGGAAGGCGGCCACCCGTTCTGCAGAAGCATATGCGTCGGTACGCGATACACATTAAATATTACCAAGCGTGGCAAGACAGCGTCAAAACCGCAAGCCCGGACCACCGGGAAGAAAGAGCAGCAGGACGACCCAGGCCCATAGCGGCGACAGGGTACGCCCCAATGACCACATACTGATCAACGAATTTCTCTTCAAGCGGGGAGAAAGCTCTCTTGCCGCCGAAATCGTGAATTTTCTTGCCGATCATGACGGAGAGCGGTTCCGGTCTGTGGAACTCGCTAAAATCATGGGGTATACCGAATCGCGACAGCTTCCCGGGTTCTGGTATGTGCTGCACAAACTCCAGGAAGACGGAACGCTCGACAAGGATTCCAACCGCTGTTACGGCATGCAATGCCTCGAGCCGGCGACCTATGAGGACGTGCTCGAACACACCAGGCAGTTTCCCGCTCCAGGCAAAGAGCAGTTCAAAGTCGATCAGACTTATACAGGGCGGCTTTCTACCCACCCGAACGGGTACGGCTTCGCCGATGTAGACGGCTTTGACGATGGCATTTTCGTCAAGGCAGCCGACATGAACTCAGCTATTCATGGCGACGAGGTCGAGGTCGTCGTAACGACCGTTCCCGAAACCTACGCCACGAAATCCACGCCTCACCAGCGATGCGAAGGCATCATAGTAACAGTCGTCAGCCGCAGGCTGAGTTCCATAGTCGGTACGCTTGTCAGGGCGAACCGGAAGTTCACCCTGAAAGCCGACGACAGGAAACTGCTGCCAGAAATCGTCGTTTCCATCAAGCAGGCAGCCGGCGCAAAAGATGGTCAGAAAGTGCTTGTCGGCGATCTCGATTTTCGTAAACCCGGCATTATTCAGGCCCGGGTACTCGAGGTTCTCGGTGAAGCAGGCGACTCGCAGGTGGAAGTCAGCGCCATCGCAAGAAATCACGGCATCGACGAAACATTCGAAGCAGAGATCGTCCGTTTTGCCGAAACCATACAGGAGGGCATTTCCGACGCCGATCTTGAGGGGCGGCTCGATATTCGCGATAAGGACGTCTTTACCATCGATCCGATCGACGCAAAAGATTTCGACGACGCCCTTTCGCTCGAAACCCTCGACGACGGACTTTACCGCATCGGAGTGCATATCGCCGACGTATCGCACTATGTGCCCGAAAATTCGCCGCTCGACCGAGAAGCGATGAAGCGGGCGACCTCTGTCTATCTGGTCGACCGAGTCATTCCTATGCTGCCGTCAAGACTGTCCGAGCAGATCTGCAGCCTCAATCCCGGCGTTGACCGAATGGCTTTCAGTGTATTTTTCACCATGACCGGGACAGGAGAGATCAGGGAACACGAGTTTCATAAAACCGTCATCCATTCGAAACGGCGTTTTACCTACGAAGATGTTCAGGAGATTCTCCAGAAAGGCGAAGGTGATTATGTCACGGAACTGCAGTTGCTTGAAAAGATCAGTATCCAGCTTCGCGAAGAACGATTCAGGCATGGAGGTCTCGATTTCGAAACAGAAGAGGTCCGCTTCAGACTCGGCAGCAAAGGCGAACCGATCGAGGTTATCAAGAAAGAGCGCCTCTCCAGCCACCGACTCATCGAGGAGTTCATGCTGCTCGCAAACCGGAAGGTCGCCGAATATCTCACAAAAACTTTCCGTGAGCGAAAGAAGAGTGCTCAGCCGGTAATCTACCGGGTTCACGATTCACCTCAGCAGGAGAGGGTTGTTATTCTTGCCAACTTCGTCAGAAAGATCGGCTACACGCTGAAGCTCAATCGTGAAAAAACCGGTCCGGTGGTCACAGCCAAGGCGTTGCGCCAGCTCATGCAGCAGGTGCACGGTACCAACGTAGAGTTTCTCGTCAATGAACTGGTGCTGCGCTGCATGTCGAAAGCCATCTATACCGACGAGAATACAGGGCATTACGGACTGGGATTTACGCACTATACCCACTTCACCTCGCCGATACGCCGATATCCCGACCTTGTGGTGCACCGACTGCTCTTTGAATATGAGCACCTTCGTCGCAAAAAGAAGAAAATCAGTCCTAAACGACTGGCCGAGCTCGAAGAGAAGATCCGCGTTGTCAGCAGGATCACCAACGAGAGGGAAAAAAGCGCGGTTGAAGCCGAACGGGAGTCCATAAAGCTCAAGCAGGTCGAATACATGGCTGATCATCTCGGCAAGGTTTATCAGGGAGTGATTTCAGGGGCTACCGAATACGGCATCTATGTAAGAATGGTTGATTTCGCAATCGAGGGGCTCGTCCATATGCGCAACCTTACCGACGATTATTACGAATATGATGAAACGACCTACTCCCTTATCGGAAAACGCCGCAAGAAACGGCTGCAAATCGGCCAGAGGGTAAAGGTGAAGGTCCACTCGGTTGATATGCAGCGTCGTACCATTGATCTCGTCTTGGGATAATCGAAATGAACTACGCTACGGGGGGATTTTTCAATCCCCCCGAATCAGGCGATTTCGGCAATCTTCAGAAAATTGGTCATCAGGGAGAGGCCAGTTTGGGTATACTCCTCCCTGACAGACGAGAATTGTTTCATGAGGGTATCGATGCCTGTTGTGTGTAAATCAGGATCGAACCTCGCCCACTCCTCCAGCATGACGGCTGTCAGTTCAAAATGGCACTGCAGACCATAAGCCCGCGCTCCGACGCGGACAACCTGGTTCCGACAATGTTTTCC
>JAFGMZ010000051.1 GCA_016927285.1 Chlorobiaceae bacterium
CTTCAAGTCGAACGGAAAAAAACGCCTCCGAATCTCATTCCGGACAGTGCTTGCCTGGCACTTTGCAACTATAGTGAAAAACCGCTCTTCACAAGGCAAGAACATCGCACACTTTTTTCGATAACGCTTTTATCGTGAAAGGCTTCTGTATAAAATTCACCCCGGTTTCCAGCACCCCGTGACAGGCAATATTATCCGCTGTATATCCGGACATATACAGGACTTTGAGGTCCGGAATGATTGATCGGAGTTTATCAGCAAGATCGCGACCATTCATTTCCGGCATGATCACATCGGTCAGAAGCAAGTGAATCATAATGGTTCGATCACCAGCAATCCGGATGGCTTCGTCGGGCTTGGCGGCAGTGAGAACCGAATAGCCTATTTTTTCGAGCGCCATACTGCACAGCTTGAGTATTTCCGGTTCATCCTCGACAATCAGTACAGTTTCTTTTCCGATCATTATTTTGGAATCGGTTTTTTCGTCTTCAGAATGCGAATCGATTGTATGATATCGGGGTAGATAAATTCTGAAAGAGCATCCTTTTTCCGGCTCGCTCTGAAAGGTGATAAACCCCTCATTCTGTTTTACAATACCGTAAACCGTTGCAAGCCCCAATCCTGTACCTTTTCCAATCTCCTTTGTAGTAAAAAAGGGTTCGAAAATATGTGCGTGATGTTCTTGTTCGATTCCGTGGCCGGTATCGGTTACTGTAAGCATGACATACTCTTCATGCATTTTCTCGGCACTATCAGCACAATCAATGCTGATACTGCACACGATAGCCGTACTTATGGTAACTGTACCGATATCGGTTATGGCGTCGCGAGCATTGACGCAAAGGTTTACAAGAATCTGGTCAATCTGTGATGGATCGATGTTGACCCTTGGCTGCGATCTGTCCGGATGCCAGATCAGGTTTTTATCTTCACCGAGCACTCTTCTGAGCATGCTGAGCATGCCTTCGATCAGCAGATTAAGATCTATGACTTTGGGATTCACTGCTTGTTTTCGGGCAAAAGCAAGCAGTTGTCTGGTCAGATTTGCGGAACGATTGGCCGCATTGACGATTTCCTCAAGATTGTTTTTCAGCGTTTTATCACGTGGTTCAGCGATAAGGGCAAGTTCCGCATTGCCGAGAATGACTCCAAGCATGTTGTTGAAGTCGTGGGCTATTCCTCCTGCAAGGCGTCCGACAAGCTCCATTTTCTGTGATTGCTGAAGCTGGGCTTCGAGTTTGGCTTTCTCCTCCTCGGCCTGCTTTCTATCGGTAATATCGATAAAGGAACCGCTGATGAAATCATCTTTCCTGCTTTCGTTATGGACAATTTTAGCTGTATTGCTGAGCCAGGCTATTGATCCGTCGTAGCGCCTGAATCTGGCTTCGAAGCCGCTGACATAGCCATGTTCACTGAGCAGACTCCTGAACCGTTCTGAATCTTTCGCGTCAACATAGCTTGCCCGGGTATCCTGGGAAAACCAGGCGTCACGATCCTCATTGCCGCAATGACTCATATCAATGCAGCTTTGGTTGGCGGTGATGATATTCCCCTCCATATCGCTTTGATACAACCCTATAGGGACGCTTTCGAATAGTTCGCGATATTTTTTTTCACTTTTCAGTAAGGATTTTTCTGTTTTCAGGCGTTCCAGTTCACCGGAAGAACGCATAGCAACCAGTTTCATGATCGTTTCAGCCATACTGGGGTTTTCAAGCGGACGTCGTCCGATGACCTTGATGATACCGATCGGGCTCCCTTGATGATCAACAAGCGTTGTCGCTATATAACTTTCTGCCTGAAGCATCCGAAGCAACGGATCCTGCGGAAACAACTCGCGTACCCCTGACTGATGTATACAGATCTCTTTTCCCTGTATCTGTTCGGAAGGGGTATCTTTCAGAATACAGGCAATGGCATCATCATAGTGGTCATCGCACCATGCCGAAAGCGTCGTCGTACCTGCCCCGTCATTATCCAGCTGGCCGATACAGACAAAGTTCATATCGAAGCATGCAGCAAGATATCTGGACAATACCTTAAAGAAAGGCCGGGACGTCACTGAAGAGCTTGTTCGGGCAAGAAATGTCTGCACATCTTCGATCCGCTTACGGTCGGTGATATCGATACCTGTTCCGATGAGATAAGGATGGCCGTCGAAAACGAAACGACGACCGGTCATCAGAAACCAGCGAAATGCCGGTCCGCCGCGAAGAAGCACTCTTCCTTCGGTAATTTCAACAGTTCCGTTTTGTAATACGTTTGTGATCTTCTCCTGCGTCAAAGAACGATCTTCAGGGTGAATGCTTTCTATCGCATTGGTCTTGAACATCTCGTGTTCTGGTTGACCGATGATTTCATCTCGTTGATAGGCGTTCCAACCGGCATATCGTCCTTCGGAATCAAGCATATAGAACGTTCCCGGAATACTTTCAATAATAGCTTTGCGAAAGGACTGCTCTGTAATTTCCGCCTTCTGAGCCAGTTTGAGTCGCGTTACGTCAAGAACAATGCCTACGTACCTGTTTACCTTACCGTTTCTATCTCGAAATGGCGTTCCCTTGGACATGAGCCACCGTTCCGAGCCATCTTCAGTATGGACACGCCATTCTGCAGTAAATTCCATACCCTTTTTCGAGGACTGGATGATGATTTGTTCGGTCTTTTCACGGTCTTCAAGGGCAATGGACTGAAGCCAGAGATCATAAGATGCTTCGCCGGAATGCGGTTCAAGTCCGTACAAACGCCATAATTCGTCCGTCCAGATATTGGCGTTGGTTTGTATATTCCATTCCCAGATACCCGCATGAGCTGCATCCATGATAAGTTGCAGTCTGCTGTTGCTTTCCGCCAGGTCCCGATACGCCTCCTTGCGAAGGGTGATTTCATGTACAGTGGAAATAAAATATGGGGTAGAGCCGAAAATGACTTTATTGACGCTGGTTTCCGTAACAATACGCTTCCCGCTTTTGTGCCTTATTATCGATTCAAACAAACATTCGTTATGGCGGCCCTCATAATCAGGATACTCCGCCATACTATAATGTTTCAAATCCTCTTTTTCGTACAGATCAACCGGACGCATCCGCAATAATTCCGTCTCGGCGTAGCCTGTCATGAGGCATGCAGCGGTATTAACCCGTTCAAACATGCCCGTTTCGCCGTTCTCGAAAACTCTATGGACAAAGACGGGTTCCCGGATTGTTTCAACTATAATTCTGTAGAAATCCTCGTCGACCTTACTCGCAGCTTCTTCCTGCTGTTGTCGGACATAGTCGGAGGTTTCTTTTTTTACTGGCCATGACTGCTCATGGGGGGTGGGCAGTTTTTTCATATAAAAACAGGTTTTAGCGTACCAATATCGACATGAACATTGCAATATTGATGGTATTACGATTTACGGATCAAGGCATACCTCTGTGGTGACCACGGCAGGGAACGGAAAAGAAACTGCAGATGGCATAAATTAACGAGTATGTCTGAAATGTATCGATTCAGGAGACTTTCTCAGAAAACTCCCTGAGAGCCGAAATAACCTGTGACACTTGCGAATCAAGATTCTCAGTGCGTCCGTATCTGCAATTGATTTCGACGACTTCTGCGGCCTGCCTCAAAGATTCTGCGCCTAAAATTGCCGCACTGCCTTTAAGCTTGTGGGCCAGTTGCCGAAGGCCCTCGTAGTCGTTTTTATCAATTGCCTGCCGCATGGAGGATGGGGTATCATTGAACTCTTCGAGAAAAATCCGGATAATTTCCGCGTTTTCAAAAGGAGAAAGTCCATAAGAGGCCATCGCAGATTCCGTTGCTGCCAGCTGATCGTCCTTTACATCCCTGACATTATTTTCCGATGAAGACATAAGCAATCGTACCATGGATGAAAACAACAGATTCGGACTGTCTGTCTTGACCCGAAATTCATCCATTCCCGCATTTCTCGCACTCTCTTCCTCTTCTACCGCTCCGCTGAGCCCGATAACCGGCAACCTGCTCAATCGCTGATCGCTGCTTGACCGTATCTTTCGGGTAAGCTCAAGGCCACTCATTCCTGGCATGTGAATATCTGTTATAAGCAGATCGAACCTCTCGGCATTGAGTATTTCCAGACTTTCTTTTCCGTTGTCCGATAACGTAACCTCCAGTCCGGCATCCCTGAAGGTCATAGCAAGCATATCGCGATTCAGTGCAGAATCATCGACAAGCAGCAGTTTGCGCCCGACAAGCGTTCCTTTTGCCGAATTACCGGCGTGCATGGTATGGCGTGCGGCCCGCACGGTATTGATAAGTTCTATCTGAGTGCATGGCTTCGCAAGAAATGCCTGCATTCCTGCATTTTCGGACATGCTCCGCGATATCGCCGGGGACTCGGAACTATGAGCCACCACCGGCGTAACGACGGCCTGAGGTCCGGCTTCTCCCCTGCGCATTCTTTCTACCGTTTCATAGCCGCTCATTGAAGGCATGTTAAGGTCCATGACAACAAGATCGTAATTATTGCTGCTCAGCAGTTCGATCGCCTCGGTTCCATCAGAGGCTTCGTCTATGAACACCTCAAGCGGACTAAAATAGTTCTTCAGGGTAATCCTGTAAAGCGGTTCGTCGTCAACAATCAGTAGCCGTTTACCACCGAAATCCCTGCGCCCCATGGCAATAACGCGGGACTTATGAATATTGAGCTCATCTTCTGCAATAACAGGAAACGAAAGACAGAACTCGGTATATTCGCCTGCCACGGATTCACACCTGATATCGCCGTTAAAAGCTTTCATAACCCTTTTACAGTAAGCCAGGCCAAGACCGGTTCCTCCGCTTTTACCGCTGGTAAAAAAACTATCGAATATATGGGGGAGCGCCTCCTTCGTTATTCCCGGTCCCGTATCCCTGAAAAAGAGGTAATTATTCGCCCCCCCTTTTTGAAGCCGAATCGTTATTTCGCTTGCAGGACTGGTTTTAAAATAAAATATCGCGTTCTTCAGCAGGTTGAAAAGCACGAATACAAAAAGATTTTCATTCCCATGAAAAAGAAACGTTTCAGACGATTTGAAATGAACGCGCCGACGATCACTTTCCGATTCGTAACTGTACTCGTCGAGAGCATTGCGCGTAATGCGGGCTGC
>JAFGMZ010000052.1 GCA_016927285.1 Chlorobiaceae bacterium
CGCAGAATATCGAGCCGTTCCTTCGATACCGAGCCGAGCACCCTTACGGCAAGACCGGGACCGGGGAAGGGGTGGCGCATGAGAATGTCCTCAGCGATGCCGAGCTCTCGACCGACGGCACGGACTTCGTCCTTGAAGAGCTCACGGAGCGGTTCGATCAGCTTCAGCTTCATGCGTTTTGGCAGTCCACCCACGTTGTGGTGCGATTTGATGGTTTCCGACGGTCCTTTCACGCTGACGCTTTCAATGACATCAGGGTAGAGAGTTCCCTGCACCAGAAATTTTTCGTTATCAAGCTGCTCTTCGAATACCCTGATAAAGGTTCTGCCGATGATTTTGCGCTTCTTTTCCGGAGATGCCACGTTTTTCAGGCGTTTCAGGAAGAGTTCTGAAGCGTCTGCCAGCGTTAGACGCAGGCCGAGATGCTTGAGAAACTGCATAACTTTGTCGGCTTCGTTTTTGCGCAAAAGGCCATTGTCGACAAACACGCAGTGCAGGTTTTTTCCGATGGCCCTGCTGACCAGGACGGCAGCGACGGAGGAGTCGACGCCTCCGCTGATGCCGCAGATAACGGTTTTATCTCCGGCTGTCCGACGGATTTCCTCGATCTGGTGATCGATAAAATGCTTTGGCGACCAGTCGGGCGTGATGCCGGCTATATCGATAAGAAAGTTAGAGAGCAGCTGTTTTCCATACAGGGTATGCTGTACCTCCGGGTGAAACTGCAGGCCGTACACCTTCAGCGCGGCACGGCTTCCGAAGCTTTCAAGAGCGCACATCTCTGAATTTGCACTGCTTGCCGTGATACGGAATCCTTCGGGAAGATTGACCACCTTGTCGCCGTGGCTCATCCAGACATCCGAGTCAGGAATGTTGCGGAAGAGCATGCTTTCATGTTCTCCATCGCGGCTGACCAGCATTTTTGCCCTTCCGAACTCCTGTTTGGCCGAAGAGGCCACCTCTCCGCCGAAGTGCTTGGCGATGGCCTGCAGGCCGTAACAGATGCCGAGAATCGGCAGTCCAAGAGAAAAGATCCCTTCGTTGGGCAGAATGGCCGATTCGCCGTACACGCTTGTCGGACCACCCGAAAGGATGATCGCTTTCGGGGCGTGTTCCCTGATGGTATCGGGAGTTGTGTTGTAGGGCAGGATTTCCGAATAGATGCCCAGCTCCCTGATTCGCCGGGCGATCAGCTGGGTGTATTGAGAACCGAAGTCGAGTACTAATACGGATTGCATGGTGAGTGTATATGTTGATTGTGTCTCAGAAAACGCTTTCACCGGCGGGTTCTTCGACTGGCATGGTTTCCGGTTCCACTGCGCGACCGCCCTCCGATGGGGAGACGCTCGCGTTTTCGTCGTTCTGTCCGGCTTGAGCCGGACGGGATTTGTAGTAATTAAACCCTTTCGGCGTATAATATTCGATGTATACATCGCTGCCCATCAAATCGGCAGGAGTATTGGTATTGCCAGAAATTGGTACGGCAATAACGTTTTCCGGAATATGGAAATAGCGATTTTCCAGCTTCAGCGTCGGATCGCTGTAGGCTCGTTTCATGAAGAGCGCCCATATCGGAAGAGCGGCTCTTGCGCCCTGACCGTACTGCATAGAGGTGAACTTGATTCGCTCGTCGTCGAATCCTGTCCAGACGACAGCAGCAAGCTCCGGGGTAAATCCCGCGAACCACGCGTCTCGCATGCTTTGGGTGGTACCGGTTTTTCCTGCCGATTCATAATCGAATCCGTATCGGGATCTGAGTGCGATTCCGGTTCCTTTGTTGACGACATCCTTCAGCATGGATACCATCACGAAATTGGAGGTGGAGTCGATAGCGAACCGGCTGTTTGGGCGATATTCGGAAATGATGCGGTTATGTTTGTCATGTACTTTGAGGATAGATACCGGTTCGTTCCAGATGCCGTTGTTTGCGAAGGTGGCAAAAGCACCGGCAAGTTCGAGCGGCGTAACCTCAGCGGTACCAAGCACGATCGACAGATTTGATGGTATGGGCGATGAAATGCCCATTCTTCTTGCATAGCTGATGATTTCCGGGATTTTCAGATTCTCGTAGGCCAGACGT
Organism: Chlorobiaceae bacterium; assembly: GCA_016927285.1. GTDB lineage: Bacteria > Bacteroidota > Chlorobiia > Chlorobiales > Chlorobiaceae > Chlorobium. The sequence goes on from JAFGMZ010000052.1 coordinate 2,081, forward strand.
ACCGTTACCTGGTTCAGTGATCGGCTCAGCGCGTAACGAAGGGTAGTCAGTCCGCCTGAGGAGCCGTCGGAATTTCTCGGCGACCAGATGCCGCTTCCGCTTTTCAGGGCTACAGGCTGGTTCAGTACCCTGAAATTTGCCGGTATGCCCTTGTCGATGGCTGCAGTGTAGACAAAAGGTTTGAATGTCGAACCGGGCTGACGTTTAGCCTGCCATACGTGGTCGAACTGGTAGCGGTAATCGTCAGGCGAGAAATTGTTCCCCCCTACCCATGCCTTGACATGTCCGTTTGACGGGTCGATCACAACAAAGGCAACCTGTATTCGTGTTTTTTCCCTGAGCAGGTTTCCGAGCCAGACCTTGTCGCCCAGCAGGCTTGTCAGGGCCGCTTGCTCGGAAAGGCCTTCATCGCGCAACTCCTTGAATCGCGCACTTTCTTTGACGATTTTGTTTTTCAGTGATTCAGGCCACCGCCACGAACGGTCAAACGATGTCTGAAGCGATGAGAGGTGCTCTTTGACGGCCTGTTCGGCATAGTTCTGCATTCGGCTGTCGAGCGAAGTTTGAATCGTAAGTCCGTCGCGGTAGACATTGATGTCCCCAAGCATTGACGCCGGTTTGATGGTCTGGCGGATATACTCAGTAAAATATGGAGCCAGGCCGTGATGGTTTACCGGCGTAAAATTCAGGTGAAGCCTGGTTTTTTTCGCAGCGGCAGCCTGTGCGGGTGTTATGAATTTTTCTTTTTCCATCAGCGAAAGCACAAGGTTCCTTCTGGAGATTGCGCTCGACGGATTTTTAACAGGATTGTATCCGGTAGGGTTCTTCAGAGTCGCTATGAGCGAGGCGCTTTCAGGAAGCGTCAGCTGGCTTGCCGGTTTGCCGAAATAGGTTCTCGCTGCAGCTTCTATGCCGTATGCTCCCGAGCCGAAATAGACGGTATTGAGATAGAGGGCGAGTATTTCGTCCTTGGTATAGGTTTTTTCAAGCTCGATAGCCGTAATGAACTCCTTGGCTTTTCGGCTGATGGTTCGCTCCTGGGTCAGGTAAAGGTTTTTGGCCAGCTGCTGCGTTATCGTGCTTGCTCCATGCCAGCGTTTTCTGCCTTTAATGATATTCTCTCCCATTGCCAGAGCAAGTCGTCTCAGGTCTACACCCCAGTGGCTGTAAAACGAGACATCCTCTGTGGCGATCAGCGCGTGCTGTGCCGATTTCGGAATGGATTTCAGCGGAATAAACGTGCGGTTTTTCAGAAAGAACTTGTGCAGCAACACGCCGTCTTCTGAATAGACCAGCGATGCGAGTTCCGGGTTCGGGTTTTCAAGCTCTTCAATGCTCGGCAAGCCCTTGAACGGGTTGAGTGCGAATGCGGGCGCAGTTGAAAGCGTAAATAACAGAAACGCGGCGAAAGCGAAAAGCAGGTTTTTGGAAAAGAGTTTCTTCACAATAAGGAGCGGTCTTTGAGTTTTCACAAATAAACAACAGGTATCGGTTATAGTCATCAGGGTATCGTATACTCTTCTACCGGGCGGATTTCTCCGGCACTCTTTTTATAAAAATGTTCGGCAAAATCAAAATGCTTTTTCAGAATGTCAGCGTAGCTGGCAGTGTCTTCAAGCATCGGAAGATGTCCAAGGCTCATGAACCGGGCAAGCGAGGTCGGTGCGGTTGACAGGGCTTTCCGTTTTTTAAAGAGCGTTATAGTGCCTTCAGGCGGAATGGTGTGGTCTTCCATGCCGACGCAACAGAGCATCGGTGATGCTATCCCGATCACATGGGTTGTATATGCCCGGAGCGCTTCGGGGTCGATAGAGAATTTACCGACAGCGTTTGTCGCTTCCCTGTCGGACTGCGTGAAATCCTCGATGATTATATCGCTGTATTCCTTGCCGATCTCTTTGGCTGCAGCCCGTTTGATGAACAGAGTGCGAAGAGGTTCTGCCTGGAAAATGTTCCGCATGTTCATTGACACATCAATCAGACCTCCGAGAAAGAAAAGCCCAAGGGAGGTCAATGCGGTTTCCTCAAAGATTCCGCAAGCAGTGATGGTGGCGGAAACAAGGGCATCGGGATAGTTCGTACAGAGTTCAGTCGCAACCATGCCACCCATTGAGTGACCGACTATATGCAGGTTTCTTGACCTGTTCAATCCCAGGTGCTCGATCAGCTCGCCAGCTTCCCCGGCAAACCCTTCGATGGTAAAAGAGGGCTTGCGGCCCTTGATCAGCGTTCTGCCGGTACCGCTCTGATCATAGGTTACGCATCGGTAATCAGGCGTCAGCAAACCGACCAAAGGCTTCCAGTAGCGCGAAGATATCGCCCATCCATTCACGAAAAGAATTGCCGGTTTTTCCTGAAGTGCGGGATCATGCTCCGCACTGTCTTCATAAAAAAGCCTGCAGCGCGAAGATGCCAGATAGCTCATTGCAAACAAAGATGGTTGCGTATATAAAATACCAATATATAATAATTATGACTTTTCTTTATTCATCCGCTGAACCGGTCCGATGTTGTTCCGGATGCTGAATTTCCAAGCGTTTATTGTGTATAAGCCCCTCAATCGCTACATTATGCATGCATTTCTATTGCTTTTCCCCTGAAAACAGCCTCAATTTATGGATAACTCATTCACCGGAATTCTGTTCGCCGTTGCCGATTTCATAATCCATATCGATAAACACCTTCAGGTGCTCGCTTCAGAATATGGTTTATGGCTCTACGCCATTCTTTTCCTGATCGTATTCTGTGAGACAGGGCTCGTAGTCACCCCTTTTCTTCCTGGAGACTCACTGCTTTTTGCTGCGGGATCGCTTGCCTCAATACCAGGCTCGCAGCTCGATCCCCATCTGCTGTTTCTTGTTTTTTTTGTCGCTGCCGTATTGGGCGATACCGTGAACTACAGTATCGGTCATGCGCTTGGTCCAAAGGTATTCGATTTCAGGAAGTCGCGGCTCTTTAATCCCGGGCATCTCGAAAAAACACGTGAATTTTTTGAAAAATACGGAGGAAAGGCCATTATCATTGCCCGTTTTATTCCCATTATCAGAACTTTTGCGCCTTTTGTTGCGGGAATCGGAGCGATGTCCTATCCGAAATTCATTCTGTTCAATATTCTTGGTGCGATCCTCTGGGTCGGACTGTTCAGTTACAGCGGTTACTATTTCGGACAGCTTCCGTTCATCCAGGAAAACTTCAAGTTGCTGATTATCGGTATCATCCTTTTTTCAATCTTGCCTCCGCTTATTGAATACATCAAGCATCGATATTATGCACGATCGGATATGTGATTGCCATTACAGGGGGTTACCACAGCGCCAACAGGTTGTTGATCATAATGTTGATAAGTTGTTGATGAGTTGTTTGTTTGTAGGTGAAAGCTGATTGTCAGCGGAAGGAATACGAGTGCAAAAATATTGTAACTTATTTTTTTAAAAAAAGATAAATGATTTTTTATTCTTTTTTTTTATGCATGTGCCATTGACCACTGTTAACTTTCTTTTAAAAATAAGTGTTGACAATAATTTCCGGTAAATAATCTGCCTATGAAATTTTTGTTTGTTCATCAGAATTTTCCTGGACAGTTCAGGCATATAATAAAGGCTCTCGCGGGCAATTCCGGACATCAGGTTGTCGGTATCGGCGAGGCAATCAATCTGAAGGGGCGTCCGCTTGTTCATTCGCGGGTTACTGTAAAAGGTTATGTATTGAAAAAGAGTGAGAGTACCGAGACGCACCATTATGTCAGGGATTTTGAGGCAGCGGTCAGAAGAGGCCAGGAAGTTGTACGTCTGGCACTTGATCTTAAAAAGTATGGGTTTCAACCCGATGTTGTGGTGAGCCATTCAGGTTGGGGCGAGTCACTGTTTCTTAAAGAGGTATTTCCCGGATCACGTCATATTGTTTATTGTGAATATTTCTATCGCATAGATGGCGGTGATGTGGGTTTCGATCCTGAATTCAAGATGGTTTTTGATGATCGTTTCCGTGTTCCGATGAAAAATACGGTACAGCTCCACAGTCTTTCGGCAATGGATAACGGACTTTCGCCGACACATTGGCAGAAAGGACTCTATCCGGAACTTTTTCAGCCGAAAATCAAGGTGATTCACGAGGGCGTTGCTACAGAACATATCCAGCCAGACCCTGAAGCTGTATTCGTGGTTGATGGTGTAGCGCTTGACCGCAAAATCCCTGTGGTAACCTATGTGGCCAGAAATTTGGAGCCTTACAGAGGGTTTCATACGTTTATGCGCTCCATACCTTTTCTGCAGTCACGATCTCCTGAAGCGCACATTGTCATCGTTGGAGGCGATGATGTCAGTTACGGCAGGAAATTGCCTCCCCCTATGACCTACAGGGAGCTCTATACAAAGGAGATAAAAGATCAGGTTGATTGGTCGAAAGTGCATGTTATCGGACGGGTGCCTTACAACGAGTATATAAAGGTACTGCAGATCTCCACGGTTCATGTTTATCTGACATATCCATTTGTGCTGTCATGGTCAATGCTTGAAGCTATGGCAGCGGGGTGTCTTGTTATCGCTTCAGGTACCGCGCCGGTACGGGAGGTTATCAGGCATGGGGAGAATGGACTGCTGGTTGATTTTTTCGATTATCGTCAGCTTGCTGAGACTGTTTCAGAGGTTATAAAGCATATACGGGATTATGACAGCCTTCGTTTGGCAGCTCGTGAAACGGTCAGACAGCGGTACGATTTACACAATGTCTGTTTACCTGGCCAATTATTGCTTATCACAGAGGGGGGAAATCTATAACGTGTGATAAGCGGTAAATGAGCAAGGTTGTGGCGGATCCGGAGAAACCGGAGTTCCGAAAAGTCGGGGCGATAACGACGCAGCAATCCAGGTGCGCGATATCTTTATGGTCCTGTCAATGGGGTAGTGAAGTGTGGGACCCTGCAGGTCTGCCTGATGTTCGATTCTGAAATTATTTGAGGAAAGATTCTCATTAGTAGTTGTTTTTTTTTATCTTTGTCTCCCTCTGGCCTGATTATCGGCGTATAGCGCAGCCTGGTAGCGCACTTCCTTGGGGTGGAAGGGGTCGTGGGTTCAAATCCCGCTACGCCGACTCTTCTTTCTTTATCCCTCCTTACTTGTCTCACGGAGTCCGTATTTTTCGGCCTCTTTTCCGTCTGTGAACTACATGTCGGTTTTCCCGGTTTATCTCTGCTGAGATAAGATCAATAGAGAACGGTCGGCCAGTTTATGGGAATTTCAGAAACCAATATCGTCGTTATCGGCGCAGGTATCGGCGGACTAGCTGCTGGTGCGTTACTTGCCTCTGAAGGCGCTTCGGTAACGGTGCTCGAAGCTCAGTTGCATGCAGGCGGCTGTGCTGCGACTTTTTCAAGAAAAGGATACCGGTTCGAGGCCGGAGCTACGGTAGGATGCGGTTTTCATGCAGGAGGGCCGATGCAGGAACTTGGACGGGAGCTTGGAATTGTCTGGCCTGTTGAAGCTCTGCCGGTGGCATGGCAATACCGGCATGATGCCCTTTGTCTCGATCTTGTTCGTTCAAAAGCAGATTTGCTCAAACGTTTTCCGCATTCCCGAGACTTCTGGAATGAGCAGGAAGAACTCTCCCGGCTTCTCTGGAAGCTCGCTTCAGGAGGTCTGTCATGGCCACCAGCCTCGCTCGGCGATCTCGGTAAACTGCTCCGTAAGGGTGTATCAGGTCTGCCGGGCACAGCCCGACTCTTGCGGTTCGCAACAAAAACCGCATACGACTGGCTTGCAGCACACCGTCTCGACGCCGATCAGGAATTTGTGCGCTTCATCGACGCACAACTGCTCATATCGGTACAGACTACTTCCCGGCATGCGAGTGCGGTTAATGCCGCAATTGCACTCGACCTTCCATCATCCGGTGCCTGGCGGGTGCATGGAGGTATAGGAAGTATTGCGGAACTGCTTGCAGCAAACATCGAACGAAACGGCGGTGCGGTGCTTTATCGGAAGCAGGTTGTACGCATCGATTCCATTCGCAGGCAGATTATCGGTGTGGAAACTGCTGATGGTAACGCTTATGCAGCTGATATGGTGCTTGCAGATCTTACGCCGGCATCTCTTTCGCTTCTTGTTGACAGCTTCGATGCAGCGACGATTTTGAGATCTAAAGGGCCACTGCCTGAGTGGAGCGCCTTTATGCTCTATCTTGGCATGGATGCCGGGGCAGTCTCGTCAACCGGCGCGGGGCATTTGCAGATAACCGGGTCTTCCGGAAACCTTGGTGAAGGTAACAGCATATTCGTTTCGTGTTCATCGCCCCATGAAACCGATCGGGCTCCGGAAGGCCTTCTTGCGGTAACGGTTTCTACCCATACCCGTCCGCAACCATGGTTCGCTGCGCTTGAGCAAAGCGGAGATGAGTATACGCAGCGTAAGAAAGCCTATGCCGAGAGGGTGCTCGATCTCATGGCCACGCAACTTCCCGGTGTTCGTGAAGCAATACGTTTCATTGAATCCGCAACGCCAGTCACCTGGCAACGCTTTACGGGAAGACATCGCGGTTTTGTCGGCGGCTATCCTCAGACATCGCTTTTTGATGTCAGGGATCCCTCTACAGGTTTTGATAACATGTTTCTTGTCGGCGATTCTGTTTTTCCCGGTCAATCGCTTCCCGGGGTAGTCACAGGCGCCAGGCGCGCTGTTGAGCTGGTCAGAAGGGTGAAGAGGGGTAATGCGTAGTGTGTGGAGAGTTGATGTTTGTGCTTTTTGGTTTGAAAGGGGAAATGGCGGATTCTTCGCTATATTTTTCCTTATGGAAACGTTCGATAAATTACAGATACTTTCCGGCGCAGCAAGGTACGATGCGTCTTGTGCGTCGAGTGGCAGCAGACGAGATGGTTCTGCGTACGGTACAGGCAATACATCCCGGAGCGGTATCTGTCACTCATGGTCGGATGACGGTCGCTGCATTTCGCTTCTGAAAATCCTGCTTTCCAATGACTGCATCTACGATTGTGCATACTGCGTAAACCGCGTCACTAACCCCGTTCCGCGAGCCTCTTTCAGTGCCCGTGAAGTGGTTGATCTGACTATGGAGTTCTATCGGCGGAACTATATTGAAGGACTTTTTCTCAGCTCGGCGGTCATGCAGAGTCCCGACCAGACCATGGAGCGGATGGTCAGTGTGGCTCAACTGCTTCGGAACGAAGAGCGATTCGGAGGGTATATTCATCTGAAAATCATACCGGGAAGCAGCAGCGAACTGGTCAGTAGAGCAGGGCTTTTTGCCGACCGCATCAGCGTGAACATCGAATTGCCTTCATCGGAATCGCTCAAACGGCTCGCTCCTCAGAAAGGAAAGCAGGCCATTCTTGAACCTATGTCGCTTATCGGCAAGGAGATACGCAACAGTATCGTCGAACGGAAAGTGAGTCGTCGTGCACCGAGGTTCGCACCGGCGGGCCAGAGTACGCAGATGATTGTTGGTGCCAGTCCCGAAAGCGATTTCCAGATTCTCAAGCTATCGCAGGGGCTTTATCGGAAGATGAATCTCAAACGCGTTTATTATTCGGCTTTTGTTCCTGTCAATGAGGATAACCGGTTGCCGGTTCTCGCCTCTCCGCCGCTTCTCCGGGAGCATCGCCTCTATCAGGCTGACTGGCTGATGCGTTTTTACGGTTTTTCTGCAGAAGAGATTCTTTCGGATGATGTGCCCAACCTTGAAGAGTCGTTCGATCCTAAAACCGCATGGGCCCTTCGTCATCCGGAATTTTTTCCAGTCGAAATCAATCGTGCCGATTATGCGGCTCTTCTTCGTGTTCCGGGCATAGGTCTCACTTCAGCTCGCCGCATTGTCGCTGCACGTCGCTTTTCCATCATTACGCCCGAGAGTCTGAAAAAGATCGGGGTGGTCATGAAGCGGGCGAAATATTTTATCACCTGTTCAGGCAGGACATTTGAAAAGATCGACCGTCAGCAGGCTTTGCTTAAAAGCCGTTTTCTTCTTGGCGACGGCGGCGATACAGCTGTTAAAAAACCGCCGAAGCAGCTTATCCTGTCAGGCCTTTTTTCCTGATATTATGAGCCGTTATTTATATGATGGAACTGTTGAAGGTCTGCTTTCAGTGGCCGCCCGGATGCTTGCCGAATCGAGCGAGCCGGAACAAGCCACTCTCGACGAACGGCAGAATACGCTGTTTGAGGATGGCGTGTTTATCGAGACCGATGCGGCTGCTGCCGAAATGTTTTTCAGCAGGCTCCGACAGGAAGCTCCTGATGCAGCGCATACGTTCTATTTTTTTATTCTGGCTGAAAAGGAGGGTATGGAAACCTCGCTGCTTCGCTATCTTATTCTGGCGCTTCGTCACGGCAACAAGGTGAACGGCAATCTTGCCGATGCCGCAGTCAGAGATATCATTACCGTTGCACGAAAAGCGCAGCGCGAACTGCACCGGTTCAAGGGCATCCTTCGCTTCGAAAAGCTGCGTGACGGGGCTTACCTTGCAAAAATGGAGCCCGACCACAATATTCTGCAGCCGCTTGCAGGGTATTTCAGCAGCAGGCTCAGGGCGGAGGACTGGTTCATCTACGATGTTCGGCGCCGCACTGCCGCCCGATGGCACAGCGGTACTTTGCGGCTTGGCACTATCGAGCAGTTTACTGCTCCTGCACTTTCGGAAGATGAACTGCGGATACAGGCTCTCTGGCAGACATTCTTTCGTACCATCGCTATTCCCGATCGGAAAAATTTCCGGCTGCAGAAATCGAATATGCCCATGAAGTACTGGCGCTACCTTACCGAGAAACAGGAGCTATGAGCAGGAGTGACTGAGCAGTGTCTGCTTATGCGCGGGTGCGAGTCATGACTGACTGGATTTTCTGCAATCGGAGACTGTTTGCATGATTACAATATGCATATCGGAGCATCAAAGAGCACCCTGTGTTGCGGGAGCTGTGCCCTTTTGTGAAAAGTTATTAACTTTAATGATGTGTCGGGCGGAATATATGGAGAGGGTGAGGCCGCTTGAAAGCGGTTTTTTTTCGTTGTGCGCCAAGCGGAGGGATTTTTTTTCAGTATCAGTCGTTTAAAATGGCTGGAGAGCTGTTTTTTATATGTATGTAGATGGGTTATATAAGATTCTGTTCCTTTTCGAAGATGAAAAAAATTCTGTTACTGTCGGTTAACTACCCCCCAATGATTACGTTGGGCTCTGTAAGGGCTTCCAGGTTTGTCGCGAAGCTGCCGGACTTGAAGTGGGTTCCTTTTGTGGTTGCTCCTGCCGATGTGGCGTGGGGCGACGAAGATAAAAGCCGGGTATCGCAGGAGAGCCCCGGGTTTTCCGGCGTATACCGGACAGGCGAACCCGTCAATGCGGCAGCGTTCGGGCCTGAACGCGTCTCGCAAATGCTACAGGGGATGACTGCTGCCGCATTGACGGGTTCGCCCTTACGGATGATTTCAGGTCTGCTGCCGGGAGTTAACTTTCTGTCCGGCTGGGAAAAACAGGCTGCAGCGGTTGCGGAGGGTATTATCAGCAGGCATGATGCCGTCGATGCTATTTATGCGCAGGGTCCTCCGGCAGCACCGCCGCTTCTTGCACTCGAACTTTCTGCGAAACATGGCGTTCCTGTGCTGTTTGATCTTGTCGCTCCCGTTGACGGTATTGCGCTGCCTGGCGGAAGCCGCCATGATCTGGCCAGGATAGAGGAGCGGGTACTTACCTCCGGCCATTCCATCATGACGCCTACCAGACCGCTCAAAGAGCATTTTCTGAAAAAATATTTCGGAAAGGTGAAGCACGACGACATTTCGATTGTTTCGGACTTTTGTCTGATGCAGCCGCAGACAAAGCCCCTTTCGATGCATAAATCCGAAGCCGGATCTGAATTTCTTGTGTTTCCTGAACAGTTGCAGGGCAAGGAAATGAAATTGTTCGCAGAGGCAATCAGTGGTTTCATGCAGCAGGTCGGCCTGTTCAGAGGCGGAGTTTCTGTCAGGATTGTCGGCGGCGAATACCAGGAACTGCTGAAACAAATACGGAAGCACCTTCCTGATGCTCCCGTTTCCGGCAGCAATCGTCTGAGAGAGTGGGAAGAGATGGAGGCGCTGCTCCGTTGCGATGTTTTCTGTCATGCAGGCAGTCATCTGGACGAATCGGCAAAGTTCAGCTTGCCGGAAAGGTTATTCGATGCCTACTGCCAGAAAAAGACGCTGCTGGTGATCGGTCCTGACGGACCTGCTTCGCAACTTGCATATGAAGCTGGCGGGTTTTACGCGCCTCTCAGCGATATTTCGTCGATTATCGGGGCATTTCAAGCGGCAGCCGAATGCAGGAAGGCTCCTGATGCGGTCGGGGATTTTCGCGAATCCGGACGGTATGCAGCAGACTCAGCCATCGAGGATCTTTCGAAACTGCTTGCCTACATGCTTCCGGTATGAATTCATTGCTAACGCAGTTCAGTAACGTAGAGCCCTGTTTGCCTATTTATTTTATCAGGAAATGCAGAAAAATGCCTTTCCTGATTTTGATTTTTGTTTCTATTGAATTACATTGGTTGTCCTTACAGATTTTTATGATTTACATCGTGTAATATCAGTCGTTTAAAAGAAAAAGATTTTCAGTATGCCGACGATCCAGCAGCTTATCAGGAGCGGAAGAAGTGTAAAGGTGTCTAAGACAGCGTCACCAGCGCTGGAAAAATGTCCTCAGAAGCGTGGTGTTTGTACGCGCGTGTATACGACAACTCCGAAAAAGCCTAACTCGGCGCTGCGTAAGGTTGCGCGTGTCAGGCTTTCCAATAAAATAGAGGTAACAGCTTACATTCCCGGTGAAGGTCATAATCTGCAGGAGCACTCGATTGTGCTTATCCGTGGCGGCAGGGTAAAGGATCTTCCCGGCGTGCGCTATCATATCGTGAGGGGTTCGCTGGATACGTCCGGCGTGGCCGATCGCAAGCAGAGTCGTTCAAAGTACGGTGCGAAGCAGCCGAAGGCTGGTGCTCCCGCTCCGGCAAAGGGCAAAAGATAAACTGAATTTTTAATCCGTAAGAGAATATGTCGAAAAAAGGGAGCTACAAGAGCATTGGTGTTGATTTCCGTTACGGCGATGAGAGTGTTGCCCGTTTCATTAATGCGGTGATGCTTGACGGCAAAAAGGACGTTGCGACGAAAATCGTGTATGGTGCCTTTGATATTATTGCCGAGAAGATGACTGGCGAGGATCCGCTTGAGGTGTATCGTAAGGCTATGTCCAATATTGCGCCGGTTGTGGAGGTTCGTAGTAAAAGGGTTGGCGGCGCTACGTATCAGATTCCTATGGAGGTGAAGCCTTCGAGGAGGGGGGCTTTGGCGTTTCGCTGGTTGAAGCAGTATGCGGGCAAGCGGGGCGGAAGGTCGATGGCTGAGAAGTTTGCTGCCGAATTAATGGATGCGGCTAACGAGCAGGGCGCGTCGGTAAAGAAGCGTGACGAGGTACACAGGATGGCTGATGCGAACAAGGCGTTTGCTCACTTCCGGTTCTGATGAATTGCTGGTTTATTAAGTTGATAAAAGAAAATTTGTGTTATGGCAAGGCAGGTTGCATTAGATAAGGTCCGGAATATTGGTATCATGGCGCACATCGATGCCGGTAAAACCACGACGACTGAAAGGATTTTGTATTATACGGGACGTTTGCATCGCATGGGTGAGGTGCATGAGGGTGGTGCGACCATGGACTGGATGGAGCAGGAAAAAGAGAGGGGTATTACTATTACCTCGGCTGCCACGACATGCTTCTGGGCTCCCAGATATGGGAATTATGTCGGAGTCAAACACAGGATTAATATTATCGACACGCCAGGTCACGTTGACTTTACGGTAGAGGTGGAGCGTTCTTTGAGGGTTCTGGATGGTGCAGTGGCGCTTTTCTGTGCTGTCGGCGGGGTTGAGCCTCAGTCGGAGACGGTTTGGCGTCAGGCCAATAAGTATGGCGTTCCGAGGATCGCTTATGTTAATAAGATGGATCGTACGGGCGCAAACTTTTTTGAGGCCGTCAAAGCTATCAGGGAGAGGTTGGGAGCCAATCCTGTGCCGTTGCAGATCCCGATAGGCGAAGGTGAAATGTTTGCCGGTTTTGTTGATCTTATCAGAATGAAAGGCGTTATCTATAACAAGGATGACGGCAGTACATATAATGAAGTGGACATTCCTCACGATCTGCAGAATGAAGCCAGGACGTGGAGAATAAATATGCTTGAAGCGGTTTCCGAAGTCGATGAAACACTTCTTGAAAAGTATCTGAACGGCGAGGATATCACTGAGGAGGAGGTTCGGAAGGTACTCCGTCAGGCGACCCTCAATGTTGATATTATTCCGGTGCTTTGCGGATCATCCTTCAAGAATAAGGGTGTGCAGTTTATGCTCGATGCTGTTGTAGATTATCTTGCTTCTCCTGTAGATGTCGGTTCAGTCGAAGGCCACCATCCTAAAACAGAGGAATCGGTAACGCGCGAGCCGAAAGATGAAGAGCCGTTTGCGGGTCTTGCTTTCAAGATCGCTACTGATCCTTTTGTGGGAAAGCTGACCTTCTTCAGGGTTTATTCCGGCGTTCTCAATGCCGGAAGCTATGTGCTCAATACAATGACCGGCAAGAAAGAGCGTATCGGGCGTGTTCTGCAGATGCATTCCAATAAGCGAGAGGATATCGATTCGGTGTATGCGGGTGATATCGCTGCGGCGGTTGGCCTGAAAGAGGTGAGGACCGGCGATACGCTCTGTGATGAAAATTATCCGGTTGTGCTTGAAAAGATGGTATTCCCTGAGCCGGTTATCCAGATTGCCATTGAGCCGAAGACGAAAGCGGATTCAGACAGGCTTGGTATGTCGCTTGCGAAGCTTGCTGAAGAGGATCCTACATTCAAGGTGAAAACCGACGATGAGACGGGGCAGACGCTGATCGCGGGTATGGGCGAGCTTCATCTCGAAATTCTGGTGGACCGTCTCAAAAGAGAGTTCAAGGTTGAGGCAAATGTCGGTCAGCCGCAGGTCGCCTACAGGGAGACTGTCAGAAAGGCTGTCGAGTTCGAAGGTAAATTCGTTCGTCAGTCCGGCGGTAAAGGTCAGTTCGGTCTGGTCAACCTCAAGGTAGAGCCTCTTGAAGAGGGTAAAGGTTATGAGTTTGTCGATGCTATCAAGGGCGGTGTTATACCCAGAGAGTATATTCCTGCCGTCAACGCGGGTATTCAGCAGGCCATGAAAGATGGTGTCGTTGCGGGTTATCCTATGCAGGACGTGAAGGTTACGCTTTTCGATGGTAAGTACCATGATGTTGACTCATCTGAAATGGCGTTCAAGATCGCCGGTTCCATCGGTTTCAAGGGTGCTGCCAAAAAAGCCGACCCGGCTCTGCTTGAGCCGATTATGAAGGTTGAGGTTGTAACGCCGGAAGAATATCTCGGAGATGTCATGGGCGATCTTTCCAGCCGTCGCGGTCATATTGAAGGTATGGGTCAGCGTGCAGGCGCGCAGTTTGTCGCGGCGAAAGTGCCTTTATCCGAAATGTTCGGTTATTCTACCGATCTGCGTTCCATGAGTCAGGGTCGAGCCAACTACTCGATGGAGTTTGAATGCTACCGCGAGGTGCCGCGAAATATTGCGCAGGCGCTTCAGGAAAAGAGAGTAAGTCAGGATTCGGAATAAGCGTTTACAGGTAGTACCAGTTTTCATTATTACAACAATAACAGATAATCCACAGGGAGATAAGTTATGGCAAAAGAGTCTTACAAAAGGGATAAGCCTCATGTCAATATCGGAACCATCGGCCACGTTGACCATGGTAAAACAACCTTGACTGCTGCAATTACCTCGGTACTTTCAAAGCAGGGTCTTGCCGAGCATCGCGAATTCGGTGATATCGATAAAGCGCCTGAAGAAAGGGAGCGCGGTATTACCATTTCTACCGCACATGTCGAGTACCAGACCAAAAAACGTCACTATGCGCATATCGACTGTCCTGGTCACGCTGACTACATTAAAAACATGATCACCGGCGCGGCACAGATGGACGGAGCTATTCTTGTCGTAGCAGGCACCGATGGTCCTATGCCTCAGACTCGTGAGCACATTCTGCTTGCCCGTCAGGTGAACGTTCCGGCTCTCGTCGTATTCCTCAACAAAGTCGATATTGCCGATCCGGAGCTTCTCGAGCTTGTCGAGCTCGAACTCAGAGAACTTCTGACCGAATACAACTTCCCTGGCGATGACATTCCGATCATCAAAGGATCCGCATTGAAAGCGCTTGATGGCGATCCTGAAGGCGAAAAGGCCATCATTGAACTTATGGATGCGGTTGACGAGTTTATTCCCGAGCCGGTTCGCGACGTTGACAAGCCGTTCCTTATGCCTGTCGAAGATGTTTTTTCGATTTCCGGTCGTGGTACAGTTGGTACCGGCAGAATTGAAAGAGGCAGAATCAAGATCAACGAAGAGGTCGAGATCGTTGGAATCAAGCCTACCCGTAAATCGGTGGTTACCGGTATCGAAATGTTCCAGAAGCTGCTTGACGAAGGACAGGCCGGCGACAACGCAGGTCTTCTTCTCAGGGGTGTTGACAAGAACGAGCTCGAGCGCGGTATGGTTATTGCCAAACCCGGCTCCATCAAGCCGCACACCAAATTCGAAGCTCAGGTCTACATTCTGAAGAAAGAAGAGGGTGGTCGTCATACGCCGTTTTTCAACGGTTATCGTCCGCAGTTCTATTTCAGAACCACTGATGTCACTGGTTCCGTGACGTTGCCGGAAGGAGTTGAAATGGTTATGCCTGGTGATAACCTCTCCGTTGCTGTCGAGCTGATTGCTCCTATCGCTATGGATGAGAATCTTCGCTTCGCTATCCGCGAAGGCGGCCGTACTGTTGGTGCTGGTTCCGTGACCAAGATCATCGAGTAATCCAGAGAGATGCTGTCCCGGGGCGGGGCTATAACTCCCGCCCCCTTTTTATTGCTAACAAAGAAATAGGGTTGACAAGTGGCTGTACAGCAAAAGATAAGAATCAAGCTCAAGTCATATGACCATAGCCTGGTTGATAAATGGGCTTTACGGATTATTGATGTGGTGAAGCAGACGGATGCCATCATCTTCGGTCCCATACCGTTGCCGACCAAGGCGCATGTTTATACGGTAAACCGTTCTCCTCATGTCGATAAAAAATCCCGTGAGCAGTTCTCGTTTTCGTCGCACAAGCGGCTGATCGAGATTATCAATCCCACTGCAAGGACTATCGATATGCTGATGAAGCTCGAGCTTCCAAGCGGTGTCGATGTTGAAATTAAGTCTTAACGAATTAGAAAAGCTAATCATATATGGGCGCGATTCTTGGAAAGAAAATCGGCATGACCCGTTTATACAATGATAAACGCGAGGCGATATCCTGTACTGTAATCCAGGCAGGCCCATGCTTTGTGACGCAGGTGAAGAGTGCAGAGAAGGATGGCTACGACGCGTATCAGATCGGAATCGGGGAAAGGGATGAAAAAAAAATCAATAAACCTCTGCAGGGTCATTACAGAAAGGCCGGAGTCACGCCAGGCTTTATGATGGCTGAATTCAAGAAGGCCCATTTCAGTGTCGAGATGGAAGCCGGAAATCCTGTCAGTGTGGAGTTGTTTGAAGAAGGCGAAATAGTCAATGTGCTTGGTGTTTCCAAGGGCAAGGGTTTTGCCGGTGTTGTCAAACGTCACAATTTCGGCGGCGGTTCGAGAACGCATGGTCAGTCTGACAGACTGAGGGCGCCGGGTTCTGTCGGTGGCTCGTCAGATCCGTCAAGAACCTTCAAGGGTACGAGGATGGCAGGTCGCATGGGTAGCGACAATATTACGGTCAAAAATCTCCAGATCGTCAAGATTATGCCTGAATCCAATCTTCTGGTGATCAAAGGTGCAGTGCCTGGCGCAAAGAACTCCTATGTAAAGATTGTTTCTACAAAAAAGTAAACGCTGATTGCACCAAGTTATGGAACTTAAAGTCTTAAATACCGGCGGCACTGAAACAGGGGAAGTTGTTACGCTCAGTGATGAAATATTCGGCGCGGAAGTATCGGAACATGCCATGTACCTCGACGTCAAGTCGATTCTTGCAAACAGGAGACAAGGTACGCACAAGGCAAAAACACGTGCAGAAGTAAGGGGCGGCGGCAGAAAGCCGTATCGCCAGAAGGGCACAGGTAATGCCCGTCAGGGTTCGACCCGTTCACCGCTTATGATTGGCGGAGGAACTATTTTCGGCCCACAACCTCGCAGCTATGAGCAGAAGGTCAATAAAAAAGTCAAACAGCTTGCCCGTCGCTCCGCATTGAGCGCAAAAGCTATGGCTGGCCAGATCGTCATCGTCGAGGATTTTAAGTTGGGCGAGATCAAAACGAAGCCGTTTGCCGAGATATTGAAAAATCTCGGTCTTGCTGAAAAGAAAACGCTCATGTTGACTTCCGAGTACGATATGATTATCGCGCGTTCGGGAAGAAATATCGAAGCCCTCAATATTATGACGGCAGAAAAGGCATCGACCTACGATATACTCGACAGTCAGACGGTTGTCTTTCAGAAAACCGCATTGAAAAAAATAGAAGATACATTAGGGTAATTGCAGGTTTCCAGTAAAAAGGAGTGAAAGAGATGAAAAACCCGTTATTACGGCCGTGGTTAACGGAAAAAAGCACAGGTCTGACAGAGAAAAAAGGTCAGTATGTGTTTGTCGTAAAGCCGGATGCAGATAAAACCGACATCAGGAACGCTGTTGAAAAAAAATTCGGCGTAACGGTTAAATCGGTGCGTACCGTGAACTGTCTTGGTAAGTCGAAGCGGCAACATACCCGGAAAGGGTTGATTGCCGGCAAGAAGAGTGACTGGAAAAAAGCCGTCATTACGCTGGCAGAAGGGCAGTCGATCGATTATTACTCCGGTTCTGCACAGAAGGGCGAAGGATAGTATACACAACAAGGATAGATCATAATTGCAATGGCAATCAGGAAATTAGCGCCGATAACACCAGGGTCGCGGTTCATGTCTTACCCTGGCTTTGACGAGATTACAAAAAGCGAGCCGGAAAAAAGTCTTCTTGTTCCGCTCAAGAAAAGCGGTGGACGCAACAGCGCCGGACGTAAAACTTCCCGGCATAGAGGCGGCGGTCATAAGCGTCATTACCGTATTGTTGACTTCAAAAGGAACAAGGACGGCATTCCTGCAAAAGTCGCTGCAATCGAGTATGATCCTAACCGTTCGTCAAGAATTGCATTATTGCATTATAATGATGGAGAAAAACGTTATATTCTCGCCCCGAAAGGATTGAACGTTGGCGATCAGGTTGAGAGCGGAGAAAAGGTGGAGATCAAGGCAGGAAACACCATGCCGCTGAAAAACATTCCGCTCGGTACCGATATCCACAATGTGGAGATGCGAGCCGGAAAAGGTGGTCAGATCGTGCGTTCTGCCGGAGCATTTGCAGTTCTTGCCGCCCGTGAAGGCGACTATGCAACGCTGAGGCTTCCTTCAGGAGAGATTCGCAAGGTCAGGGTTGAATGCCGCGCTACAATTGGCGTCGTAGGCAATGCCGATCACGAAAACATCGTGCTGGGCAAAGCCGGAAGAAGCCGCTGGCTTGGCATCAGACCTCAGACAAGGGGTATGGCTATGAACCCGGTCGATCATCCGATGGGTGGCGGCGAGGGTAAATCAAAGTCGGGAGGCGGCAGAAAACATCCGAAGTCGCCATGGGGTCAGCTTGCCAAAGGGCTGAAAACGAGAAATAAAAAGAAAGCCTCGTCAAAGTACATTGTCCGCGGCAGGAACGCCAAATAATTGTAGCGCTTAATTATAACAAGCAGAGAAAGTATGCCAAGATCACTTAAAAAGGGACCGTTCATTGAGACCAGACTGGAAAAGCGGATCCTTGATATGAACGCCAAGGGTGAAAAAAAGGTCGTAAAGACATGGTCCAGAAGCTCAATGATTTCACCTGATTTTGTCGGTCACACGATTGCCGTTCATAACGGCAAGACTCACGTTCCGGTGTATGTCGGCGACAACATGGTTGGCCACAAGCTTGGTGAGTTCGCTCCGACCAGATCTTTTCGCGGCCATGCAGGCGGAAAGTCTGAAAAAGGCGGCTCTGCACCAAGAAAAAAGTAACATGAATAACGCGAAAGGGTAAGATAACCATGCAAGCTAAAGCAATATTACGTCATACGCCAACATCGCCCAGAAAAATGCGTCTTGTGGCAGGCCTTGTTCGCGGCAAGCAGGTCGATCAGGCAAAGGCTATTCTTCTGAACTCTACGAAAAGCGCTTCAAGGAATGTAATGATGACTCTCAAATCAGCTGTTTCGAATTACGCACAGCTCAATCCTGAAGAGAGGGTCAG
>JAFGMZ010000053.1 GCA_016927285.1 Chlorobiaceae bacterium
CAGGATGTTAGTGTTCTTACTCCCTTCTGATTCTCAATTACTATATAACGTTCGTAACCACATAAACTTACTGATCAGAATGAGCCATTTTATCGATGATTCGCACGATCACTCCGGAAGCATTTCACTGCGGTGCAGTTCTGATATAATTGTTATGCATCGGTACAGGCCGGGGGCGTTTTTTTATATTGCCGTATTCAAAACCGATAGATGAAAACCAATGAACCCTGAAATCACCATCAGAAACGAGCGGCAAGGAGACGAGCGCCGAATATTCGATCTTACCGTCGAGGCATTCAGGACGCTTGAGATCAGCGATCATACCGAGCAGTTCGTGATCGAAGCATTGCGCAAAGCCGGAGCGCTTGCGCTATCGCTTGTGGCGGAACTCGATGGCCGGATTGTCGGCCATATTGCGTTTTCGCCCGTGATCATGTCGGACGACAGTGCCGGCTGGTATGGCCTCGGGCCGGTATCGGTGGAACCGGAGCTGCAGCGGCAGGGTATCGGTAAGGCACTGATCGGGGAAGGGCTTTCGAGGCTGAAAGATCTCGGCGCTCATGGTTGCTGCCTCGTGGGGCATCCGGAGTATTATCGCAAAATCGGGTTCGTGAATCCTGAGGGGCTTGTTTTTGAAGGCGTGCCTTCGGAGGCGTTTTTTACGCTTTCGTTCGATGGTCGTGTTCCTCTGGGTAGCGTTGCCTTTCACGAGGCGTTCATGGCGCGCGGTTGAGGTTGTCAATCATATAAACTCAAGGAACCAATGAAAACAAGCGAACTCTCAACCTGTTTTGTGACAACCCATGTCGACGCCTGCCGCGATTTTTACGAGCGCCATTTCTCGGCGAAAGCGGTATTCGACTGCGGGTGGTACGTGAATCTGCGCATTGGCAGCGACGGGCCGACGATGCAGTTCATGCAGCCGCAGGAGGGCATGCCGGAGTTCGGAGGTCAGGGCGTGATGCTCAATTTCAGGGTGGATGACGTGGACGCCGAATATCGTCGGATGACTGAGGCCGGCCTGCAGGTCGTCATGCCGATCGAGGACCATCCGTGGGGAGATCGCGGATTTTCGGTAATTGACCCGATAGGGAACGCGGTTTACATCTATTCCGGTCGGGAGCCCGCAGATGAGTTCAGGAAATATTTCAGGGACTGAGGGGGGAGGTTACATTGTCTCATTTCGATACCACTTCGAGCTTGACCCTCGCGGTGCCTTTGTTGTAGAATCCGAGTTGTTTGGCGGCTTCGGCGGAGAGGTCGATCACCCGGTTGCCGACGAATGGCCCCCGGTCGTTGACGCGTACGATGATCGAGGCGTTGTTTTCGAGATTCGTGACTTTTACGACTGCGGGCAGGGGAAGGTATTTGTGCGCTGCGCTTGGCCTGTCGGGGCGAAAAATTTCGCCGTACGCGGTCGGCTGGTTGTTGTGCTGGTCGAGGGTTTCCTGTCCGTACCATGAGGCATGGCCGGTTTCCTGATAACCGAGCGATTCCCGGTAATCCATTGGAATATAGAGCTTTCCTTCGATGAAGTAGGGCTTGTTCTTGAGTTTTCCCAGCCTGTAAGCCTCTTCCGGGGAGAGCAGAGCTTTCGTGCTGTCGGGTAAGATCGGCCTCCTGCTTGTCGAACAGGAGCTGAGGCCGAGCATGGAGGCCATGAGCAGGGTAAAAAACAACCGCGGAGTCATCATCCGTTTCATTTCTTTTTTTATAGCCATTAAAACTTTGTTGTGTTCCCAGATTGCATGGGTCGGAGACTGCGTTCGTGCGACAATAATTACGCTTTTTTATAGAACTTGCGCATTGGTCGTTCTCAACAAATTTCAGATGGATCTTCTTGTTTTCTGAAAGTCGTTCTATTGTATGATCGTATGCGACAAATCGGGTGGTATTCCGAAATAATAGCTAATTGACAGGAATAATCCTGCTCCCGGCTTATATTCATCGTTTTCATTCCAACGCGATTCTGTTGCTGGTCGTTACCGTATCCGGCAGCTTTTCCGTAAATCATTATGCCAGAAAAACACCAGCGAAGGGCTATCGGGGTTCTCATCATCCACGGTTTCACTGCGACTCCGGAAAGTCTCTCCATTCTTGAAGGTCCCCTGAAGGCATTGGGGTTGCCAGTCAAGATGCCGCTGCTGACCGGTCACGGAGAATCCTCTCCCGAAGCACTCAGAGGGGTTTCATGCGGGCAGTGGATCGACGATGTTTCTCGAGCGTTGCTGGAGATGGCTTCGCAGGCCGATAAAATTGTTGTTATCGGCCACAGCATGGGGGCGCTGCTTGGTTTGCAGCTTGCCGCGGCTTATCCCGGGATTGTCGATTCCCTTGTGCTTGCGGCGCCGGCCATAAGGCTTTCTTCGCTTCTTGCGCCGGGGCGTCCGCTGCATTTCGTTTCGGCGCCGCTTTCACTGGTTGTCAGGAAATGGGGGCTCAAACCGGTCTTTGTCGGGACAGATGTTCTCCGTTGTCCCGGCCAGTATGACTGGGCTCCGACCGACGCCATTCTCTCTCTCTTCCGGCTTATCGGCATGACCGTACCGCTGCTTGCCGATGTGTATGTGCCGACGCTGATTCTTCATAACAGGAGGGAGACAACCGTGCTTGCTGAAAGCGCAGATGATCTTTATAATTGCATAGGTACGGCTTCGAATCAAAAGAGAATCATCTGGCTGGATCGGTCGGAGCACCAGATCTTCTGCGACTGCGAGAGAGAGCGGGCGATGCAGGCAGTTGTTGATTTTGTCTCAGGCAGACTTCATGAGGCAGTAAGTTTCGAGCCTGATATTACAATAACCGGCAACCATCAAATTCCTGAAGCTCTATGAAACATCGCAGCACTTTTCTGTTCCCCCTGTTTTTTGTCGTTTTTTTTGCAATTTTCCTTTCCTGTAGCCATGCTGCTGCTGAAACCATGTACGATGAACTCGAGCCGGACATCTACCTTAACGAGATAGGTATCGGTTCGGGTTATGCCTGGGGATCGCTTAAGGGAGATGATGAGGAGATGTCGATCTATCCCGCTTTCGTGCGGATCGGTTTCAACGCCAACGGGCTGTTCGGCATAAAAAGCCGGAAAAGTTCTCTGCAGTTGACGATCGAGCCCTTTGTCAATATTGTTTGCGGGTCTGAAGACGGGGTCGAGGCCGGCTGCGGTTTCGGCATGCGTTATCTGCATGAGGTGGGATCTCCCGTCGATCTGTTTGTCGAGGCAAGCGCGGCTCCTATGTATTACAGTATCGACACCAGGGAGCAGGGAAAGGCTGGGTTTAATTTTCTTGACCAGTTCGGAGCGGGCCTGCAATATCGGTTCGCTCCCGGAAAAGCCTTTTTCGCAGGGTATCGATTCAGGCATATTTCCCATGCGGGTGTTGCGGACCGGTCAAACGACGGGATCAATACAAACGCGATCATCGCAGGGTTTTCCTGGCTCTACTGATGGACGGATTGCGTAAGGGAGCTTTTGTTGTAACGCATCCGTAACAAACGGAACCGGATGCGTTTCCTATCTTCTGAAGTACGGGGCGACACGTTATACGCTGCGTTGTCGCCTTTTTTACTTTCCAGCAATCCTGTCGAAGGAGTTTACCATGCCTCTGCTGTCCGGAAGAAAACCCCTGTCCGTTGCCCTGACGTTTATCATCTTCTTCCTTTTGCTGTCGACGGCGGCATGTTCCGGAGGCAGAGTGGCGCAGGCACCGGCAGAAGGACGGTTTCCTGTGCCGAAGTACATATTTCTTTTTATAGGCGACGGCATGGGCCCTGCGCAGGTCGGGCTTGCCGGCGCAGTGCTCGATTCCTCGAGTACGCTTGCGATGACAGGCTTTCCGGTGCTCGGTACGGTTACGACCCATGCCGAAAACCGTTATATTACCGATTCCGGTGCCGCAGGAACCGCTCTGGCAACCGGCAGCAAGACCTCCGTCGGCACGATCTCCATGAAGAGCAATCACCGCGATACGCTGCGCACGGTGGCCGAGCTGGCAAGGCGCAACGGCATGCGGGTGGGCATCGTCTCAAGCGTCGGCATCGACAATGCGACGCCGGCCTGTTTTTTTGCGCACAATGCCAAAAGAAGCAATTACTACGATATAGCCGGCCAGATGGCGGAAAGCGGTTTCGACTATTTCGGCGGCGGTTATGCCGAGGGCGATTTTCCTCGGAATCGGCTCAAGGGGGGCGTCAATCGTCCGGATATTCCGGCTTTGATGAAGATCGCGGGATATCGGGTTGTTTCAGATCGTTCGTCCCTGCGCTCCGTGCTCCCCGGCACGAAGTGCTGGGCATATACCGATTATGACGGCAAAGCCGCAATGAGTTTCGAGATGGAGAGGAAGGAGCAGGAGCTTTCGCTGGCAGAGTTCACCAGGGAAGGGATACGCCTGCTCGACAATCCGAAAGGTTTTTTCATGATGGTCGAGGGAGGAAAGATCGACTGGGCCTGTCATGCCAACGATGGCGCCGCGGCGGCCCATGACGTCGTTGCTTTCGACGATGCGATCAGGGAGGCGGTTGCGTTTTCCTGCAGCCATCCGGACGAGACGCTCATTGTGGTGACGGCCGACCATGAATGCGGAGGGCTTTCGCTCGGTAACGGCCGACGCGGTTACGATAGCAGGATGTCTCTGCTTCGTCGCCAGAAGGTTTCGCTTGAAGGGTTCTCCCGGAAAGTCACAAAGTGGAAGGAGAGTCGCAAGGTGTCGTTTTCCATGGCGCTCGACAGCGTGAAGGTCTATTACGGACTGGGCGATGTGTCGGCGGACTCTTCCCTGGCGCTTTCAGGCGAAGAGCGGCTTGTCCTGAGCAAAGCATATAGCAACGTACCCGAGACAGGAGCTGCGGCTTCCGGCAGCGCGGCAGAATTCGCTTCTGCCGTTACCGGGATACTGAACGAGAGGGCCGGTGTCGGCTGGACCAGCAAAGCACATACTGCGGTTCCGGTACAGGTATTCGCTGCGGGTGCCGGCGCCGAAGCGTTCAGCGGTTACTACGACAATACAGGTATAGCCGGAAAGATTATCCGTCTTGCGCGATTTGGCGAACGCCGTTAACCGGCTTTTCCTGTAAATCGTTGTCAGGTCGTTTCGAGAATTCTTTTCAGATTGTCGAGGTTAGCCCTGAACCGGAATCCGAAAACAAGCTCCATCAGCGGATCGAAAAGAGCCGCAATGCCTTCTGTTTTCGTCGAAAACGCATAAGTCAGACGGGTTCCTCCCTCGACAGGCGAGAACTCCATGACGCCTTCATATGGAACGGCGCTTGTCGTGCTTTCAAAACAGAGCCATTTTTCTGGCTCATAGGCCGTAACGACCCATTCCGTGCGCAAAGGAAAGCCTATGATCGACCGGACTTCGAATCCTGCGGTTCCTCTGCCGACCGGCCCCGCAGTGGTAACCGCCGATTCGAGTACATCTTCCTGCCAGACGCTGTCGTTGGCTATATCGGAAAGGTAGGCGGCGACCTCATTTACCGGACGGGATATGATAATGTCGTGCGATATATTCATGATGGTGTGCTTTTTAAAAGGAGCAACAGCGATGCGTCGGCAATAATTCCGGCGGAGTAGTGTGATGGAACTCTCCAGGGTATGGAGCCGTTTTCCTGTGCAAGTAAGCAGTTTCTTTCTTAGCTTTACTGGAGAAAAAGAAATGGGGCGGTATCCGCTGCGCAGAAAAGCAAACTTTGGCAATCACTTATGGCAGATATTTCAACGACATGGATGGGGCTGAAGCTCCGTAACCCGGTTATCGTGGCAAGTTCGGGATTGACAGGAACCCTGGAAAACGTCAAGGCGGCAGCCGCTCACGGAGCAGGAGCCGTGGTGCTGAAATCGCTCTTCGAAGAGCAGATCCAGCTTGAATCCGGCTCCTCGGAGTCAGGAAACGCGCAGGATTATTACTATGCTCAGGCGGAGGATTATATCCGGGAATATACCAGAGGCAATGCCCTGTCAGCCTATCTCGATCTCATCAGGCAGTGCAAGGATGCCGTCGATATACCGGTTATCGCCAGTATCAACTGCGTTACGCATGGAGAGTGGACGGCGTTTGCTTCCGAAATAGAGCGGGCAGGTGCTGACGGGCTGGAAATCAACATTTTCGTACTACCTTCCGATCCGGGAAAAAGTTGTTCGGACAACGAACGGGTCTATGTCGATGTGCTGGATACCGTGTCAAAAGCCGTGCGTATACCGGTGGCCGCGAAAATAAGCAGTTATTTTTCCGGTTTGGCGAGCGAGGCTGTCAAGCTGTCGGCTACCGGTATCGGGAGCCTGGTGCTCTTTAACCGGTTTTTTTCTCCTGATTTCGATATCGAAACCTTCGATGTTACGGCGAGCGGGGTGTTCAGTTCTCCGACTGATCTCTACCATTCGCTCCGCTGGATTGCTATTCTTTCGGGACGGGTACAGTGTGATCTGGCGGCGTCGACCGGCGTCCATGACGGCTCAGCCCTCATCAAGCAGCTTCTGGCTGGCGCCAGAGCCGTGGAGATCGCTTCCGTACTTTACAGGAAGGGGCTTGGTGAAATCGGAATCATGCTTGAGGAACTCGAGCAGTATATGGATCGGCACATGTTTTTCTCGCTGGATGAATTGGTCGGCAAGATGAGTATGGCGCGTGCCGATAATCCTGCAGTCTACGAGCGGGTGCAGTTTATGAAATATTTCGGTGGCATCCATTGAGAACTTGTCGATGCAGGATGGAAAAGGGATGACGGAAGGGCCTGAACGCAGGAAAGCGCATACTTTCCATGAGATGGGAGTGATCGATCTTTCCCGGCCTGTGGGATCCGGCATGTCCTGCTATCCGGGAACCCCGCCGCCCGGATCCCTCCTGCTTTGTACTATCGGGGAGCATGGTTTCAACGAGCAGCAGCTGTCGTTTTCCTCTCATACCGGGACCCATGTCGATCTTCCCCTGCACCTGTTACCTGCAGGGCAATCTCTGGATGCACTTTCCATCGAACGATTTATCGGTCCTGCGGTGGTTCTTGATTTGACGGAGCACTCCGGTACTGTAATTTCTATGGCTCATCTGAGCCCTTATGCAGCACTTGTCGAGCGGAGCGAGTTTGTACTGATCCGTTCCGGATGGGGACGATATTGGGGAAACGATGCTTACCTTTCAGGTTATCCCGTCCTCAGCGTCAAAGCGGCACGCTGGCTGGCGGGTTTCAATCTCAAAGGTATCGGGGTCGATATGATTTCCGTTGATTCGGCCGATTCGACAACCTGGCCGATACATCGGGTGTTGCTGGAAAACAATATCGTCATTATTGAAAATCTTGTTATTCCGGACGGGTTATCCGGCTCCCAGGTTATGTTTTTCTCGCTGCCGCTGAAACTTGAAGGGGCCGAGGCCGCGCCAGTGCGCGCAATAGCCGTGCCAGAGGGTCGTGTGGATTTATTTTGCAATTTCAAAAGATGATGGTACCTTCCATCGCCGGTGAGTTACCGGTAAACTGTTCTTTACCATTGCACTGAATCCTAATCGTATGAACAAGCTATTACAGTACTCGTCGATCACCTCTAAAGTGGTGATGGCGCTTGCCGGACTTTTTCTGGTGACCTTTCTCGGCGTACATCTCGGCATTAATCTGTTGCTTCTCAAGGATGACGGAGGGCGTTCATTTTCAGCGGCTGCGGAATTCATGGGGACGAACCCCCTGATCAGGATTTTCGAAATAGTTCTTTTTGCCGGGTTTCTCATCCATATCGTTGCCGGTTTTCTGGTTTCCGGAAAGAACCGGGCATCGAGGCCTGCCGGCTATCAGGTTGGCAACCGTACTGAAACGTCCTTTCTGTCGAAATACATGCTGCACAGTGGCATTATTGTGATGCTCTTCCTTTCCCTGCATTTTTCCGATTACTATTTCATCAAGATCGGCCTTGTCGCTCCTCCCGAAGGAATCGATGCGCACGATTTCTATGCAATGACCGTGCATCTTTTCTCCAGCACCTGGTATGCGCTTTTTTATATGAGTTCTTTCGTGCTGCTCGGGTTTCATCTGAACCATGCGATACAGTCGGCATTTCAGACCATGGGTTGGAACCATACCAGGTATATGAGCGCGGTCAAGATGGCTGGCACCATCTATTCGGTTGTCATATCCCTGGGTTTTATGGTGATTCCTCTTTATTTCCTCCTTTTCAGATAGGTTAACAATTGCAGAAAATCCTTATTTCATGATACGCCTCAATGCCGGAATCCCGGAAGGACCGATAGCTGACAAGTGGACTGCGTACCGGTCGTCTGCAAAGCTGGTCAACCCGAATAACAAGCGAAAGCTCGATATCATCGTCGTGGGAACCGGGCTTGCCGGAGCTTCAGCAGCTGCGACGCTTGGTCAGCTTGGTTATAACGTCAAGGTTTTCTGCTATCAGGACACTCCGCGCCGTGCGCACAGTATTGCTGCGCAGGGAGGTATCAATGCGGCTAAAAACTATCCCAATGACGGTGACAGCATCTACCGGCTGTTTTACGATACGATCAAGGGGGGGGACTACCGATCACGTGAGGCAAATGTTTTTCGCCTCGCCGAGGTCAGCAACCAGATCATCGATCTTTGTGTTGCGCAGGGCGTTCCTTTCGCAAGAGAGTATGGAGGCCTCCTGACCAACCGGTCGTTTGGGGGAGCCCAGGTTTCACGTACGTTTTATGCTCGGGGACAAACCGGGCAGCAGTTGCTTCTTGGCGCTTACAGCGCATTGAGCAGGCAGGTTGCCGCCGGCAATGTCACGCTCTACAACAGGCGTGATGTGCTCGACATGGTGCTCGTTGAGGGAAAAGCAAGAGGGGTTATCGCCCGCAATCTCGTTACCGGCGCAGTAGAACGTTATGCTGCCCATGCCGTGGTGCTGGCCAGTGGTGGATACGGGAATGTGTTTTACCTTTCTACGAATGCCATGGGCTCAAACGTTACTCCGGCCTGGAGCGCCTATAAGCGGGGCGCTCTTTTTTCAAATCCCTGCTTTACGCAGATTCATCCTACCTGCATTCCCGTTCATGGCGATTTCCAGTCAAAACTCACCCTGATGAGCGAAAGCCTGCGTAATGACGGCAGGATATGGGTTCCGGCTTTCAAAAAGGATGTCGATCGGCTGCGTTCGAAAGAGATACAGCCATCCGATATTCCCGAGCAGGATCGCGATTATTACCTTGAACGCCGTTATCCCGCTTTCGGCAATCTGGTACCGAGGGATGTTGCCTCTCGGGCGGCAAAGGAGCGGTGCGACGCCGGCTATGGCGTCAGCAGCACCGGAGTGGCGGTATTCCTTGATTTTGCCGATGCCATAAAGAGGAAGGGAAGAGACGCCATTGATGCGAATTACGGCAATCTGTTCCAGATGTATGAACAGATCGTTGCCGCGAACCCTTATGAAACACCGATGATGATCTATCCGGCGGTGCACTACACCATGGGAGGCCTCTGGGTCGATTACGAACTGATGACGACGGTTCCGGGTCTCTACGCGATCGGCGAGTGTAACTTTTCCGATCACGGCGCGAACCGTCTCGGCGCATCGGCGCTCATGCAGGGGCTTGCGGACGGTTATTTCATTCTTCCCGCTACTATAGGCAACTATCTTGCAGGCGAAATTCATACGCCAAGGTTCGATCCTGACAGTGCCGAGTTCACGTTTGCCGCAGAACAGGTGCGAGAGCGGCTGGTGCGGCTGAAGAATACCTCGGGAAGTCAGTCGGTCGATCATTTCCACCGGCAGCTTGGGCGGTTCATGTGGGAGTATTGCGGCATGGCGAGGAACAGCGCGGGGCTGGAGCTGGCTCTTTTGAAGATTCCTGAGCTGCGAGAGGAGTTTCACCGGAACGTCCGGATTCCGGGAGCTCTTGACGAGTATAATCCGGAACTTGAAAAAGCGTGGCGGGTTGCAGATTTTCTGG
Source organism: Chlorobiaceae bacterium (assembly GCA_016927285.1). Lineage (GTDB taxonomy): Bacteria > Bacteroidota > Chlorobiia > Chlorobiales > Chlorobiaceae > Chlorobium. The sequence continues at coordinate 9,909 of JAFGMZ010000053.1, forward strand.
AACTGGGCGAGCTGATGGTCCGCGATGCCTTACTTCGGGAGGAGTCCTGCGGGGGACATTTCAGGGAGGAGTACCAGACACCGGAGGGGGAGGCGATGCGCAACGACGAGGAGTTTTCTTTTGTATCGGCATGGGAGCACAGGGGGCGGAACGATCCGGCGGCAATGCATCGCGAGAATCTCGGGTTCGAAGTGGTCAAGCCATCACAACGCTCGTATAAATAAAAAGGCAGGTCACTGTTATGCGCCAATGTGGTTTATAACAGGTAATAGAGTTGCTTAAACGTTAAAAAGGTTATGAATTTCACGCTCAAGATCTGGCGGCAGCGGCATGCGAACGAATCCGGCTCGATGGTCACCTATACGGTGAGCGGGATTTCTCCGGATATCTCTTTTTTTGAAATGCTCGATGTGCTCAATCAGCAGCTTATCGAGGGGGGTGGCGATCCTGTCTCGTTCGATCACGACTGTCGCGAGGGTATCTGCGGAACCTGCAGTCTCTATATCAACGGTCGTCCGCACGGGCCTGTCCGTGGGGTGACCACCTGCCAGCTGCACATGCGTTCATTCAGCGACGGAGATGTTATTCATATCGAGCCCTGGAGGGCGAAAGCTTTTCCGGTAATCAGGGATCTGGTTGTAGATCGGAGTGCGCTGGATGGCATCATTCAGGCTGGCGGTTATGTATCGGTGAACTCCGGCGGAATTCCCGATGCCAATACTATCCCCGTGCCGAAAGAGGATTCCGACGAATCGTTCGATGCCGCAGCATGCATCGGCTGCGGCGCATGCGTTGCAGCATGTCCGAACGCTGCGGCCATGCTGTTCACTGCGGCCAAGATATCGCATCTCGCACTTCTGCCGCAAGGCAGAGTGGAAGCTGCGACACGGGTAAAAAAAATGGTTGCCGAGATGGATCGCCTCGGTTTCGGTAACTGCAGCAACACCTATGCCTGCGAAGTAGAGTGCCCGAAAGGCATTTCGGTTACCACTATTGCACGCATGAATCGGGAGTATCTTGCGGTAAAGCTCTTTTCAGGGAAAGAGCGGGTCGTCAGGGATTCGATCTGAAACCTTTTCAGTTCTTCACGCAGCGCAAGGCGAATCCAAGTCTTTTGTGTGCTTCCCCACGGCGAAGCACCGGATCGAAATGGCCGACAGCCCTGCCCCAGGCGCGGATTGAGTCTTTTTCCGTTGACGACCAGAGCCTGCTGTACTCTTCAAGCAGCACGAAAGCGCCGTCGGTATCACGTCGAGCTCCTGCCGGGAGCAGGTCGAAGCCGCTTTTTCCAGCCTCGTCGTCAGTCTGCTTCCAGAGCCGGGCAGCCTTGATCCGCCCGCCCGCAATCTTGTTTCCCCCGAGCGCTTCTGCCAGCGCGATCCAGTCTTCGTCAGTCGCTACATGCCACCCTTCAGGGGCGAGACCTCTCGGGTCGTTCACCGCATACCAGTTGTAGAGTCTTCCGTATGTTTTTCCGTTTTCATCGTTATTTTCATACCAGCACCATGCCCCGGTCGTCAGTTTCGCCCACTCTTCGGAATCGCGTACTTCAGGAATTTGTTCGCCATTGCGGTAACGGGAGACATCGAGATTTTCTGCCGTCCAGATCTTGTTCCCGACGGTCAGGGTTCTGTAGCTGTTTCCATCGATATCGGTGACAGATTCCGGCTGCTTCGTACCGCAGGCGCTGAAAAGCAGGAGAAAGAACAGAGACACGATGCAGGGGAACGTATATTTGCGGATCATTGCTCGTATAGTGTTGATGGTTTTTTTATTTGTAGCATATGCTATAAAATAGAGCGCAAAAAGTTATTTTCAAGCATAATTAATGATTGTAACACCAGGGAAAAGGCTATAATGAACCTTTTCTCAGAGGAGAAGGTTAACACGTGTTATGGTCATCCGATGGGATTTTTCTGCTGTCAGGCGGACGGGTTTTTCGTGTTTTAACAGGATTGTAACGGTGGGGGGTTGGATATTACGCTATAATATACCATTTCATAGCCTCGGCAGCATACATTAAACAGCAAATTGTTCGAATGAGGATCACGAGGGCGGAATATCTTCCGTTGTCTGCAGCTCGGTTTATAGGCAGACATGGTGCCTGAAGGTTCAAACGTTCATATATGGAAATACTATTTCTTTTTTTACTGATTGTTCTTAACGGTTTATTCGCAATGTCGGAGATTGCCCTGATCACCGCTAAGCGTTCCCGTCTCCAGAAACTCGCAGCAAATGGCGATAAGTCTGCCGAAGTAGCCCTCAAGCTCGGCCAGGAACCGACACGGTTTCTGTCAACCATCCAGATCGGTATTACCTCGATCGGCATTCTCAACGGTATTGTCGGTGAATCCGCGCTGGCCAAGCCGCTCTCTATCTGGTTCAGTGCTATGGGCATGGATGCGGAGATAAGCGGGGTTTTTTCGACGGTGCTGATCGTGGTGTCCATAACCTATACGACCATCGTTATCGGAGAGCTTGTGCCGAAGAGGATCGGGCAGTTCAACCCTGAAGGGGTCGCCCGTATCGTTGCCCGTCCCATGCAGGCTCTTGCTGCCCTGACCAGGCCATTTGTCCGCCTGCTCTCCGTTTCCACAGATACGATTTTACGACTTCTCGGTAAAAATCCTCAGGAAGTGTCGTTCGTTACCGAGGAGGAGATTCATGCCATGCTCGAGGAGGGTTCCGTTGCCGGGATCATCGAGCAGCAGGAGCATGAAATGGTCCGCAATGTGTTTCGTCTTGACGATCGTCAGCTTGGCACCCTTATGGTACCGAGGGCCGATATCGTCTATCTTGATATTGCGCTGCCCATCGACGAGAATATCGATCGGGTTACCGGTTCGGAGCACTCCCGTTTTCCTGTCTGTCAGGGAGGTCTGCAGCAGCTCCTCGGCGTGGTCAATGCCAAACAGCTGCTTGCACAAACCCTGAAAGGAGGGCTGTCGGATTTCACAGCTCAGTTACAGCCCTGCGTCTACGTGCCGGAAACTCTAACCGGTATGGAGCTGCTTGAGCATTTCCGGTTGTCGGGAACGCAGATGGTGTTTGTCGTCGACGAGTATGGTGAAATCCAGGGGCTGGTAACGATGCAGGATTTGCTTGAGGCTGTGACCGGCGAGTTTGTGCCGCGTAACCTCGAAGATTCATGGGCAGTGGAGCGAGAAGACGGATCATGGCTGCTTGATGGTATGATTCCCGTGCCCGAACTGAAAGACACGCTCGACCTGAAATATGTACCTGAAGAGGATAAAGGGCTCTACCATACCTTGAGCGGTCTTCTGATGTGGCTTCTGGGCAGAATGCCGGTTACCGGAGACGTGATGGAGTGGGAGGGCTGGCGACTTGAAGTGATCGATCTGGATGGAAAGCGTATCGACAAGGTACTCGCATCCAGCCTGGATGCCCTGACGCAAAAAGAGCAGGAGGCGCTGGCATCGCGCGGTTCGGAAGAGGAGGCTTGATGCAGGTTTTTCTTGCTTTTTTGTGCAATTATGTACATTGAAAGGGTGATGTTTCAATGGTTGCATGGCACTCTAATTCTGAATCGACCGATCATGATAAAACCCACCGTTGTCTATAAGAGCATTGTGCCGCTTTTTCTTGCGGGTTCCGTCGTATTGCTTTCGTCCTGCCAGAAAAAAGCGGAAGACGCGATCCTGGAAAAAGTCATAGAACACTCTACAGGAAGCGATGTCGAGCTGAATTCCGGCTCCGGCAGGGTTTCCATCGAATCCGAGGGAAAGAAACTCGAAATCAGGCAGAATAAAGCGACCTGGCCTGACGACATGCCTTCCGTCGTTCCCAGGTTTGCCTACGGCACCATCATGATGGCTACAAGAACAGAGACTCCTGATACGGACGGATGGTCAGTTACGATCGAAAATGTTCCTGCAAACGCCCTCAGGGAGTACGATGCGCTCCTGAAGAAAGCCGGTTTTGAAACGACCCTGACCACGGTGACGTCGGATGAGGGAACGGGAGGTACGCTTCAGGCTGCAAAAGGAACGCTCACGGTATTTCTCATGGGAGGGAACAAGGCGCTTTCGCTTGCCGTTTCGCAGGAGAAAAAGCAGTAGCGCCAGGTTCATGACCGCAACAGTTTCTCCAACATGACGGATCACCCATGAGTACATCTTTTTATAATCCCGAGTGTCTTTTCTGTCGTATTGTCCGTGGAGAGATTCCCGCGACGGAAGTTTACCGTAACGAACATGTCATGGCTTTCAGGGACATTACTCCGGTAGCGTCGCAGCATGTACTGATCATTCCGATCCGGCATATCGCTTCGCTCAGCGATCTGCAGTCAGAAGATCTCGATATAGCGGGGCATATTCTGCTTGCAGCCAGGAAGGTCGCCGAAATAACGGGAGTTCTTGATTCCGGCTACAGATTGGTGTTCAACAACGGTCAGGATGCATTGCAGAGCGTTTTTCATATCCATGGACATCTGATAGGTGGCCGTAAGATGGGCTGGCCGCCCTTTCCTGGCGACGCAATTATCCACGGCTGATCGTTTTTCATTCAATCATCGATAAACTGCACGCGCGATGAGCCGCATCGACCCAGGCGAAACCATACGGTCGCTTCTTAGCCCGCAGGGGCGACTTTCTTTTTATTCGCTTCACTCACTGGCGTCTATCGGCTTCAATGATGCAGGCCGGCTGCCGAAGTCGCTGAAAGTTCTGCTTGAGGCTTCGATGCGGGGTTGTGACGGCTATCTTGTTACTGCAGAAGATATAAGCCGAATCGCTTCTTGGCAGCCCGCTGCAGCGGGGACGACGGATATTGCTTTCAGGCCATCGAGAGTGGTGCTTCAGGATTTTACCGGAGTTCCGGCGATTGTCGATCTTGCCGCACTTCGCGACGCATGCGTGGATCTCGGCGGTGACCCGGAACAGATAAACCCGCTTGTTCCCTGTGATCTGGTGATCGACCATTCGGTTCAGGTTGATTTCTTTGCTGATGCCGGAGCCCAGGGAAAAAATCTTGCAATGGAGTATGCCCGTAATCATGAGCGTTATGCTTTCCTGAAATGGGGGCAGAGCGCGTTCAGGAATTTCAGGGTGGTTCCTCCCGGGACAGGGATTGTCCACCAGGTCAATATCGAGTACCTGTCAGGAGTGGTTGCCGTACGAGAGGGTATGGTCTATCCGGATTCGCTGGTGGGTACCGACAGCCATACCACCATGGTCAACGGTCTTGGTGTAGCCGGCTGGGGGGTCGGCGGTATCGAGGCTGAAGCGGTCATGCTTGGTCAGCCGATCTCGATTTCCCTTCCTCGGGTTACCGGCGTTCGTGTAACGGGAGCTCTTCGGGAAGGGGTGACTGCGACCGACCTGGTGCTTACCGTAACCCAACAGCTTCGAAAGGTCGGCGTGGTCGGCGACTTCGTCGAGTTTTTCGGCCCGGGCCTCGATCTGCTGAGGCTTCCTGACAGGGCGACAATCGCCAATATGGCCCCGGAATACGGGGCAACCATGGGCTTTTTTCCTGTTGACGATGTTACGGTGGAGTATCTCAGGATGACCGGACGCGAAGCCGAAAGCGAGCTTGCCGAACGGTACTGCAAAGAGCAGGGACTATGGAGAGATTCGGAAGAGGACCCGTTGTTTTCGAGAGTTGTCGAACTTGATCTTTCAGTTGTCGAACCCTCGATCGCCGGTCCGAAACGTCCACAGGACCGCGTATCGCTTGCTTCTGCTGCATCTTTGTGGCGTAAGGAATATGATTTGCGGTATGTTGCCGGCAGCGAAGTGAACGGGGCTTCCGGGATGGAAGACGAAGGTTGTGTCGTCCCGGTTTTCTCCGCGAAGCATAACGAGTTCTGCCCTCATTCGCCGGTTCTTCCGGGCCACGGGGCTGTTGTCATCGCCGCGATCACTTCATGTACCAATACCAGCAATCCCGCGGTTATGATTGCCGCTGGTCTTGTGGCTCGTGCCGCCCGGAAGCGGGGCCTTACGGTAAAGCCATGGGTCAAGACCTCGCTGGCTCCGGGTTCCAGAGTCGTTACCGATTATCTCGATGACTCTGGTCTCACCAATGATCTCGATGCGCTTGGGTTCTCGACGGTCGGGTATGGGTGCACTACCTGTATCGGGAATTCCGGTCCGCTTCCGGAGGCGGTTTCGGATGACATCGAGCACCGTGGTCTCGTTGTTGCTTCTGTGCTTTCCGGCAACAGGAATTTCGAGGGGCGGATTCATCCCATGGTGAAGGCGAACTATCTTGCCAGCCCACCCCTGGTTGTGGCTTATGCCATTGCCGGAACCCTTGATATCGACCTGTTGACCGATCCCCTTGGATCTGGCAATGGCGGCGAACCGGTTTATCTCAGGGATCTCTGGCCGCTTGAGGAAGATATTTCCGGGATGGTTACCAGATACGTCAGAAAGGAGCAGTTCGTATCGAGGTATCGGGATGTATTTCAGGGAACAGGAGAGTGGCAGAGTATTGATGCGGCAGAAGGGGATCGCTATGAATGGGAGCCGGCATCTTCATACATCAGGAAGCCGCCTTTTTTTGAGGAGATGTCCATGATTCCTTCTGCACCGGCGCCTGTCCAGGGGGCGCGAGCGCTTGCGATTTTCGGCGATTCTGTGACGACCGATCATATCAGTCCGGCAGGAACGATAAGGCCTGCCCAACCAGCAGGGCTCTATCTGAGGCATCTCGGAATATCATCTTCTGAATTTAACAGTTATGGGTCGCGCCGGGGCAACCACGAGGTGATGATGCGCGGCACGTTCAGCAACATCCGGATTCGTAATCTGCTGGCAGGGGGAATCGAAGGGGGATATACCACATGGTTTTCTCCGGACGGCACAAATGACGAAATCATGACCATCTACGATGCGGCCATGCGTTATCGCAGCGGAGGAGTTCCTCTCGTCATTCTCGCCGGCAGCGATTACGGGATGGGCAGCAGTCGGGACTGGGCGGCGAAAGGTACCCTGCTGCTTGGCGTTCGCGCCGTGCTCGCCCGGAGTTTCGAACGAATCCATCGTTCAAACCTTGTCGGTATGGGCGTACTTCCCCTTGAGTTTACCGGTAACGACGATGCTGCGTCACTTGGACTCGACGGTTCGGAACTTTTCGATATTCCTGTTGACGGCAGTCTCTCGCCAGGTGGGCTTCTGCAGGTGACGGCGCATTCGCTCCGTACCGGCCAAAAAAAGATATTTTCGGTGGTTATAAGAATCGATACCAGACCCGAGGCGGACTATTACCGGAATGGCGGTATTCTGCAGACGGTTCTCCGCCGAATTGTACAGGCATAGATGGGCATTTTTATTCGAGCGCTTTTTCAGGATCAGAAAGAGACGCAACTATAGTCGTTGAGCGACAAATAAAAAATGTCGAGAATTTTTTCTGTTCCATGACAGTTATTTACATTCAATCCAGTTAA
>JAFGMZ010000007.1 GCA_016927285.1 Chlorobiaceae bacterium
ACATGAAAATTCCGATGGCGATGGTCTTGGCAGCCAGGTTGCGCTTGCTTTCGTACTCAAACAACTGGGACGCGAAGTCAGAATCGTCAATCCAACGGAAGTTCCCCCTAATTACGGGTTTCTGAAAAAGGCTGGCGATATCGTTCAGTTCGATGACCGGGATGAGGAGGCCATTCAGGAACTGTCCCTTTGCGATGTTCTGGTTCTGCTGGATGCTAATTTAAGCGAAAGAATTGGTACTCTCCGTCCGCATGTGCTTTTTGCTCAGGAACTCGGCAGCATGAAAATCGCCTGTATCGATCACCATCTCGATCCGGATGATTTTGCTGACGTCATGGTCTGTGAGTCCTACGCATCTTCAACCGGGGAGCTGGTTTATGACCTCATTCTTGCGCTTGAGGAAAAAACCGGCATGCGGCTTATTACGCCACAGGTAGCGGAAGCGCTTTACACCGCAGTAATGACAGATACAGGCTCCTTCCGGTTTCCGAAGAGCTCACCATATGTTTACAGGCTTGCCGGAGATCTCGTCGAAAAAGGAGCCGATCCGTCCCGCATATACGAATATGTCTATAATTCATTGACGCCTCAGGCGTTGAAGCTTCTTGGTCTTTCGCTCAGCGCGATAACCATTTCCGATGACGGCAAGGTCGCCTCGCTGTTTATTTCTCAGGAGATGATGAAGACGACGGGCAGCAGGCTTTTCGATACCGATCTGATTATCGGGTATCTGTTAAGCGTACCTTCGGTTCGGATTTCTGTTTTAATGACGGAAATGCAGGATGGGCGGATAAAAGCAAGTTTCAGATCAAGAGGTATGATTTATGTCAACGAGCTTGCAAAAAAATATGGCGGCGGCGGGCATATGAATGCCGCAGGTTGCCTGCTGCACTATTCTGCAGAAAAAGCACGAAAGGTTATACCGGAAGATGTGCGAGCATTTCTTGCAGGCCAGGATTGAACGGGGCAGGAATAACGATTAATAGAACACTCTGTTATATGAATATCGCAGTAAATACCGATCCGGTAAGAAAAGTAGATGCCGGAATGCTTGTGCTTCCTTTTACCGGAATGTCTCTTAAAAAGAATGGTAAGGAGCTGCTTAAGGAGCTCGGTTTTGAGTGCGGCGTGCTGGAGGATTTCAAGGCCGATGCAGGCGAAGTGGTTTTTCTTTACGGTACAACTGGTAAAACGGCTTCCGGCAGGGTAGCCCTGCTTGGTTTTGGAGAGGGTAGAAAAACAGGTGATTATCGTAAAGCCGGAGCGGCAATTTCCGGAAGGGCGGTTGACCTGAAGATTGGTTCTGTTGCGGTTGATATGACCGGCATCAAGGCTTTTGCCGCAACGGCTAAATCATCGGCAGCATCTGTCGTTGCGGCTTTCGTAGAGGGATGTTTTTCCGGTTCATACCGTTTCGATCGGCTGAAAAGCGGGAAAACGAACAAGAAAACGGATGACTCGAAACCAAAAAAAATCATTGAACTGATTATTCGGAGCGAACAGGCTCAGCTTGCCGCCATCGAGTCTGGTATCGCCGAAGGTATTGTTACCGGTTCATGTCAGAACCTGACCAGAGATCTTGTAAATCTTCCCGGAAATCATCTTGAGGCAGCGGATATCGCAAGGGCGGCCGTGGAGTCTGGCGAACGGTGCGGGTATGAGGTCAAGGTGTTCGATAAGGAGGCGATCGAAGCTTTGGGTATGGGAGGGCTCCTTGCGGTCAATAAGGGCAGTGAACAACCGCCGACGTTTACCGTTCTGGACTACCGCCCGGCAGGCAAGGCATCGAAAACCATTGCGATTGTAGGAAAAGGAGTCAGCTTTGACTCCGGGGGCATCTCTCTGAAGCCCTCCGAAGGTATGGGCGAAATGAAGTCCGATATGGCGGGGGCTGCTTCGGTTATCGGCGCTGTCGAAGCAGCGGCGCGACTTGCGTTGCCTGTCCGTGTGGTTGGCTTGATTCCTGCTACCGACAATATGCCCGATGGCTCGGCGCAGAAGCCTGGTGACGTTATCACTACCTACTCGGGAATTACCGTAGAAGTCGGCAATACCGATGCCGAGGGGCGCCTTATTCTTGCCGATGCGTTGACGTATGCCGTAAAGCACTATAATCCGGATGTGATCATCGATCTTGCGACATTGACCGGAGCCTGTATTGTCGCACTTGGTTATTCCGTGGCAGGACTTTTCAGTAATAATGATAAACTTGCTGAGGATATCTGCGAATCCGGCATGCGGACTGATGAGAAAGTTTGGCGTATGCCGCTCTGGGAGGAATACGACGACATGATCAAATCAGATATAGCAGATGTGAGCAATCTCGGCGCAAGAGGTGCCGGCTCGGTGACTGCTGCCAAGTTTCTCGAAAAGTTCATCGAGGGTCACAAGAAATGGGCTCATATTGATATTGCGGGTCCATCATACGCTACGGGCAAAGGTGGCGCTAAAGTGACCGGGGGGACAGGATTCGGCGTAAGACTGCTTGTGGATTTTCTGAAAAGATGGTCTTGAAATGGATTTTCGGAAAAGAAAAACTGTTAACATAAATAGCTTTTTTTCATGACGACGATGAATCGGAATCCAGTTGTCATTGTGCCGGGGGTGCTTTTCTGGGATGGCCTCTATGGGGTTATGCGCGAAGCTCTTACAGCTTATCTTCCTGCCGACAAGATCGAGATAGCTCCGGTCAGCTTTCTTGACTGGGTAGGCTTTCCTCCATCGCCGGAACGTTCCACGAACAGGGTTATGGCCGCAATTGACAGCTCGGTACAGTTTTTACGGAAAAAATATCCAAAAGAGTCGGTTACCATCGTGGCCCACAGCGGCGGTGGTACTGTCGCCATGATCTATCTTCTCGAAAAACGGTTTCAGGGGGATGAATTTCACCCCGGAGAAGCCGTCAGAAAACTGGTGACGCTCGGCACTCCTTTTCATACGCACGAACATTATGCGAAGATCAAGACCGATTTTATTTTTCGACACCTCGACAGGGACTTTTTTTTACGCAAGGAGGTTGTTTCGATCGTCAGTGATCAGTACCACGGCGATCTGCAGGGAAGCGTTGTGGAAAAAATGTGTTACATGTTTTACAAAAGTGTCGCTGATGAGGGTCATGTGGCCGGAGATGGCATCGTACCCGCTGAAAGCTGTTACCTTGAAGGTGCGCGCAACATAAGGATTCCGCATGTAGAGCATCTTCCTACACCGCATACCAGATGGTATGGTACAAAAGAAGGGGTTGAGCAATGGATCCAGTGGCTGTAAATTCGAGCCGCATCAGTCGTCCTGCTGCGGCATTTGTGGTTTTCATGGCTTTGTTTGTGTTTTTTACCGGTTGCAGTCGTTCCGAAAAATCTCAACCGGATCCTCAGCAGCAACATATAGAGTCAATGATGGCTATTCTTGCACAGGTACAGCAAAACCTTGCGAGAATCCAGCAGAAAGAGGCTGTTGTCGAACGGCTCTCTTCGGATATCGAAAAGCAGAACAGCAGCGATGCCGAGCAGATTGGGCGCGATATCTATGCGAGTATCCGGTTCATCGATTCGACGCTTTCGGCAAGCAAAGCGCTGATTGCAACGCTCGAGGCGGAAAACCGGAAATCGCAGTACAGGGTTGCATCTCTTGATCGGCTTACTTTGGAACTGAAAACGACGCTGAACGACAAGGATTCAGAGGTTAAAAAACTCAAAGGTCAGGTACAGCAACTCAGTAATGAAGTGTCTTCGCTGATGAAAACGGTCGACGTGCTTGACGAGTTTATACAGGAACAGGGCGATCAACTCTACAGCGCTTACTATATCGGAGGGAGTTTTGAAGATCTTGTGGCGAAAGGCATCCTGGTGAAAATCAACCCCATAGAGAAGTTGTTCGGTAATCAGTACAGAATTTCCCCAGACTTCGATGTAGCGCTTTTCAAACGGCTCGATATTACCGAAACCCGCGATATTTATTTCAATAAACCGCTTTCGAGCATGAAGATCATTACGCCGCATACGACAGGCTCTTACGAGCTTACAGGGGGCAGCACATCGTCGTTGCTTCTGATACGCGATGAAAACGAGTTCTGGAAGAAATCCCGATGCCTTGTTATTGTCTATGAATAAGAAAGCTTTTCCCCCTGGATCCAGTCAGGCTTTCAGGTAAATTAATAAACAGTATCACTGATGAAAATAACGATATTTGGATCCGGCTATGTTGGTTTGGTGACCGGAGCATGTTTTGCAGAGGTCGGTAATGATGTGCTTTGCGTCGATATCGACCAGTCAAAGATCGAGAGGCTTAACAAAGGCGAAATCCCTATTTATGAGCCGGGCCTTGAAGCTATAGTGCATGAAAACTGCCGGAAAGGCCGGCTGACATTTACCTCTGATATTCGTGCAGGCGTCGAATTCGGCCTCTACCAGTTCATTGCGGTCGGAACGCCTCCGGATGAAGACGGATCAGCCGACCTTCGTCATGTGCTCAGCGTTGCCGAAAGTATCGGCACTCATATGCAGGAGTACCGGATAATCATCAACAAGTCGACTGTACCGGTAGGGACGGCAGATCTGGTTCGCGAAAAAGTTCTGTCCGTGCTCAAAGAAAGGAGTGCCGGGATCGATTTCGATGTGGTTTCAAATCCTGAATTCCTCAAAGAGGGAGATGC
>JAFGMZ010000054.1 GCA_016927285.1 Chlorobiaceae bacterium
CCCCCCTTCCCGTTAAACGCTCCCTGAAAAAAGGTCCGGGGCTCCTCATCTCAATCAGTCTCGTCAGCATGCTCTGTTTTCTCGGCATCGTAGTATGGGTAAACTGGGAAAAACCCCGCATACAATCCGAAACACTCTCCACTGAACTGAAAAAGCTCATCAGCCATGTTCCCGGCAGATCCGATGCACTCATCTATATCGGGATGAAGGATATCCGCAACAGCGCATTCTGGCAAAAAGTGATGCCGGACTCCATAAAGCAAGCGCCAATCATCAGCATGGGAAAAACACTCGACAGTCTGAGCCTGAGCAGGGGAATCGTCATGTCAGAAGATATTGACACCCTCTTCATCAGCTTCAGGCAAACAGGCTATAAAAAGAATGACTTTCTGGGAGTAGCTTCCGGAAAAATTATTGACAAAATCCCCGAAACCTTTCTGAAAACGAAAAGCCTTGAGAGCATATCAACCAAAAACGCTACGATTTACAAGCTTGAAAAAAATTTCTGGCTCACCCGTCTGGGATCGAAAAGAATTGCCGTCGCCAACAACAGAGAGATGCTCGAAGGATTTATTCAGCCATCGGGAAGCTTTTTCGAAAGAGACTCGCTTGCTGCGGCTTTAATCGATAAGGCTGTCTACAAATCGCATCTCTGGTTCGCCCTCCCTTCAGCGGAATGGACAAACGGTGCGTTGCAAAGCCTGACATCGGCCAACAGCGACATGAAAGGTCTTGGGAACCTGAACCGCATCATGCACCTTGCCCTATCTGCCAGATTCAACGAAGGCATCGAGGCCGAAACAGAGTGGGTGTATAAGACAAGGCGGGCAGCATTTTTCGCATCGACGTTCCTCTGGGGCGCAGTCAAGCTGACAGGACTGTCTGAATCCAGAACAAGCCCACAAACCAGAGAATTGCTCCGAAGAGTCCATATCGAACAGAATCTCGAATCGGTCATTATCAAGACGGATCTTCCGGAAACTATTTTCAGGAAATCCATCAATCAGCCTTAGCGGAACGATCCCCTCCCATGCGCGTTTCCGCTTTCCTGAAATGGAGATACCCGTTTCGCCACTCGACGGCAAGGTTCCCGCTAACCACAATCCTGCGGCCTGGCTGTGTCCTGAGCAACTGAACCAGCCGTTGCAGCATCGCAGCATCCGTTGCCTCGCCATATTCCTGCAACGCCCTCTTGAAAATCTCTTTCTGCTCGAATACGGTCAGCTTTCGCAACCTGTCAGCATTGAGGCTGCCATCCCTTAGAGAAAGTCCCGGACACTCGACCATCAGCCGCTCGAAATAACCTTCAAGAAACTCTTCAAGCTCTCCTGCCTGCTCTGAAAGGCGCTGCAGAGAGGGCAAAAGTTTATGTCTGAACCGCTCCTCGATAAGCGGAATAACCCGGTTACGAATGAAGTTCCGATCGTAATCGGTCTCGAAATTGCTCGCATCGTTACGGAAGGGAATCTGCTTTTCATGGAGGTAGCCGAGAATATCTGTTTTCCGAAAGAGCAGGAGCGGACGAATAATCTGACCGTGCATTGCCCTGATTCCCTTGAGTCCAAGCAAAGAGGTACCACGAAACAGATTGAAAAGCATGGTTTCCGCATTATCGCCTACATGGTGTCCGGTTGCGATTTTCGTCATAGCGTGCATCATAAGCAGTTTCGAAAACCAGTCGTAACGAAGCTTTCGCGCGCTCTCCTCAAGCGACCGTTTCCACAATGCAGATATACCGACAGTATCGAACCGTTCGTGATGACACTTGATACCCATCGCGGAACAATGACGGACGACAAGTCGTTCGTCGGCATCGCTCTCCTCTCCGCGAAGAGCGAAATTGCAATGGGCTACGCTGACCCGGCATGCGACTACCGGGGCAACAGCCAGGAAAAGATGCAACAGCGCCATAGAGTCAGGACCACCCGAGACCGCAACAAGTACATGGTCTCCGCCGACCACAAGCCGATGTTCCCGAAGCTGTTGAAGAAATTGCTTTTCAAAATGATTCACCTGCGTTTATAGCTTTTCTGAGTTGGCGATAGCGTCACTAAAATGTATTTTTTTCCTCCTTATTACCATAATCGTTTCATCTTCCGCCATGCTAACTCACTGGGGATACCCGACCATACGTAAAACCATCCTGGTCAGTCTTCTTATATCCGGAATAACAGCCTTTATTGCTGAATCATTGCTTACGGTCGCACTGCTTCTCTGCATTGCAATGCTTTCGTTCACCCTTTATTTTTTCCGCGATCCTGAACGGGTTCCGCCTGTCGAATCCGGATGCATCATCGCTCCGGCAGATGGTCGGGTACTGCTGGTACAACCAGCAGAAAGCGATTTCACCGGCCCATCATCAATGCTCGTCAGCATATTCATGTCGCCCTTCAATGTGCATATCAACCGAATACCGCTCGACGGTACGGTTACGAGTCTGCACTATCATCCAGGCATGTTCATGATGGCGTTCGACCATCGCAGTCTGGAAAGCAATGAAAAAATGGAAATCGGCATAACCGGCGAAAAAATAAAACTGCTCTTCTATCAGGTTTCCGGCTTTCTTGCCAGAAGAATCGTCTGCGAACTTCAGGAAGGCGATGCGGTCAGGCAGGGTAATCGGTTCGGCATGATCAGATTTGGCTCGCGCGTCGATATCATGCTTCCTGCCCATGCAGTTATAAGCGTCAGACCCGGAGAACGAACAAGAGCCGGAGAAACCGTAATAGCCCGCTACTGAAGAATAAGACTGTAACCTCATGCAGATTCCCGCACTCATGAAAGCCGGCGAGCGGCAATCTGAACGTCGGCGTGTCCCGCTGGTTTACGGCTGAAAATGTTTGGTTTCGGCTATCGTATTGATTATATAAGTAGCAAGGAATATACTTTTCAACTTTAGAATTTCGCAGGAGAAGTCACTATGTTCGGATTAGGCGGTCAGGAACTCATCCTTATTCTCTTGATCATTTTACTCCTCTTCGGGGCTAAGAAGCTGCCCGAACTTGCCAAAGGACTTGGCAGAGGCATGAAAGAATTCAAGAAGGCTCAAAACGAAATCGAAGACGAATTCAACAAGGTCATGGAAGATACTCCGAAAAAAAGCACTGAGAGCTCGAACAGCTCCAAATCATGATATTGACCTGCCACTGTAAACAAAGCCCTGTACAAGGGCTTTGAGGCAGTTGTCATTCCTCCTCTTTTAGCGTTATCTTACCTGCAGTCATGCAAACCGCCGCCAAGGAATCCGGTCTATGCTCAGCAGCCTGTACATCAGAAATCTTGCCCTGATACGGGAGCTTACCGTCCCATTCAACCGGGGCCTTACCATTATCACCGGAGAGACCGGTGCCGGTAAATCGATGCTTATCGGCGCATTGAACCTTGTACTTGGCGAACGTGCAAGCAGCGATCTTGTCCGATCAGGTGAAAACAAGGCTATCATCGAAGCCGTAATCTCTGGTCCGCTGCCGCAACAGCTCGATCATCTTCTTGAAGAGGCAGGAATCGAGTGTTTTCCTGAAACCGTTCTGCGCAGGGAACTCTCGGCTTCCGGACAATCCCGCTGCTTTATCAACGATACACCCTGCACGGCCAGTGTGCTGAAACATGCCGGTGAACTGCTCATCGATCTGCACGGTCAGCACGACCACCAACTGCTGCTCAATGCGGCTTCACATGAGGGTATGCTCGACGCCTTTGCCCGGACCTCTCCTGAAACCCTTGCATACAGGGAGATCTTCAACGACCTCTCGACGCTCTATCGAGCAAAAAAAACGCTTGCCGAACGTGCACGGGAGGCAAGAGATAAACGAGATATGATGGAGTTCCAGTACAACGAACTTCACGCTCTTGACCTGAAAACAGACGAAGAAGAGGAACTTGAACGAGAGATCGCTCTTCTTGAGAATGCAGAAACACTTTTTGGTCTGGGTTCCGAACTCGGCGAGACCCTTTATGAACAGGAACGGTCTGCGTATGCCTCACTCGCATCAGCACGGCACATTCTTGAGAAGCTCGTCGCCATAGACAGGCGTTTCGAGAACCGTCTCGAAGAGACCCGATCGGCTGAAAGCATGATAGAAGACCTTTACCGGTTCGTCAACCGCTATACCGCATCCCTAGAGTTTCAGAGCGACAGGCTCGACACGCTCCGAAGCCGGCAGCTTCAGTTGCAACGGGTACAGAAAAAATACCACAAGAGTATTGCCAACCTGATTGTCCACCGTGATGAACTCGCCACAGAACTGCTCATCGAAGAGACGATTGCCGAAGAAATCTCACGAATCGACCGTTCGATAGCAAAACAGCAAGAACAACTTTCGGCTAGCGCCGCTATCCTCTCGGAAAAACGCAGAAAAGCAGCTCTGCGGCTCGACGATATCCTGCGACGTGAACTGGTCCTGCTCGGCATTCAAGGCGCAAAGTTCGAAACTGCACGTATCGCACAGGAAGACCCAAAGGGCGATATAACCTTATGCGGAAACCGGTTCAAGGCACTGACAAACGGCCATGAAAAAATAGAGTTTCTGTTCTCGGCCAACGCCGGTGAAACCCTGAAACCGCTTGTAAAAGCCGCTTCAGGCGGCGAAATTTCCCGTGTTATGCTTGCGCTGAAAAGCGCGCTTGCTGAATCGACCGCCCTGCCGATCCTTGTATTCGATGAAATCGACACCGGTATCAGCGGAGCAACAGCTATTGCTGTCGCCTCAAGCCTTAAAAAGCTGTCGCGTCTTCACCAGATTATCGCAATTACCCATCTTCCGCAGATCGCAGCAATGGCAGACCTCCACCTCCTGGCCAGTAAAACTGCCGACAACGACAGAACCTCGGCTCAAGTCGTCCCTCTCAATAACGAAGAGCACGTCAGGGCAATCGCCACCCTTATCAGCGGAGCTCACCTATCAGAATCCTCGCTGAAACTCGCAAGGGAACTTGCAGACAGAGCAAATTCGGTTTAGAAAAGCGGGAAGTTTGCCTTATTATGCTTACCATACGGGCACTGGTTTATAAGAGCGTCTCTCGTAATTGTCAGAAACCGTTGACCCGAAAGGTCAGGGTGAGAATTCAGGTCCCGACTCGCTGGGACAACGCGACAAGCTGGGCGCCAAAAAGATTATCAGAGTGCCCATAAACGATCATAGCCATCAACAAGGTTTTTATCAGTATGTCCACACGACTCATTTCAGGCTCTGCCGTTGCACTCGTCACTCCGTTCAAACAAGACAGGTCACTGGATATCGATGCATTAAAAAAACTGGTACGGTTTCATATCGAAGCGGGAACCGATATCCTCATTCCCTGCGGCACCACCGGCGAATCGCCCACGCTCTCTGAAGAGGAACAGGTGACGATTATCCGCACCGTCAGGGAAGAGGCGGGCGATCGCATCATGGTTGCGGCCGGTGCCGGTACCAATGCAACCGAGCATGCCGTTCGACTTGCAAAAAATGCAGAGCAAGCAGGAGCATCAGCGATCCTGTCTGTGGCTCCCTATTATAACAAGCCCTCACAGGAGGGATTCTACCAGCATTACCGGCACATAGCTGAAGCGGTATCCGTGCCAATCATCATTTACAATGTTCCCGGCAGAACCGGAAGCAATGTCACTGCATCGACCATTATCAGGCTCGCGCGCAATTTCGAAAATATTGCTGCGGTCAAGGAAGCCTCGGACAACATGGCGCAGATCACGGAACTGCTCGAAGAAAGACCCGCGCACTTCTCTGTACTGACCGGAGAAGATATGCTGATTTTGCCATTCATGGCAATGGGAGGTGACGGCGTCATTTCCGTGGCCGCAAATCAGGTACCTTCCGCTGTAAAACAACTGGTCGATGCTGTCTGTATGGGAAAACTCGAAGAAGCAAGAGCCATCAACAGTCGCTACAGACGTCTCTTCAGACTGAATTTCATCGAGAGCAATCCCGTACCGGTAAAATATGCACTTGCTAAGATGGGTATGATCGAGGAATACTACCGGCTTCCTCTTGTGCCGCTTGCCGAAGAAAACAGGTCACTTCTGCACGAAGAACTGCAGATACTCGAGCTTATCTGAACCAGTTCGGCTCCAATTGCGGCGTTCGCTGTATCGTACCCGTTAACAAAATCAAAAAGGCAACCTGAACGGGTTGCCTTTTCTCTATATCTTGAATGCCCTGAATGCCTTTTATAAAGGCAACCCTTTACAACCTGCCAAGAAGCGTAACAAAGCGGTCAAGCTCCGCTCTTGTACGTTTTTCGGTTACCGCCACAAGCAGTCCGCTTTCACCGACCAACGACAGGTCGTACCCCGCAAAAATCCCCTCATCGAGCATAGCGCTGATCACCCCGGAAGCCGGAACTGGTGTTTCAACTGCAAATTCCCGGAAAAACGGGGTAGTGAACTTCATCGAATAACCAGGAATCGAAGCAATCCTGTCGGCGAGATAATGCGCCTTTACGGCGCACTGCCCGGCTACTTCGCTAATTCCCTGTTTACCGAGAAGAGAGAGATAGACCGCCGCCTGCAAGGCGCAGAGCGCTTGATTGGTGCAGATATTCGAGGTGGCTTTTTCACGCCGTATGTGCTGTTCGCGAGTCTGAAGGGTAAGAATGAAACCATCATTCCCGTCGCGATCTCTGGTCATGCCGACAAGGCGACCGGGAATCTTGCGGACATAGGCCTGACTGACAGTGAAGATACCAAGATAGGGCCCTCCGAAATTCTGATGATTGCCGAGCGGCTGACCTTCGCCGACAGCGATATCGGCGCCGTAGTTTCCCGGAGCTTCAAGCGTACCAAGCGAAACAGGATCGGCCGAAACGATAAAAAGCGCACCGCATTCCCTTGCTGCTGCGCCGATAGCGTCTACATCTTCGAGACATCCGTAGAAATTCGGCTGCTGGACAACGATAGCTGCCGTCCGGTCGCTGACGAGCAAACGAAGTCCGTCAATGTTTCCTGTACCGTCATTGAGCTGGTTCCGGACAATCGCCCCGCTTCCGGATGCTTCAAGGTAGGTTTTCAGGACGCTCTCCGCATAAGGATTAAGCTTTCCGGCAATTACAACCTGTTCCCGTCCGGTGATGTTCATGGCCATCAGTACGGCTTCAGCAAGCGCCGTAGCGCCGTCATACATCGATGCGTTGGCGACATCCATGCCATAAAGACGGCACATCATGCTCTGGTACTCATATATCGCCTGCAGGGTTCCCTGTGACACCTCTGCCTGGTACGGAGTATATGCGGTATAGAACTCGCTGCG
>JAFGMZ010000055.1 GCA_016927285.1 Chlorobiaceae bacterium
AAAAAGAAATACCGTCATACTCCATTAAACGACAAAAGCCACAACATGAGCAGCTCCTCTTTCAATGCTGAAGAACACAAAAACATGCTTCGCTCGTACTTCAACGGCCAGGGCTTCCAGCGCTGGGCCTCGATTTACGGCGATGACAAACTTTCAACCGTTCGCAACACCGTCCGTCAGGGCCATGCGGTGATGATGGATAAAGCGTTCGAGTGGCTGCAGCAGCTCGGACTGCCGAAAGGCGCAACCGTGCTCGATGCGGGATGCGGCACAGGGCTGTTCAGCATCCGCCTCGCTAAAGCCGGCTACAAGGTAAAGTCCGTGGATATCGCCTCACAGATGGTGGACAAGGCGAAAGCCGACGCGACAAGTCAGGGCGTTGCTGGAAACATCGATTTCGAGGTCAATACCATCGAATCGGTCAAAGGCGTTTACGATGCTGTGGTCTGTTTTGACGTACTGATCCACTATCCGGCCGAAGGGTTCCGCCAGGCATTCGGAAACCTGAGTAGCCTGACGAAGGGCTCTGTGATCTTTACCTATGCGCCTTACAATAACATCCTTGCCTTCCAGCACTGGCTCGGCGGTTATTTTCCGAAAAAAGAACGCCGGACGACCATTCAGATGATCCGTAGCGAAGAGATGCAGAAAGCCATGCATGAAAACGACATGCGGATAAAAAACAGCGAAAAGATCAGCTTTGGGTTCTACCACACCATGCTGATGAATACCTCCCGGAGGTAAGCAGCTGAAGAAAACCGTATGACAATTTTATAAATAAATCGTAAATTAATTATTCGGGGATTTTTTATTGGAACAATGCTGGTTTAAAAGGTTTCACGAAGGCATTCCCTATTTCGTAATAACACACACATATCTGGAGGGTGGATACCGATGAAAATACTGATGATTCAGCCTAATTATCATTCAGGTGGAGCTGAAATTGCCGGTAACTGGACGCCAAGCTGGGTCGCTTATATCGGGGGCGCCCTGAAACAGGCCGGATTCGATCAAATTCGTTTTGTTGACGCCATGGCAGATGACCTCCCTGACGATCAGATTGAAGAAATTATCCGGAAAAATAACCCGGATATCGTGATGGCAACCAACATTACGCCATCGATATTCAAGGCTCAGGATATCATGAAAATCGCCAAAAAGGTCAATCCAAAGATCAAAACGATCATGGGCGGTATTCATTCTACATTCATGTACCCGCAGGTATTGAGCGAAGCCCCTCAAACCGATTATGTCATCCGCGGCGAAGGCGAAGAAATCGCCGTAAACCTCGTAAAGGAGATCGCGGCGGGCACCGACCTGCAGAACCGCGGCGAAATCACCGGTATCGCCTATATCGACAACGACGGCAAGGTTTTCGCAACGCCTGCCCATCCGGTTATCGAGGATCTCGACAGCCTGACTCCCGACTGGAGTCTCTACGATTGGGACAAGTACATCTATACACCCCTCAACTGCCGACTCGCCGTACCGAACTTCGCCAGAGGATGCCCCTTCACCTGTACCTTCTGTTCCCAGTGGCAGTTCTGGCGCCGTTACCGCGCACGCAGCCCGAAACATTTCGTTGACGAAATTGAAATTCTGGTCAAAAAGTACAATGTGGGCTTCTTTATCCTTGCCGATGAAGAACCGACCATTAATAAACAGAAGTTCGTCGCTCTCTGCCAGGAACTTATCGACCGCAAGCTTGGCGTTACCTGGGGTATCAACACCCGAGTAACGGACATCATGCGTGATGAGGAGCTCCTGCCGTTCTTCCGCAAGGCTGGTCTGGTGCACGTCTCGCTCGGTACCGAAGCGGCAAGCCAGATGAACCTGAACCGCTTCCGTAAGGAAACCACGATCGACGAGAACAAACTCGCCATTAAACTGCTGCAGAAAAACGGCATCGTTGCCGAAGCGCAATTCGTTATGGGGCTCGAACATGAAACACCGGAAACCATCGAGGAAACCTATCAGCTTTGTAAAGACTGGGATCCCGATATGGCAAACTGGACCATCTACACTCCGTGGCCCTTCTCTGATCTCTTCAAGGAACTCGGTGACAAAGTGGAGGTACGCGATTATTCGAAGTATAACTTCGTATCGCCCATCATCAAGCCGGACAACATGGAGCGCGAGGATGTACTCAAGGGCGTGCTGAAATCCTATGCCCGCTTCTATGCGCGCAAAACCTTCTTCAGCTATCCCTGGATCAAGGACCCGTATGTGCGCAAATACATGCTCGGATGTCTGAAGGCCTTTGCGCAGACGACCATCACCAAACGTTTCTACGATATCGACCGCGTAAAGACCAAGAACCGCAAGATCGAGATCGACCTTGGATTCGACAAGTCGAGAATTCTTACTCAGGAGGAGGTAAAAAATCTGAAGGAACTGCGTCCGGAAATGGTTGCCGATATGAGCTTCGGTCTGAAAGAAGCCGGATACCAGCGCGAGCACGACGAACACGATTGGGATGCATTCGACGAAACCACTATCAAGGATCGTACCTCATCAACCGTACGAAACTGTTGATCTACGATCATACATCGCAGACAACAAAAAACCCTCCGGTTTTCCGGAGGGTTTTTTGTTGTTATTTTCAGCGCCTATCATTTCACCTCGATATCCTTTCCCTTCTTCGGCTCAGGCTCCTTTTTCGGAAGCATGATTTTCAGTTCGCCGTTATCGTATGACGCCTGAATATTTTCGGCATCCACGTTATCGCCTACAGTGAAACTTCTGCTCATGCTTCCCCATGTGCGCTCGATCCGATGGTACCCCTTCTTCTTCTCCTCCTCCTCCTGTTTGCGTTCGGCGCTGATACACAGGACATCATCTTCCATCGAGACCTTGACATCCTCCTTTTTCATGCCTGGCATATCGGCTGAAACATAAATCGCCTGTTCATCCTCGCTGATATCGACCTTGAAGGAAGGCGTTATCATCGAAGAAAAGAAAGGCGACACCTTGTCGTTGAAAACATCCTCGAACATCTTCAGCGGGTCTCTTCCATAAAGCTTCAATGACATGGCTGACTCTCCGTTTAAAAGTGCTATCAAAAAAACAGACAATTAATAATAACGCGCGAAAAAGGAGAAAAATTCCGCCATACCTGTTCCTCCTCAATGCATCAGAATCTTTTGCCGATCATAAGCAGGGCTAAGATTTTTTTCAGGAACTTTTCTTTTTCATGCTGCTCCCGATACCAAGCAGGTCGGCGATATTGGCCCTGGAATCGATAACCGGCCTGATGAAGGGTTCCGCAGAGGTCATGATGGTGGTGACACCCGGTCCGTGACCGGCTTCGAGGCAGTCGCTGTGGACGACGATGCCGATGGAGACGGCCCCTTTGCGATATGCCCTTCCGAAGCGGTTGTCGTGGTCCATGAGCGCCACGAAATCTCCTAAACGGATCCTGTCGATACCGTACTCCTTAACCGTATCGGCATCGCTGGTCATAATGTCGTAGTCCCCTTTTGCGACATGGGCGGATCCGATGCCTGAACCCATGCAGACTGGCGGTACGAGGGTGGTGACCGGTACTTCAAGCACGCCGTCTTCTGCTTCGCGAATTTTCAGTTTGTGTAAAAGAGCGGGATCGAGATTGAACAGCGTTATGCCTGGATAATCGGTCAATTTCAATCCCTGCCCTTTCGCCCTGATCATGATGGTGTCGCTGTAGGTCATCTTCTCTTTTGCCGTACGAGAAAACTCTACGATAAGATGTTCGGAGCCGCCGTGGTGGCCGATAACCGTTCCGCTCTCTCCTTTCGCCTCACCGGAAGTTATGGTTGCGCTGTTGCCGACACAGGAGTACAACTGAAGTCCGACGTTGGGATGTTCGAAGGGCTTATGGGTATCGGCCGTACAGCTGACGCCAGGCTCGACATGATCTCCTGCCCATCCGAAGGCCGAATCGCCGACCTGCACGTTCAGGGTTATGCCACCGATCGAGGGAAGCAGAAAGGGTTTACCCTGATGGTCCACTTCCCAGTTACCGCGCGTTCTCGGCTGGCCGGGCTGGCATTGCAGGAGAAATTCCACAAGAGAGGGTTCGTTGGTTTTCAACATGATATCGGGTGATATTCTTCTGGTTAACAAAAAAACACTTTATTACAACCGCCGGTCAGTCATCGAGGACTGGTCGGTGAAAACTTCTCGCATTGGGAAATAGAGCTTCCACGGATTTTCGAAGTCGATCGAGATGAAGCAGCAGGGCCAGCACAGCATCCTCGTAATCCGGATAGCGCCGATAAACCATGCCCCATGCTCCAAGGGAACGATCAATGGTTATAAGAACGGTTTTAGCCGTTCCTTCGGCATACTCCTCGTCATGAACGCCGTATCGATCAGACATACCGACCTCGATGGCCCGCACAAGTTTTGGATAAAGAAAACAGGAATACTGCCGGATTATTTCCCAGGCTTCTTCGGGAAGAAGCGGCCATTGCTTTCCGGAGTCTTTCCAGTCATCTATCATACCGGCGTACTCGAGTGCCGACATTGCGAAAGGATGTTCCCGGGCAGAATGATGCATCGAGGGCAGTTCCGGAACACCAACCTGCCCCGCCGTTTCAGAAGCGATCCGCTGTATGAGTTCGGAAAGCTGTCCATCCATTTCGATCCAGAATGCCGCATTGAAAATTTCAGGCTGGTCAAGCATGGTTGGTTGCCGTTCGAGATGGTAGCTGCGACACTTCGAGGTAAACGCGCACCGCTCGCACCATCTGTCGCAGTATCGGTCGATTCCCGCTATGAATGAGTGATCGCCTGGCATGATTTCATGTTTGAATGTTGTCATGAATGCATCCTGATTTTTAATCAATCAACGTACTCCATGAAAGAAAAAATCCCCGGAAAAGCGTATTATTATTGTAAATAAATTATTTTTCTTAAAACATATATGTAACTTAATTGTTTTTAAACGATGCATACAGTGTTGCTTTTCGCTGTTCTGAAACCGATTACGTATGAAACGACTGAAACCGTTTATGTTAAAGACCGCAAGGCAGTTGAGGGACTATATCAGCCACGCTGACCTCGCGATCTGGCTTCCTCTTTCTGGCGCCACCCTTGTCATGATTTTTTTTATCTCTGCCATTATACAATCAGCTTCCGAAGCCTATACGGACGAACTTGGTTTTACCGGCCAGGATGACTTTGTGGTCATCAGCGATGAAGCCGGCAACAACAAGCCCGCAATCGATAAAAAAAACGTTCGGGCTGGCGAATCGCTCTATACCATTCTCACCGCAAACGGCCTTACCCCGCATGATATCGACGGAGTGACCAGACAACTCAAGGGAAGTTTTTCTATCCGGGGGTTCAGACCCGGGCAGCGCTATGAAATTGAAAAAACCGACTCAGGCGATTTCCGGCGCTTCACCTATTTTCAGGATCGTACAGTCACCATACATATCGAACGTGAAACAGATAGCAGCGACCTGAAGGTCAGGCGCGACGAAAAAGAGTATGAATACCGGTTCGCCGCCATCGATGGCTCCGTTTCAGAAAGCCTCTCGCAAGAGCTTGCCGTAAGGAAACGATCCGGCCTGATGCATCCCTTCAGAAAGTTGTTTTCCGGCAGGGTCGATTTCAGACGGGATATCAAACCAGGGACGGAATTCAGGATCCTGTTCGAGGAAAAATGGATCGATGATGAGTTCATAAGTACAGGGAGGGTTCTTGCCGCAGAACTGTCAACGTCCAACAAAACGCGATACAGCGCTTACCGATATACCGATTCCAATGGAACAACAGCTTACTACGACGATAAAGGCAATGCTCTTGAAGAGCGGAAAACAGCTCGATTCATTCAGCCGTGCAACTATAAACGTATATCGAGCGGCTTTGGCTACCGGATCCACCCGATCCGCAGAACCCGCCACTTCCATGGCGGCGTCGATATGGCCGCAAAAACAGGAACTCCGGTTAAAGCCGTAGCCGATGGCGTCGTCATCTTCAGGGGAAGAAACGGGGGGGCCGGCAACATGATCACCGTGCGTCATTCAGGAGGATACCACAGCCAGTACCTGCACCTGAGTCGTTACTCACCAAAAGCCGGCAACGGCAAGAGAGTCCGCCAGGGCGAGATCATCGGCTATGTCGGTTCGACCGGCAGTTCGACTGGTCCTCACCTCGATTTCCGCATGATCCACCACAACAAACCGGTCAATCCTCTGACGGCGCTTGCAATCCCGAAACAGGAACCAGGCCTTTCGCGCCGCGAAA
>JAFGMZ010000056.1 GCA_016927285.1 Chlorobiaceae bacterium
CCCCTGAATCGGCATGAAGTACCGCCAATAATCCCCGTTTTTTTTAAGGTTATGTTAAAAATAACCTGATATGGCGCATTTGAAAAATGCCGAAAGATTTCAGAGTTTGAAATCCGGAAAAAAATAGTAACCTGCAAATACATTCCCCTTTTTTCATGCTCGATACCCGAAGGAGATCAGACTCATTATGGCCATTAAAAACAAGCCCCTTCACCCCGGAACTGTGCTCCTCGAAGATTTTCTCTGCCCCCTGCAATTGACTGAAAAACGTCTTGCCCGGGATATCCGCATCCCGGTCTGGAAAATCAACGATATCATTACAGGGAAACGCTGCATGACGGCTGATACAGCCCTCCGTCTTGCCCGTTACTTCAGTACTCCGGCCCAGTTCTGGTTCGGCCTGCAAATGGACTATGACCTGAAAGTCGCCATGAATGATGCATGGGCATCCATTGAGAAGGAAATAAATGTATTTGACAGTGAAGGCCGGTAACCGCTACTCGACATCACTACGCACGGATTCTTCATCTTCATCAACCGCAGGAATCCGTCGATTAACCTTTGCGCCAAGCCTTCTGATATCCTCCACCCTTCCGACAAGATTGCCTCGCCCCTCCTTAATCCTGCGCAGCACCAGATCGAAAGAATCCGATACGCCGGAGAGTTTTTTTCGGGCATCTTCGACAGCCTCGACGACAAGTGCTACCTGATCGTAGATTTTTCCTGCCTTTTCAGCAATCTGTTCGGCATTGCGGTTTTCATTCTCCCGCCTCCAGATCTGAGCAATAAGCTTCAGCGTAATCATCAAGGTTGCAGGACCGCATAGCACAATGTTCTTGCCGGAAAGCTCATACTGCAATTCCGGATCGACCTGCATGACGATCTGCCAGGCAGGTTCAAGAGGAATGCACATGATCACAAAATCAAGCGTGCTGTTGCCTCCTATGCATCCATAATCCTTTTCGAGCAGGCTGGAGATATGACGGCGCACTGACTGCAGATGCTCACGAAGTGCCTGCTCTTTACTGCGGCTTTCCTCGAGGCTGCAAAACCGTTCATAAGCGGTCAGCGATACTTTTGCATCCACGACAACCCGCTTGTCTCCCGGCAATATCACCATAAAATCGGGACGCTTCATCGATCCGTCATCGCTCCTAAAACTCTCCTGAGCAGTATATTCCCGACCTTTTTCAAGTCCTGAAGCTTCGAAAATACGCTCGATAATCGTCTCACCCCAATCGCCCTGAACTTTCGCATCGCCCTTGATAGCTTTGGCGAGGTTATTCGCTTCTTCACTCACCCTGCCGCTGAACTCAAGCAACTGCCGTACCTGCTCTCGCAGGCTTGCCGAACCCGCTACGCTTGTCTCATGTACCTCGTCAACCCTGCGACGAAACGCTTCGAGCTGATCCCTGAATGGCTGCAACAGGCTGTCCATCCTGCGACGATTCTCTTCTCCAAGCGCTCTTCCCCGCTCTTCGATGATGCGTCCGGCAAGATTTTCGAACTCGCGCTGCAACCGGTTCTCGGAATCCTGAAGCAACGAGATTTTTTCCGAAGCGGTTTTACGCTCATACTGCAGGTCTGCTTCAAGACGCACGTGAACAACCCGCAGCATTTCGAGTTCCGCAGAAACGGAATCAAGACGCAAAATCGCCCTGTCGCGCTCCTCTTCGATACCCTGCAGCCGCATCAGTTCGGTTTTAGCCGGGGCATCACCGAGTAAACGGAATACCAAAAACACAAGCAACGCAAGCACCAGAAGTAAGAGCAAAACGAGAATAACAGAATCGGTCATAACGGATTCAGATGTGATAACACAAAGCTTTACAGCAAGATACGCATAAAGCAGTCAAAAAAGCATTGTAACCCGTCCTCGTATAACTCTCCCCCCCCTCTTTTTCATGTATACTTTGTACTTTAAAGTTCTTTGCCGGTAAAAACAAACAAAGGAGTGCTGACAGGAATGTCCGCCCTCCTTTATGTGCTCCGACCTGATATGTCAGAATCTTTTCGTATAGATATGACAATAGGGCTGGTGGCCGGTCTTGTCGTAGTAGTCCTGATGGTAATCCTCCGCAGGCCAGAACGTCTCTGCTTTCTCAAGCGTGGTCGCTACCCTGTACCCTTTCGCCCGCAATTCGGCAATAAGTTTTTCGGCTGTCCTCTTCTGCTCTTCGTCGCTGTAGAAAAGCGCTGAACGGTACTGGGTACCTCTATCGGGACCCTGACGGTTAACCTGGGTGGGATCGTGGATTTCGAAAAAGAGCTTTGCAAGGGTTTCATAACTCACCTGCTGCGGATCGTAATCGATCTCCACGGCCTCCGCGTGACCGGTTCTGCCGCTACATACCTGCTTGTAGGAAGGATTGGCAATATCTCCGCCTGTATAACCCGATTTCACGTCAAGCACGCCCCTGACCCTGCTGAAATGGTACTCCACTCCCCAGAAACAACCCCCTGCGAAGACTGCTTTCCGGGTCTCCGGCTTTACCTCCGGAGCTTCCGATCTGAAATCGAGCGAAACAGAGTTCACGCAATGCCGTGTGTTCTTGCCAGTCATGCCCTCATTGAAAAACACATGGCCAAGATGGCCCCCGCAGTTGGCGCACACGATTTCCGTTCGCCTGCCGTCCGCATCCGGAACCTGTTTTACGGCGCCCGGTATGGCGTCGTCAAAGCTTGGCCATCCGGTCCCTGACTCGAATTTGTTCGTTGATCGAAACAACGAAGCGTCGCATCTCCTGCAATGATAGGTCCCCTTCTCCTTGTTCTGATAATATTTTCCGGTAAAGGGCATCTCCGTACCCTTATGCAGGATAACCCGTTCCTCTTCCGGCGTAAGCTGATTGTAAGACATGTTATACTCCTTCTTTTGCTTCTGCTGTGATGACGATTCAGCATTTTCGGGAACGATACCGGTCGAACATGAAGCAAGGAAAAGCTGCGCAAGCGTTAAAGCTGCGCACACGAGCATCCCATTGAACCATCTCCCCGAACCGCTGCCGAATCCTGAAATCATTTTGAGATATTTTTTATCCTGTTTCATAAATCCATTCCAATATAACCCGATACCCTTGCTGTTTGTTTCCTGTTCGGCAAGAACTTTCTTGGCGGCAATGCTTGTTGAATGAATGAAAGAAATC
>JAFGMZ010000057.1 GCA_016927285.1 Chlorobiaceae bacterium
AGGCTTGGATATCTTGAGGGAAAGATAGCGGATTCCGGTGAGGGCAGGTGGACTGTTGAAGCTGCGCTTGAACAGCAGGTTTCCATTCCTGTGATCGGGGCATCGCTGTTTCGCCGCTATCGTTCCCGCAGTGCGGATAATTTTTCCGATAAGGTCGTTGCAGCCCTTCGCCACGAGTTCGGTGGTCATGGTTTTACGTCCGAATCGTAACTTTGGAGCAGCTTGTGCAGGATGAACCGGTGAATTTTACCATGGTGCTTTTTGGCGCCAACGGAGATCTTGCGGCCCGCAAGCTTTTTCCGTCGCTTTATCAGCTCGCGCGGTGGGGTCATCTTTCCGGTTCTTACCGGATTATCGGTGTAGGAAGGAAGACCCTTTCGCATGAGGAGTTTCGCAGTCAGGTTCGGGAGAAGATACTTTCTTTTTCTCCTGGAAGCATCGATGATGAGGAGCACTTCGCATCTTTTTGCGGCAGGTTTTTTCATGTACAGGTCGATCTCGACAAGATCGGAGATTACTACCGCTTGCAGAAGGAGATCATGCATGTTTCCGGAGAGCCAGGGCTATGCAGCCACTTGCTGTTCTACCTTTCGACGCCACCGGCTCTTGCTCCCGTCATAGTGCGCCATCTCCGGGAATCCGGACTTGGGGGAAAGAATATGGAGTGCAGCGGATGGCGGAAGATCGTTGTCGAGAAGCCTTATGGAATAAACCTGCATTCAGCAAAGGAGTTGAACAGCGAGATAGGATCGGTATTCAGAGAAGAGCAGATTTTCCGCATTGACCATTATCTCGGAAAGGAGACAGTACAGAATATACTTGTGTTCAGGTTTTCGAACGGTATTTTCGAGCCGCTCTGGAACCGCAATCATATAGCTCGTGTCGAGATTACCATCGCGGAAAACTTCGGTATCCGGGACCGGGGAGCGTTTTACGATCAGACTGGATTGCTCAGGGATATCATCCAAAACCACGGGCTGCAGCTGCTTGCGTCCGTTGCTATGGAGCCTCCTGTGGATCTTTCTGCAGAAGCGGTTCGCGATGAAAAGGGCAAGGTTCTTCGTTCGATTCGCAGGGTAACACCCCGGAGCGTCGAAACGTCCGTTTTGCTGGGACAGTATGAAGGGTACCGTTCTGAGCGAAATGTGGCTGCGGACTCAAGAACGGAGACCTTTGCCGCCGTGAACTTTTTTGTGGATAACTGGAGATGGAAAGGAGTGCCGTTTCTCATCAGGGCAGGCAAGAACCTTGCCGAAACCGTTACCGAGATCGTCATTACCTTTGCCTGTCCTCCACAGAATTTTTTCGGCCCGCCGGAAAGCTGCAGTTATATTGCAAATCAGGTTATCCTGCGGATTCAGCCGGAGGAGACTATCGCTCTACGTTTCGGTGCGAAACGGCCGGGAGAGTCCGTTATTACCGATCCGGTCTATATGCGTTTCGATTACCGGGACTCGTTTCAGGAGCCCGGAATGACACCCTATCATCGCTTGCTGCTCGATGCGCTTGATGGAAACCAGACAAACTTCATACGCCAGGATAGCGTGGAGTATTCGTGGGCTATCGTCGATGCCATCCGTGACGCCGTCGACGGAAAAATGCCCGAGATATATTCTGTGGGATCATGGGGGCCGCCGCAGGCTAATGAGTTGACGGGTTAGCAATGAACCAAAATCGTATGCCGTTCGACGGGATCACACGGTTTGCCGGCCATGCGTAGGGCGCTTTGCGCAATCGTATCGCCTCCGCCATAGCTGTTCTTTTCTTTCCGGATGTGAAAAAGCAGATTATTTTCGCATTGTTGATGAGCGGAAGGGTCATGGTCAGTCTGGGTACCGGCGGTCTGGCCTGAGATGGCTTTACGGCTATCACCAAACGTTGCGACTCTGCGAGAGCGTTCTGATCACCGGGAAAAAGTGATGCGGTATGTCCGTCTTCTCCGAGACCGAGCAGGATTACATCGAAAACCGGGATCGGTTCAGTCTCATGGGTTTCTGTCTCGCCAAGGATGGAGCGTATCGTGTTCTCGTATCTGTCTGCCGCATTGCCGGGCGGAAGTTCGTCGCATGGCATCCTGAATACCTGCGCATCGCCGGTGCCCGGCGCGTCGAGAAGGGTTTCCCTAGCCATCCGGTAGTTGCTGTCCGGATGATCTGCAGGAACGCACCGTTCGTCTCCCCAGAATATACATGTTTTATGCCAGGGCAGGACAAATCGCTCGTTATGAAGTGCTTCCGGAGGTTCCGGAACAGGGATGCCATGCAGCCGCATCAATTCGGGTTCGACACCCGAGGCAATCTTCCGGTAGAGCGCTGCGGGTGATTGACCGCCTGAAAGCACGAACGTGAAACGCCCGCGTTCGACAACGGCTTTCCATGCCTCGCTGACGATAAGCGTTGCCGCATGTCCGATAATATTCCGTTCGTTTCCTGCGAAAAAATTATCGCCGTTTTTCATGATGTCTCTCATATTCAGGTTTATTTTTCCTTAACTCCTGGAAAAAAAGGACGTAAAGTACCAGAAAAAATGTGTGCGGTAATCAGCGAGCCGGAATACGTCTGACAGGATTTTCACGGTCAGAATCATCCGACTTCCGATTTCTTTTTCCTTATTTGTCATCCCGCCGAAAGCGTGCTATTTTGAAATAACGCGTATTTTTCTGTAATCAAACAGCAAATATATGCCGCTTCACGACGGATATGGCGTTCTTGTCGGGTCATTGCAAAGCTATGCATGCGATCGGCCAGACCATGATCGACAGTATTTTCATTGCAATCTCAGAGTTAAGGCGGGAAATCTGATCTACAGATGTCCCGTAGATCTCGACAGTAAGAACTCCTCGGATGGGATACAGTGGAGGATTGTGGAACTCGGCAGGACAGTCATGAAAGGAATTACCGGTTTGAGGGATGGATGGCATCCGCTTCTTTCAAATAGCAGGTCGGGGGCGTTTGATTATTACCGCTCGGAAGAGCTGCAGCCTACCGGCGATTGCGCAGCGGCTGACGAGGCGGGCATCCTCAAAGTAATGAAAGCCGATGGTACGGGATGCACCCCCTGGCTTTACGGTACCGGAGCCGAAGCTTTTCGCTCTATTGAACCGCTTTTCAAGAATTTGCGAAGAATTTACATATTCGGCGAGCCGTTCAGGAATGGAAAGGGCGTTCACAATATTCATCAGAACCAGGGCGATCCGCCGGAGAGCAGATGGCAGGGCGAGAACGGCGTATGGCAGGATGGATGCGTTGTTGCGGAGCGATGGAACCATACTCTGGCGGCATTCCTCTGTAAGTTCAAGACCCAGCGTTTTGCATTCGATCAGCGGCCCGGATCCGGAAGAACGGCGGTATGAGAACGGCAACTGCTTTTCATGTTGCGGGTTATGGACTTTCCTGTTGTTGTATACGAACTCCTTGTGTAACTTGTAGCTGGAATTACTATGTTGTCAGTCAGTAACAGGTGTTTCTGTTTTTGTCTAAACCTCAATCAATGGAGAAAATAATGGCCGCTTTCGATTACGGCGTAAAAGCGAATCCCGCTTTGTTTGAAAAACTTGTTAAGGATGGGTTCCAGATAGATGTGCAGGGTTTTATCCGACAGGGCTGGGAAATGTTCAAACAGCATATCGGCGAGTTTGTCGGATTCACGCTCATTATGTTTGCGGTATCGGCGCTCTTTTCCAAATTCGGAACGTTCGGCTCGATTCTTGGTACGGCGGTAGCTGCGCCTTTTTCTGCGGGTTTTGCTATTGTCGCATTCAATCTGCTAACGGGCAAGTCGCTGCAGTTCGGAGATTTTTTCAAAGGCTTCAACTATTTTCTGCCGTTGTTTCTCGCGGGTCTGGCAACCGGTATTCTTGTCAGTATCGGTTTGTTTCTGCTGATTCTTCCGGGCATTTATCTTGGGGTCTGCTATTTGTTCGTGCTGCATCTCATTATAGATCATCGGATGGAGTTCTGGGATGCGATGGAAACCAGCCGCAAAATAGTATCGAAAAACTGGTTTGCGGTATTTGGTTTCGCCTTTGCTCTTTTTGCGGTGAACCTGCTTGGTGCGCTGGCTCTTGTGGTTGGTCTTCTGGTGACCATACCGGTTACCTCCTGCGCAGCAGCGATCGCTTACAGGGAGATTGTCGGGCTGAACGCTTCGGAGTGGTAGCCGGATCAGTTCCGCGCGAGGGACATCGTTATATTATCGTGATCAGGAAAGGATAACCGTGTAAAAATGGATTGGTCATGAAATCTTTCATACTGTTGTTTTTTGCCATATGCTTTTTTTCGCTCTCATCAGGCCTCTCATATGCCGCCCAGCAGGAAGAAAACCAGATCGTCGTATCTGCTACGGGCAGGGTTTCGGTTAATCCTGATATGGCTGAGTTTGGCGTACTGGTGAAGTCGGTTGCAAAAAATGCGGATCAGGCAGCGATTCGCACTGCCGAGAAGTATCGGGTCGTGCAGCAGGCACTTCGTGCAGCGGGTATTCCGGCTGTTGATACCCCAACGGCGAGTTATGTCGTAGCTCCCCAGTGGGAATGGGTGCAGCCGGAACGCCGCAGGGAATTGAAGGGGTATGCGGCTCAGCATCTTGTTATTGTAAAAGTACGTCATCTCGCTCTTACTGGTAAAGCGATAGATGCTGCGGTGCGGGCTGGTGCCGACGAGGTGCAGCAGATAATCTTTTCGTCGAGCAGGCATGAAGAGCTTCGCCGAGAGGCTCTTGCTTCAGCAGTGTCGAATGCCCGGGTGGATGCCGAAATTATGGCGAAAGCTGCCGGTGGACGTCTTGGCGGAGCTATCGAGCTGACTGTCGGTCAGCCTGTTTACAGGCCTGTACCGTCTATGGATATGATCTCCATGCATGCAGCGACACCCGAGGCGGTTTCTCCTACGGAGATAACTCCTGCCGAGCAGGATATTAGGGTTACCGTGAGCTCGCGGTGGCGGTTTCTTCAGATGGCAGTAAAATAACCGGCGCAGGTTATGCATTTTTTTCTCTTCAACGGAGCAGGCGGTGAAGAAGAGGATTCTCGATCGGTATGAAACGATGCCGGACGGCAACGTCATTATTGACGTTGCGGCCCGGCGTGTCGAGGAGTTGTACCAAAACTTCGATAAATGCGCGCCATATCATCGCAAGGATTTCGACGACGATCTTGTCGAGTACCTTACCGGGTGCGTGCGTGAAATCGGAGGACCTGCATTTGTCGTGCGCTTCACAATCGAACAGGGTCTTTCAAAGGAGCTTATGGAGACGGTGCGTTCCGGCATGCACTCCTTTTTTATGTACAGGCTGGACGTCGAGTTTGCCGCTATGAAAAAGATGATCCGTACATCCTCACTGCTGCTGCTTTCTGGTATTGTCATTCTTGCAGTTTCCCTTTGGGTGAACCGTTTTGTTTCGCTGAACGGAAATGGTTCTTTTCTCTACAGATTTTTTGCTGAAGGTCTTACCATTGTTGCCTGGGTCTCAATATGGGAGGGATTGGCTACTTTTCTTCTGAACCTCACTCCGCATCTCTTCCGTATCCGTGTTTTCCGGTGGCTCGCCGCAGCGCCTGTAAGTTTCAGCCCGGGCGTGCATTCCGGTTAAAATGGTGCGGATATCCTCCCCCAGGTTTGCCCTTAACGAAAAAAGGCATATCTTTATCAGTTATTTTATGTTGTACCTGTGTGAATAAATCGAGCCGGATTCCTGTTTATCAAGTTTCCATTCTCTGATGCCTGACGGCGATGTGCGTCGTATGGCAGCGTCTTTCCCGGTTCCATATCATGTGTCGTTTACCCATGTCAAGCGCCTTTCGTTCCTGTAACGGAGGCTTAAACCCAGGTGAGGTTGTTTATGATTCGTTCTATTGTCATGCTATTGTTTGTTTTTTTGCTGCTCCCGGCTCCCAGCCAGGCCTATCCTTTTCAGCAACCTTCGCTTTCTAAACGGATTTCCACTCTTTCGCAGTCTCCCGAACTCAGGTATAAAATCGATCCCAAGGTGCTCAATATGGCTCTTACCGGCTATCACTCGCTCAAAGAGCAGGGTAAGGTCAGCCGCGACGGTATATTGACGGTGATCGATTTCAATAAGCCGTCTGTCGACGAGCGCATGTTTATCATTGATATCAATCGCGGCAGATTGCTTTACTCAGGTCTCGTTGCTCATGGCAGCGGCAGCGGCGAGAACTATGCGTATGATTTTTCAAACACACCTGGATCACATAAGAGCAGCCTCGGATTCTATACCACGGGCATGACTTATGATGGAAAACACGGCTATTCGCTCAGGCTTAGGGGGATGGAGCCCGGCATTAACGATAAAGCTGAATCAAGAAGTATCGTCATACATGGAGCCAACTATGTTTCTTACGATTTTATAAGGCGACATGGCCGTCTTGGCAGAAGTCAGGGTTGTCCTGCCTTGCCGTTCGACAGTTTTCAGCATGTAATAGATCTTATCAAGGATGGCAGCTGCCTGTTCATCTATCACAGAAATGCAGATTATTCGTTCTCTTCCGGACTCATTAATCCGGATTTTGCTGCCGGGACTTCCAGGGTCGGACGATCGGCATCATAGGAAAATTATACGTTTATCAACCGGCGATGCTTAAATGACAATCATTGTTCTGCTGTTGCTCGCGCTTGTTCCATTGCAGGTCATACAGGCAAACACACTGACTGTTGACCGTCAGGATAGCGGCGGGAGCTTTGTTGTTACACCCTCTGATAAAGATTCTGCGGTTTCCGATCTGCTGCGCTGCCATTTCGAGGATCAATCCCGCAGCGGTGTATCCGGAACAGCCGAGGGAAAATCTTTCAAGAATCAGCTCGGGCGTTTTTACGCTGCGCGGCAGTATCTTCCACTCTGGACAGAGCAACGCATGATTATCGAGCTGCTTCATGCTATAGAGGGAGTACGTGGTGACGGGCTCAATCCCAATGATTACCATATCGGTAGATTGCGTCGGCTTTTTGATAACCCTTCCCGGACGTCTGCAGAGCTGGTTAGGGATGATCTGCTCATGACCGATGCCTTTCTTACTCTTGCCTATCATCTGCGTTTCGGCAAGGTCGATCCGGAACGAATTGATCCTGACTGGAATCTTGATGGATCGACTCGTCGTACTGCGCTTGAATACAGGCTGCAGCGAGCGATAATGTCTGGGCGTATCAAGGATGTCCTTGACGAACTTCGTCCAGGCCATCCGGAATATGTACAGTTGAAAAAAGGGCTTGCCCGTTATCGCGCCATAGCGAAGGCTGGCAACTGGCAGCGAATTCCCGATGGTGTAACGTTCAGGGCGGGAATAAGGGATAGCCGTATTCCTCTCTTGCGCAAGCGTCTTCGGGAGTCCGGCGACCTGTCGGCAGCTGTCGTCGATACCTCGAATGTTTACAGTGCGGTGATGGTAGAGGCCGTCAAGCGTTTTCAGAAGCGTAACGGACTTGAGGTTGACGGTATAGCTGGAACCGTAACGGTACAGCAACTGAATATTTCGGCTTCAGAGCGTGTCGATCAGATCCGGCTCAATCTTGAACGATACCGATGGTTTATCAGCGATGTTTCGCCGACCTATGTGCTTGTCAATATTCCGGAGTTTTCGCTGCAGTATATCGAAAACGGTAATATTCGCTGGTCTACAAGGGTTATTGTCGGAAAGCCTTACAGGGAAACTCCGGTTTTCAAGGCAGATATGCAGTATATCGTCTTTAATCCGCAGTGGGTCATTCCTCCAACCATTCTTGCCAAGGATGCGCTTCCTGCCATTCGCAAAAATCTCTCATATCTGAATAGAAAACGCCTGCAGGTCATTGATTCGAAAGGCATGGTCGTCAATCCTGAATCGATCAACTGGTCGCAGTATACCGGCTCGAATTTTCCCTACCGCCTTCAGCAGTCGGCAGGAGATCATGGCGCGCTCGGGAGGATCAAGTTCATGATGCCTAACAAACATATTATTTACCTGCACGATACACCGACGAAAGATCTTTTTGAAAAGAGCTCCCGTACGTTAAGTTCGGGGTGTATCAGGGTAGAAAAGCCTCTTAATCTTGCGGAACTTGTGTTGCAGGACAGCGTGAAATGGAGCCGGACTGCTATTGAGTCAGCCATTGCGACAGGAAAAACCAGGACGGTTTATTTGCCGCGCAGAATCCCGGTATTTCTGCTCTATCTTACCGCTGTAGCCGGGGGGGATTCGGTGCTGTTCCGTCAGGATGTCTACCAGCGCGACAGCAGACTCCTCAAGGCGCTCGATACGCCTGTTCCCGCTTATAAAATTGAAGGCTGCGGCATTTGAATAATTATGGCGTTTACCGTCGACATAGCGTTAACGCGCGATATGGCTGTTCCGGAAAGTCCTGATGGCGTCTTTTCGCTTCTCGCGGATGTTCCGCGATCAGCATCGCATTTTCCGAGTGTCGATCGTCTGGCTGATCTCGGGGGGAATGCTTTCCGATGGGAGATGCAGAAAATCGGCATTGGCGGTTATACTCTCCAGCAGACTGTTTATGCCTGTCGGTATAAGGCGGACGAGGCGGCCGGGATAGTTTCCTGGGTTCCTGTTGATGGCGTCGGAAATGCCGCGGTCTCAGGCGAGTGGATTGTTCGGCCCGATGGTGCAGGTACGGCGCTTACCCTTAATACCAGAGGTGTTCTTTCCGTTGACTTCCCCTCTTTTCTGCAATTTATGCTCTCTCCGCTTATTGTAATGGAGTTTACCGGAATGGTTGACCGTTATATTGAAAACCTCAATAAAACTTTTTCTGTCGGGTAGTATTCTGCCGATCATGATTATCTCGGGAGGTCAGACCGGAGTCGATCGGGCAGCTCTCGATGCGGCTATAGAGGCTGGTCTGCCTCATGGCGGCTGGTGCCCGAAAGCACGTCGCTCGGAAGACGGCCCGATACCCGCGATGTATTGTCTCAGGGAAACATCAGCAGCCGCATATCATGTGAGGACGGCAAGAAACGTAATGGATTCAGATGGAACGCTCGTGCTTCTGCGGGATCGTTTGCAGGGTGGAACGCTCTATACCGTTCGATGTGCAGAAAAGTTATCTCGTCCGGTTATGATAGTTCGTCTTAACGAAGCCCAGCCAGTCGAGGCGGTTATTGGCTGGATGCGCGATCATGCGATTACCGTCCTGAATGTTGCCGGTCCGAGAGCCAGTTCGGAGCCGGGGATATATTTCGAGGCGAAAAACTGGCTCGATCGTCTTTTTTTTCTGCTTGCATAGTCGAGGTTGATTACTCGTCTACTTCCTCCCAGCCCGTGATCATAGCCTTGATGTTCGAGGTCAAGGTATGGCCTGTGGTTGTCATGTAGACGTGCATGATCACGAATGCGATCAGCAGATAGGCAAGCAGCGTGTGGATCAGTGCAATCGGTTCCATCCAATCAGGGTTCATGCCGAGAGCAACCAGTTCGTTGAAATAAAAGTAGACAAAACCAAAAATAATCTGTAAGGGTAATCCCACCAGGGTCAGCATAAGATAGGTTATACGCTGAAGCGGGTTTAGTCTCGATATTTCATTTTTCTTGAATGGATGGGGCTCGTGTTTGAAAATGCCGATCATATAGTAGCGTACCTGCAGCCATATTTTTTCGACAAGGTTGCCTTCGGTAAGATACTGGCGAAAATCGCCAGTTGTGATATACCAGAAAAATGCGATAAAAATCAATCCCAAAAGCCCCCAACCGGAAAGATTATGGATTTTGAAGGCGTTTTCATAACCCATAAGGTTATATAATCCGTGTACTTCAAGCCCGGTCAGCAGCAGTACGGAGATAATGAGAAACTGTGTCCAGTGCCAGAAACGCTGAAATCGTGCATACAGATAGATTTTTTTCATATGCCACCTGCTTTCTTCAGTTTTTTAACGGTGAAATACCGGATGATTGAGTGGACGATGACCCCGATAAGGGAACCCGATATGGCCAGAAGGCCGAAATATTCAACAAAGGGGTTGGTGTCTCTTCCCATGAGATAGAAACCGCTGAGATTCTGCAATCTTCCGTTTCTTGCATGGCACTCTTTGCAACCAAGAGATTCCTCTTTTGGGGATACCATGTGAGAAATAGGCCAGTACATTTCGGTTTCTACAAAAGCATATTTGCCGCTGTATTCGAGTCCGGCATTTTGCATGCCTTTCCTGATGGATTTGTCCCAGTTGAAGTCGGACCAGTAAGCCCCGGAACCCTTTGGCCCGTATACAATGGGTTTGACAAAGCGTTTCAGTATCGGATCGTAAGGCTGTTTTCCACGATGCACCTTGAACGGCCATATTCGTGAATCAAGGTCGTTAGGATTGCCGTCGGGATGATTGACTGAAACGACTTTCTTGTCGTTGATTGTGCTCTTGAAGGTCGTGTAGTTCATTTCGCCGTTGAACCATTTGTACTCTGGAGCGACGTTTTTTGCCCATCTGAATTCTCCTTTCTTGGATACGTACAGAATGGCACCCGAAGAGTCTTTAATGGTGATTTCTTTGCCGTTTTTATCGAATTTGCCGGCTTTTGACCAGTCCCACCACATTTTTGTCGGGCGTTGTTTGGCTATGAACGGTATATGACAGGTTTGACAGGCGACTCTGCCTATATGGTCGTTAAGCTTTTTAAGCTTTTTATGCGGCTTCAGTCCATGGCATGAGCTGCAGGTGGCAGGGTTGTTATCCTTCAGCGGGTAATCGAATCCATGCGTATCATGAGCTTCCGGCGTATACCGACTTCCGGGAACCTGATGGCCTTCCGTTTTATGGCAGTCTGCGCAGGTCATGTTCAGCTCATTTTTGCCGATTGCCATATGTACGTCAAGTTCCCGATCGGGTTTGAGCAGTGAGTTGTCAAGATCGCCATGTTTGACCGCATCTGCGCCACCGCCTTCGAAATGACAGATGCCGCAATTGTGTCGGTCAGGACGTCCGACCCTCTGTGCAACAAAAGCGAGATCAACTTTCGGAAAGAACTTTTTTTCGAAAACCGTATCGAAATATGCCGGATGACCGGCTCCTGCGGGCAGTTTTTTGTAGGTTCCCGTTAAGTCATGGCAGGCAAGGCAATCGACATTATTTTCATTTTTGAAGTTGAAGTTTTTGTCTTTCCAGTCGTAGCCGATATGGCAGGATGTACATCGCGATTCGTTGCCTTCAACTGATATACAGAAATTGTTTACGACATTTTTTTTGCCAAGTCGGCTGCCTTTTTTCATGGGGACATCCCATGTCCAGTGCCTGGTACGATGCAGCTGTTTTGAGGCTTCTGTATGACAGCTCAGGCAGGCTTTCGTTACTTCCGGACCACTTTTAAAATCCTGTTGAAGGATTTCGAATTTTTTGTGATCGGTCGTTGAGATAAGCAGAGAATCGATTTTACGATGAAACGGTTCGGCAGTAAGCTTTGCTGGTAGAGCAAAAGCCAGCGAGGAGAAGATAATGCCGGACAGCAGCAGTTTTTTCATGGTACCAGATATTTGGTTACGGGCAGAAAACCGCGTCTACCTTGGTAAGGTACAAATAACTTTATAGAATATAACGAGTTAACGATTGTTGAAAGCGAAAATGTATAAAAAAGGCTTAATAAATAATCATCGAAGCAGGTGATTTCGGTATCGTTGATGAATATCCTGGAATTACCTGCTTCGAATTCAGTGTAAGCATGAGTTTACGAATAAACAGATGGCGTTTTCTGTTCTTTTATTGATGCGCTGGCTTCATGGCATCTATTTTTGCAAGCAGATCCCGGGTCGACTGGTAGAAAAGTGGCAGGAGGTCGTTGAATGCAAGACGCACCCTACCTTGTTCATCGATGAGGACGTATGCGCGTTTCGACATACCGAGGAAGTCCATTGCGTCGTAGAGCCGGCTTACCTGTTTGTCATGGTCGCTCAGAAGCGTGAAGGGCAGACTGTTCTTTTCGCCAAACTGCTTGTGCGAATCGATGGTATCTATGCTGATCGCCAGGATGGTGATATCGCGTTTCGTAAACTCGGTAAAGTTATCGCGGTAGCTGCAGAGCTGCGTGGTGCAGACCGGAGTGTCGTCTCCGGGGTAGAAAACAAGCAGCACTTTTTTGCCTTTATAGTTCGAGAGAGAGATCATATTTCCTGTCGAATCGGGGAGAGTGAAATCCGGGGCTTTGGCGTTTTCGGCGATCATGGGTGTTTTTTTGAGTTGAATCTGTATGTTTCAGTTGGAACAGCAGAAGTTGCTTCGGGGTTTCACCGCACGGAAAAAACGTTGAGGAGCTTGGACTGAGTGGATAGGTCGGACTTTTTTGACTCGTCGGACAGGTGACGGTGGTTGTTTGTGCCTGTCCGTGCGAGTCTGTGTTTTTTTCTTACTCCGGGTCGTAGTTGAGCGTCGGTGCGAGCCATTTTTCGGTTTCTTTGATGCTCATACCCTTGCGTGCGGCGTAATCCTCGACCTGATCTTTACCGATCTTGCCGAGCATGAAATACTTTGCCTGCGGGTGAGCGAAGTAGAAGCCGCTGACCGAGGCTGCCGGGTTCATGGCGTAGGTTTCTGTAAGGGTAATGCCGGTGTTCGTTTCGGCGTTGAGCAGCGTGAAGAGTCCGGCTTTTTCCGTATGGTCGGGGCATGCAGGGTAGCCTGGAGCTGGACGGATACCGCGGTATTTCTCGGCAAGAAGTTCTTCGGAAGCGAGTATTTCGTTTGAAGCGTAGCCCCAGAGTTCTCGGCGTACCTTCTCGTGCAGCATTTCAGCGAACGCTTCGGCAAGGCGATCGGCAAGCGCCTGCGCCATGATGCGGTGGTAGTCGTCGTGCTCGTCGGTGAACTTTCGGAGCAGCTGCTCGATACCGAGTCCTGCGGTAACGGCGAAGCCACCGACGTAGTCTTTTTTGCCGCTCTCTTTTGGGGCTATAAAGTCGGCAAGCGCGAGATTGGGCTCTCCGGGCGGTTTTTCCTGCTGCTGGCGCAGGGTGTGGATGGTCATGAGCACTGACGAGCGGCTTTCATCCGTATAGATTTCGATATCGTCTCCTGTGCTGTTTGCCGGAAAGATGCCGGCAACGCCTCTGAAGGCGAGCAGCTTTTCGCTGCAGATTCGGTCGAGCAGCTCCGTTGCGTCGTCGAAAAGTTGTCGGGCTTCCTCGCCGAATTTCTCGTTTTCGAAAATCTGCGGATAGCGTCCATGCAGTTCCCAGGTCAGGAAGAAAGGGGTCCAGTCGATATATGCCCTGAGGGCTTCCGCCGTTATCTCTTCCAGCAGGGTGACGCCGGGTTTTATGGGTGCCTGAAGGGTCTCGTCGTTCCATTCGGGTGTGAGGCGGTTGGCTCGGGCGGTCTGGATGGGGACGAATTTCTTTTCCGCCGAACGTGACGCATGGCTTTCGCGTAGGGAGGTCTGGTCCGCTTTCAGTTTCGTGATATAGTCGTCACGGAGTGAGGCATTAAGCAGACTGTTTGCCACAGGTACGCTGCGCGATGCATCGAGCACCTGCACTACGGCGCCGGAGTAAACCGGAGCGATTTTGACTGCGGTGTGCATGCGCGATGTGGTTGCGCCGCCAATCAGCAGCGGGATAGTCATGCCGAGTCGCTCCATTTCCCGGGCAATGTGTACCATCTCGTCGAGTGAGGGGGTGATGAGGCCGGAAAGGCCAAGCATGTCGGCTTTTTCGCGTTCTACGGCATCGAGGATTTTCTCGCATGGCATCATGACGCCTATATCGATCACTTCGTAGTTGTTGCAGGAGAGTACAACGGAAACGATATTTTTGCCGATATCGTGCACGTCACCTTTGACGGTTGCGAGCAGCACTCTTGCGGCAGGTTTGCTGTTCTTCTGCCGGGCTTTCTCCTCTTCGATGTAGGGGATAAGCCATGCTACCGAGCGTTTCATGACGCGAGCGCTCTTGACGACCTGGGGCAGGAACATCTTGCCTTCGGCGAAGAGGTCGCCGATGGTGTTCATGCCGTCCATAAGCGGTCCTTCGATTACCTGTAACGGACTTGGGTAGAGCAGGCGTGCCTCTTCGGTATCCTCATCGATGTACTCGACGATACCCTTGATGAGCGCGTGGCGCAACCGTTCCTCGACCGGCATGCTCCTCCATTCAGCGGCTTTCGCTTCGGTTTTCTCGCCACCTTCCCGGATGGTTTCGGCGAAGCTGACCAGCCGTTCGGTGGCGTCTTCACGCCTGTTCAGGAGTACGTCTTCGACGCGGAGCAGCAGTTCCGGTTCGATCTCGTCATACATGCCGAGCTGCCCGGCATTGACGATGCCCATGTCGAGACCGGCTTTTATGGCGTGGTAGAGAAAGGCGGCGTGCATGGCCTCCCGTACCGGTTCGTTGCCTCGGAAGGAGAATGAGACGTTGCTGATACCCCCGGAGACATTTGCGTGCGGCAGGTTTTCCTTGATCCATCGCACGGATTCGATAAAGTCCACGGCGTAGTTGTTGTGCTCTTCGATGCCGGTTGCTACGGTCAGCACGTTGGGATCGAAAATAATGTCTTCCGGTGGAAAGCCGACTTCAAGGGTCAGAATGTCGTAAGCTCGTCGGCAGATTTCCTTTCGTCGTTCAAGGCTGTCGGCCTGTCCCTGTTCGTCGAAGGCCATCACCACCGTCGCCGCCCCGTACTGCAGGATTTTTCGAGCTCGTTCCCGGAAGGGTTCATCGCCTTCCTTGAGGCTGATGGAGTTTACGATGCTCTTGCCTTGCACGCACTGGAGGCCCTCTTCGATGACCGACCATTTCGAGCTGTCGATCATGATCGGTACTCGAGCAATTTCCGGTTCGGAGGCGATCAGGTTGAGGAACTCTTTCATTACTTTCTCGCTGTCGAGCATGCCTTCGTCGACGTTCACGTCGATAACCTGGGCGCCGTTTTCTACCTGCTGTCGGGCGATGGAAAGCGCTTCGTCGTAGTTGCCTTCCTTAATGAGGCGCGCGAATTTGCGTGAACCTGTGACGTTAGTGCGTTCGCCGATGTTGATGAAGCCGGTCGTTGGGTTGACTATGAGCGGTTCGAGGCCGGAAAGCTGCAATTCGTGTTTCGGTGCGGGTTTTCGGCGCGGATTGAGCGTTTTTACGGCTTCGGCGATTGCTTTGATGTGGTCGGGTGTGGTGCCGCAGCAACCTCCTACAATGTTGACAAAGCCGGACTTGGCAAAACCGGCGATTTGCGCTGCCATGTATTCAGGCGAGTCGTCGTACTCTCCGAACTCGTTGGGGAGTCCTGCGTTGGGGTAAACGCTGACATAGCTTTCCGCTACGTCCGACATCGCTTCGATGAAGGGGCGCATCTGTCTGGAACCGAGCGCGCAGTTGAGACCTACGGAGAGCAGGTCGGGCATGTGTGCGATGGAGATCCAGAATGCTTCGGTGGTCTGGCCCGAGAGCGTTCGGCCGCTGGCGTCAACCACGGTTCCTGAGACCATGACCGGGACTCGTTTGCCTGTAGCATTGAAATACTCTTCGACGGCGAAGAGCGCGGCTTTGCAGTTCAGGGTATCGAAAACGGTTTCGATGAGCAGCAGGTCAACGCCGCCCTCCATGAGTCCTTCGAGCTGTACGACGTAGTTATCAACCACTTCGCGAAAAGTCACCGCCCGGTATCCCGGATTGTTCACGTCCGGCGAAAGCGAGAGGGTTTTGTTTGTCGGGCCGATGGAGCCGGCCACGAAACGGGGTTTATCGGGTTTTTTTGCGGTATATTCATCTGCTGCTTTGCGGGCCAGTCGGGCTGCGGCAAGGTTCAGTTCCTTTACCAGTCCGACGGCGTTGTAATCAGCCTGCGAAATCGGATTTGCATTGAAACTGTTGGTTTCTATGATGTCCGAACCCGCTTCGAGAAAGTCGCAGTGGATGGCGTGGATGATGTCGGGTTGGGTGAGTACCAGGATGTCGTTGTTGCCGATGAGCGGATGGTCGTGCGATGCGAACCGCTCGCCCCGGTAATCGGTTTCCTGGAGTTTGTGGCGCTGGATCATGGTGCCCATGGCTCCGTCGAGCACGAGAATGCGCTCTTCGAGCAGGTTCAAGAGTGTTTCCTTCATTCGTTACGGCATGGCGACGTTATAAAAAAAGAAGAATATACGATTCTCCGGGGAGAAACGG
The DNA here is from genome assembly GCA_016927285.1 of Chlorobiaceae bacterium. GTDB lineage: Bacteria > Bacteroidota > Chlorobiia > Chlorobiales > Chlorobiaceae > Chlorobium. The sequence continues at coordinate 16,074 of JAFGMZ010000057.1, forward strand.
TTTTCAGGGAAAAATCTCATTGTTCCGTTTTTACTCTTCCGGTGTGTGCGCCCGCAACCACTCTGAAGCGAGATGCAGCGCAGCGGGGCTGATTTCATGGGCCATCGGGAACTCCTGATAGGTAAGGTCGGCGAGGATATCTTTCAGCAAGCGGTTCGCCTCTTCTCCTTTCGCAATGGGCAGCACATCGTCGAACAAGCCGTGCATTACAAGGAACGGCAGCTGCCGGAGCTTTTCGACGTTCTTTTCGGGAACCGTTTCTCGCTGGGGCAACTGACCTGAACAGGCGATCACGCCGTGCAGCAGGTCGGGACGCTCGAATGCCGTGAGGTAGCTCATAACCGATCCCTGGCTGAATCCCATAAGCCAGACCCTGTTCCCTCTGGGTCTGTAGTCGGCGATAATCTCTTCGATAAAGCCGGTCAGCTGATTTCTGGCCTCCTTTGCCGCTTCGTAATCAACGGTAATGCCATTCGATGTAAATTCTATTGGAAACCAGCCGTACATGCCGATATCGAGTGCGTGCGGTGCTCTTGCACTGACGTAGCGGAGCTTTTCGTTCAGTATCGGGCCAAGCTGGATGAGATCTTTTTCATTGCTGCCGTAGCCGTGCAGCATAATCATCAGCTCGGCGTTTTCCGGTTCGCGAGGCGCGAGGTCGAGACTGACGAGTGAACGTTGTTTTTTCTGTATCATTGGAAAAATCGTGATTTCATGGGTTGATAGACTTGGCTGATGAAACCTCCACCAAGCACTTCGTCTGTATGGTAGAAAACTACAGCCTGCCCGGGAGTTACCGCATGTTTTGGTTCACGGAAGGTTATGTGCGCACGGTTTTTTTCCATAGGCTCAATGGTGCAGGGCGTTTCCCGGTCTCGGTACCGGATCCTTCCGAACGATTCGAACGCGGCGGCGGGGGGATCGATGCCTATCCAGTTGAGTCCTGATGCCAGAAGCTTCCGGCATTCGAGATCGGATTTCGGGCCGACCGTAATGCGATTGCGCAGAGGATCGATTCCTGTTACATAGAGCGGTTCAGCAGCGGAGATGCCGAGTCCCCGTCGCTGCCCGATGGTATAGAACGGGTATCCGCGGTGTTGTCCGATCGTTTTGTCCTGCCGGTCAACGATCTTGCCTCCCTGAACCTGTTGTTCGAGTCCGGGAATCGAGTTGGCGAGGTAGTTGCAGTAGTCGTCGTGCGGTACGAAGCAGATTTCCTGACTCTCCTTTTTTTTTGCTGCACGTACGGCGAATTGCCGGGCAAGTTCGCGTACTTCCGGCTTGGTAAGTCTGCCGAGCGGCAGGATGGTTTTCGAGAGTTCTCTCTCTGCAAGCATCCAGAGGAAATAGCTCTGGTCTTTCTGCCGATCTGTTCCCTTGAAAAGCCGGTGCCGTCCTTCGCTGAATGCGGTGCGGGCGTAGTGGCCCGTAGCGATGAATTCTGCGCCGAGCATTTTTGCGCTTTCAAGCAATCCGTGCCATTTGATGCTTTTGTTGCATACCATGCAGGGGTTTGGGGTTTTTCCGGCAAGATATTCTTCACGGAAGTACCCGATGACCTTATCGAAAAACCGGGCGCTGAGGTTCAGGCTGAATACCGGAATCTGAAAGTCAGGGTGATCGCTGATGATGAGCGGCGAGGGTTCGATGCATGGTTCTGAAAAAGGAGCGTCAAGTACCCTGATATTCACTCCTGTTACCTGGAATCCCTGCTGTTTCAGCAGGCATGCGGCTACGGAGGAATCGACCCCGCCAGATATTCCGGCAATGACGGTTTGTGTATTTTGCATGATTTAACCGAGTTTGTAGTCGGGTCCGCCGCCGCCTTCCGGAGGTGTCCAGGTAATGACTCCGTAAGGATCGGCAAGGGTGCAGGTTTTGCAGTGCAGGCAGTTCGATGGGCTTATTCTGAGTGTCGGCTCTGGCGTTTTTATGAATGCATAGACGTTTGCCGGGCAGAACCGGGTGCAGGGGTTGCCATGTTCCTCCCGGCACCGTCCAAGGCAAATTTCCGCCATCTCTGCAGGGTTGATGCGCAGGTGGCAGGGCTGGTTTTCTTCGTGCATGGTTCCTGAGCGGAAGAGGCACTCCTCCTTGCTGAACGTGAGTTCTCCATCTGTCATAAACTGCGGAGGTGAGTCATTCTTCTGCTTTGTTGCATGATGGGGCCGCGCTGCGTGATCCTTTTTTTTTCGCAGAAAGGTCGAAGCCAGCGATAGTCCGGGAAATTTCAGCTGCATACCTGTCTGCAGAAGTCCTTGATAGAGCCCTTTATCGAAAGCTTGCCTGAAATTTCTTGCGGCATGCAGTTCATCGTATGCCCAGGAGTTTCTGAACCGTTCCTCGTAATCCTGAAGCGTCCGTTCAGAAAAGTCATCGCGGAGCAGTGCTTCGAAGATGGTTTCGGCTGCCAGCATACCTGACTTCATGGCAAGGTGTATCCCCTTGAGTCGCTGCATGTTCAGCATACCGGCTGATTCGCCGGTAACGAGGAACCCGGGACCGGAAATGCGTCCTATGGCGTCAAGTCCTCCGGAGGTTATCGCTTTAGCTCCGTATTCAAGCATCGAGCCCCCTTTCAGTATGGCCGCGATCGACGGGTGCTGCTTGAAGAGCTGCAGGTTTTTGTGCGGGTCAGCTTCAGGGGCTTGCGGGCATATCGCCGTTACGAAGCCGACAGAAACCTCGGACGGGGATAATGCGTAAAGCCAGCCGCCCCCATAAGTTTCCGGTGGAAGGGGATAGCCGAAGGTGTGCCAGGCCTCGCCGGCATCGATAGCTCCTTCCGCTATTTTCCAAACCTCTTTCACTCCGGTTTCGTAATGCTGCGGTGCTGATTGGGCGCACAGTGAAAAATCGTTCTGCAGCTCCGTTGCGAGCGTTCCTGCAACTCCTTCCCCGATTACCGTCACTTTTGCTCTCAGTTCGGCTCCTTCCAGATAATCCGGTTTAGGGTTACCGAAACGGTCGAGCCCAAGATCGCCGGTCAGCAGTCCGCAGACCGAGCCGTTTTCAATGATCGGTTTTATGGCTGTCGTGTTCGTGAAGAGTTCAATCCCGGCATTTTCAGCTTCTCCGGCCATCCAGTAACCGAGTCGGCTGAGCGAAACGAGCGGGTACCCGCTGTTTCGGAAAGGCTCGGGAACAGTGGGAACCGCAAATGATTTCTTTGCGGTAAGGAAAAGAATTTTGTCTCGGGAGACGAGTGCATCGAGAGGACAATCTCTGTCCACGAAATCTGGCAGAAGTTCTGCCAGAGCTTTTGTATCGAACACCGCACCCGACAGCAGGTGTGCTCCAGCATGTCGGCCTTTGTCGACAACGGCTATTGTCGGATCGAGCGTTTTTGACGGGTTTTGCTCGTTATGGCGGGTAATGAGCTGTTTAAGTCGAATGGCCGAAGCGAGGTTTGCCGGGCCTCCGCCGGCAAAAACAATATCGAAGTCAAGTGATTCGCGTTTTTCTTTCACGGCAGCTCTCTTTTCAATTGTCAGCGAGTGTCGCATCTTTACAGCAGGATGCCGCGCAGGAGCATCGAAGCGACGCTGAAATAGATGACGATTCCGGTCACATCGACGATCGTGGCTACGAAAGGCGCCGAGGATGTTGCAGGATCGAGCCCGGCACGCTGCAGGAGCAGCGGCAGCATCGATCCTGCAAGGGTTCCGAGCAGTACGATGCAGATAAGCGCTATACCGACTGTTATGCCTACAGCAAGCCATGAAGGGTCGTAAATGCCGAGGATATGAGACCATGTTATTACTCTGAAAAACCCGATGAGGCCGAGAATACTGCCGAGGGCAAGGCCTGAGACGATCTCCCTGCGCATGACGGCGAGCCAGTCGCGAATGGTGATTTCGCCAAGCGCCAGTGAACGGATGATGAGCGTTGCCGTCTGGGATCCGGAATTGCCGCCGCTGGAAATGATGAGCGGAATATAGGTAGCCAGTACGATCGCTTTGGATAGTTCATCCTCGAAGAACGCCATTGCAGAAGCTGTGAGCATTTCGCCTATGAAGAGCACCACCAGCCAGACCGCACGTTTTCTGATTACTTCATGGAGGGGAAGGTCCATGTAAGGTTCATCAAGGGCTTCGATGCCGCCGAATTTCTGGATATCTTCAGTCTCTTCTTCTTCAGCAACGTCGAGCATGTCGTCAACCGTGACCACTCCGATGAGATAACCGTTCGAGTCCACTACGGGGAGCGCCACGTTGTCGTATCGCTTGAATGCTTCGAGTGCATCCGACTGGTCCTGCGTTGCCGTCAGGGTGACGATTTTATCTTCGGAAATAATATCGCGTACTTTTTTATCTGGCTGCGAGAGCAACAGTTCTCTTGCCAGAAGCTCACCCTTGAGTTTTCCATGGTCGTCGACTACGTAGATGACGTTCAGGGTTTCGCTCTCATGGCCGTAGGTGCGTATGTATTCAAGTACCCGGTTCATGTCCCAGTCTCTTTTCACGCTCAGGAAGTCTGGCGACATAAGTCGCCCGACGCTGCCTTCGGCATATGCCAGCAGAGTTTTTGCAATCTTGAACTCCTTGAACGAGAGCAGCTTCAGCAGTTCCTGGGCGACCGGTCCGGGTAGTTCCTCGAGCAGGGCGGTACGGTCGTCTGCCGACATGCTGTTGAGGATGTGTGTTACATCCTTTTTTGTGAGAGCGTTCAGGAGGTTTTGCTGAGAATCGAAATCGAGGTACTCGAAGGTTTCAGTTGCGAGTTCCTTGGGCAGCAGTCGATAGAGTATGGCCTGTTCGTTTTCCGGCAGGTCGGAAATCAGTTCCGCCAGGTCGGCAGGCATCCAGTCGTTGAAAATGCGCTGCAGCGCGCTGAAGTTGCGGCGCTCGATCAGTTCCCTGATTTCAGGAAGTATTGGGGTCCCGATCATGCTGTAAAGAGTTTAGTGTTCAGCCGAAAAAAAGAAACTTTTTCCGAACTTTCCAACAGCAGAAGGTACAATGAGGCATCGTTTCTATTTATAACATTTTATAAGGAATATTCTGAGTTTTTTCTTTGATATTTCAATAATATCGTTGAGAGAGTTTTCTCGCGGTCGGTCGGGGAGCGATGAAGTCAGTATTGTCAGCGTTTTTCATGCAGCTATATTTTCCCGGTCAACAGGAAACTCTTATCCGGGAGACGTGCGGGTTGCCGATGATGAATTTTCGCCAGAGCAGGTTGCGGCTTCGGGTTATACCTACTCGAGTACTGGTGCCGATGGCCTTTTCCGGCAGTTCGGGCGCGTCCTGCAGTTGGAATTCCTGTTCGAAAAGAGATCGCCCATTGCAGCTTCGGTCGATTGCCAGAGCCCTGGTGAGCTTTCCCGGTCCGCTCATAAGGTTGACGAAGAGATCGGTTTTGCGCTGCTCCCGCATGAACGATTCACCTGCAAGTGGCTCCATGGCTCTTATCAGTACGGCACCAGCGATGTTTTCCGGTTCGCTGACAATGTTGAGCATGTGGTGATTACCGTATGTAAAATAAACGTAGAGGTGTCCGGGCTCTGCGAACATTATGCTGTTCCGTTCAGTTTTCCTTCGCCAGGCATGACAGGCTTCGTCTCCATAGCCGAGATAGGCTTCGGTTTCCACGATCTTTCCTCTGAGTTCAATGCCATTTTGCATGCGGCGCACGAATATTTTTCCAAGCAGCATTCCGGCAAGGTCGAGGGTCGGATGTTCAAAGAATGATTTTTCAAGACGCGTCATGCGTCGGTCATTACAGTTTGTAAAAGTGCACGTAAGTATTATAATGTAACAAGTCATGACTGATCTTCAGGGGGCTTTGATCACTTTGTTCAATAGTTCGTCCGTTTTACATCCGGGTTGCGAGCCGGCAAGTGATGGAGGTTACCCTCAACTGCTGTAAAATTCCCTGCTTGTTTCATGGGCAGAGTTATTGCGATTGCAAATCAGAAAGGAGGGGTTGGTAAGACAACCACTGCAGTAAACATAGCTGCGTCGATTGCTATTTCCGAATTTAAGACGCTTCTGATCGATATCGATCCGCAGGCAAACGCAACATCCGGTTTCGGTATCGAAACCGGCGACGAGATCGACAATACTTTTTATCAGGTTATGGTTAAAGGCGGCAACATCGAGGACGCCATTCACCAGTCGAGCCTGGAGTATCTTGATGTGTTGCCCTCGAATGTTAACCTCGTCGGAATGGAGGTTGAGCTGGTCAATATGCGCGAGCGGGAGTATGTGATGCAGAAGGCGCTTCGCGAGGTTCGTAATCGGTACGATTACATTATCATCGACTGTCCGCCTTCGCTCGGGCTGATAACGCTGAACTCTCTTACCGCAGCGGATTCTGTCCTGATTCCCGTTCAGGCAGAATACTATGCGCTCGAAGGCCTTGGCAAGCTGCTGAACACCATAAGCATTGTTCGCAAGCACCTGAATCCGAAACTCGAAATCGAAGGGGTGCTGGTTACCATGTTCGACTCCCGCCTGCGGCTTGCGACACAGGTGGCCGAAGAGGTGAAGAAGTTTTTCAAGGATAAGGTTTACAAGACTTATATCCGCAGGAACGTGCGTCTTTCTGAAGCGCCGAGTCACGGTAAACCCGCTTTGCTTTACGATGCGCAGAGCCTCGGCTCCAAGGATTACCTCGATCTGGCCAGAGAGATATTTGAAAGAGATGGCAATATTAAAAAATTCAAGGTACGGAAACTGTAGCCGGGCCGCAGAAGCATGGTGGATGCTATGTCAAAGAAAGCGTTAGGAAAAGGTCTCAAGGCCCTTATCCCCGATGAGGGATTTACGACTTCGCCTAAAGATGAAGAGGAAGAGCTTGTACCTGAAGGATCTGTCGGCAGCCTTCCTGTCGATAAAATCAGGGCAAATCCATTCCAGCCCCGCAAGGCGTTCGATGAGGCCGCACTCGAAGAACTGAAGAATTCCATTATCGAAAATGGCGTCATACAGCCGGTTACGGTCTGCCGGGATGGCGACGGTTATCAGCTTATCAGCGGGGAGCGCCGGCTTCGGGCTGTCACCCAGGCCGGGTTCAAATATATACCTGCGTATGTTATCGAGGCTCACGAGGATTCCAGCAAACTTGAGCTTGCGCTGATCGAGAACATCCAGCGAGAGGATCTGAATGCAGTCGAGGTTGCGCTCGCTTTGAAGAGTCTGACCACGAAATGCCGTCTTACACAGGACGAAATAGCTCAAAAAGTCGGTAAAAATCGTTCGACGGTAAGTAATTTTCTCAGACTTCTGAAACTTCCGATGGCAATACAGGACAGTATTCGCAATCGCGAGATCTCTTCGGGTCATGCTCGTGCGCTCATCAATCTTCCGGGGGAGCAGCAGCAGCTTAAAGCGTGGAAGCAGATTCTCGCACGTCAGCTTTCGGTGCGTCAGACTGAAATGCTGGTGAACCGGATGTTCAAAGAGCAACCCAAGCTTACTGCAGGAACGGCGGCAACGTCGCCGCATATCGATGAGCTTGAATCAAGATTGCGGAGCCGGTTGGCGACCAAGGTGAAGATTATTGAGAAAAAGGCAGGTAAAGGAGAAATTCACATCCAGTATTTTTCTCATGACGATCTTGACAGGATTCTTGAGATCATGGCAGAAAGGTAGTGCTGATGTGTAAATGTATATTTTAATAAGTTAATAGAGTAAAGACTTCTGGCGTTATGAGGTTTACCCTGATAGGCAGTGGACGAATGGGGCAGCAGATTGCCGGCGTTATCAATCGTTCCGGAATTCATGAAATTGCTTCGATGCTTGATGATCGGAACAGTATTACCGCGGACAGTTTTCTTGGCAGCGATGCCATCATCGATTTTACCCTCAGAGATGCGTTTCTTCAGAATCTGCCGGCCATGCTGCAGTCCCGGGTACCGGTGGTAGTGGGGACGACAGGGTGGGACGATGTGATGGACGAAGTGAAGCAGCGTGTGCATGAAAGTGGTACGTCCATGCTCTATTCTGCGAATTTTTCACTCGGAGTCAATATTTTTCTGCGTACGGTAAGAGAGGCAGCAAGACTTATCGCTCCTTTCGAGCAGTTCGATATCGCTTTTTCCGAGCACCATCATACCGGTAAAGCTGATTTTCCCAGCGGAACAGCGCTCCGGGCTGCGGATATGATTATTTCGGTCAATCCGAGGAAGAAAACCGTAGTCCGGGAGCTTTTCGACGACCGGAAAATTTCTTCGGACGAACTGCAGGTATCCGCGGTTCGCCTCGGTACGGTTATTGGCAAACATACTGCATATGTCGATTCCGAAATGGATGAGATCGTGGTATCGCATACCGCGAAGAATCGGGAGGGATTTGCTGCCGGTGCTGTGCAGACCGCGAAGTGGCTTGCGGCTCGCCATAC
>JAFGMZ010000001.1 GCA_016927285.1 Chlorobiaceae bacterium
TGTCCGCCATTCAAACAAACCGCGAAACAGCAACGATCCGCTAAACTTCCACCGAGCCAGGTGAAACAACAGATTGCCGGCTTTTTGGAATCGGGCGACGTGTCGAAATAAACCAATGGCGGACAGGAATGTCCGCCCCCCTTTTAAGCATCGCGCTCGGCGCGGCTGGAATGGAAAAGAAGTGCATAGAAAGGAGGTGACGAGAGAAAAAATATGGACTTCCAGCGCGTTCAAGCACCGGTCTTCCGGCTAACCGCTCACAGCTAACGGCCCACAATCTTTCCGTCTGTGTAAATCCGTGCCAATTCGTAGGCAAAAATATTCCTCTTCCGTCCCTCAGATTTCCAGCCCACAGCCCACGGCTAACGGCTTACGTTTTTCCCCCGTCTTCCATCCATGCAAATCCGATTTCAATCAGCGGACATCGCGCTCTTCCGCCCTAAATAAACGCGCCTGAATTGAACGGCAAAATCCGGAAAAAACAGGCGCCAATCCGTAAAAATCCGTGTCAATCCGTGGGCAAAACTCTTACTTCCCCGACTCCAGTCTCCTGACTACCGACTCCTGCCTCCCCTCACGGATTGAGCTGCCAGATGGTGAAATTCAGATATGACGCGAAACTGACCCAGAGCAGATATGGAACCAGAAGATAAGCCGCAACAGCGGATATCTTTCTGAATTGCATGATGGTCAGCACTATGGCCATCCACAGAAGCAGGATGACTATCATCCCCGCCTGGGGGTTCTGCATGCCGAAAAATGCTGCTGACCATGCCATGTTCAGGAGAAGCTGCACACAAAACACCACGACTGCAAACGTTACCTTGCGATCCTGTGTTCCTTTCTTCAGCACCATCCAGAGCGAGATGGACATCATGAGAAAAAGCAGGCTCCAGACAGGCGGAAAGATCCAATCGGGCGGGTTCCATTCAGGCCTTGCGAGCTCTGTGTAGTACCACGATGAACCGGGATCAGGGGTAAACAGGCTGCCGGTATAGGCGGCCAGAAAGCAGAGAATGAAAGAAATTGCGAATTTCAGAAGGTTGGTATTCATTCCGATTGGGTTTACATATTGGCATTCAAATCTGCACTATAGATCAAACCGGAGCTTTCGACCGATAATTCCCGTCTTTTCCATCATATAGATCGTATAATCCCCTGAAGACCTATACGGCATATTTTCTTCGAATTAGTATATTGTCGCCTCTGTTATAAAGAGACACCGTAACAATGTGACCGGAACGATATGACGAAGGAACTGGATACCGCAATAATCGCCGCCAGAGCTGCCGGAGAAATCACGCTCGGCAAATTCGGGGAACTCTCCTCTCCCGAAATCATGGCCAAGGAGTTTAAAGACTTTGTAACAGATGTTGATAAGGCCTGTGAAGCCGCTATCAGCTCAATAATAACTGCATCATTTCCTGAAGACAGTCTTCTTTGTGAAGAGGGAACCCTTGTTGCGGGAAGCTCCGGAAGAACCTGGATTGTCGATCCACTGGACGGTACACTGAACTTTATACATTCTTTTCCGGTATTTTCCATCAGCATTGCCCTTCAGGGAATCGATGGGGATGTTCTTTGCGGCACAGTCTATCAACCTGTTCTCAACGAGCTTTTCACTGCGGAAAAAGGGATGGGCGCATGGCTGAACGGCAAACCTGTCTCAGTATCGTCACGATCTGAAAAAGAGACCTTTCTCATCGCAACCGGCCTGCCCTTCAAGGAATATCACTATATCGAATCTTATATGGCTATGCTGAAAGAGGTTATCCGCGACTCTGCCGGTATTCGCCGTGCCGGTTCTGCGGCGATCGATCTTGCTTACACTGCCTGTGGAAGGTTTGACGGGTTTTGGGAATATAAACTTTACCCTTGGGATTTCGCTGCAGGAATACTTCTTGTTCGTGAAGCAGGAGGAACGGTTACGGACTTTGCGGGCCAAAGCGATGTTTTTGAAAAACAGAGCATCATTGCCGGAAATGCTGTAACACATCCGATACTCCTTGAAAAAGCGTTGAACCATTTTTCTCAGCAACACCCTTAACGACTATGAAAAGCTCTGCCTGTTTCAGCTGCCTTCTTGGGTTACTTATCCTGCTGCCGAGCTTGACAGTTGGCGAAACCGTTGCTGATAAGCCGGTTGTGGCTTCGGCGCAGCTTGCTGCGCAGTCACAACCGATTCCTGAAGCCAGCCTTGCGCAAGGGAAAAAACTGTTTGCTCGTCATGAGTATGCTGCCGCACAAAAGGTGTTTGAATCCATTCTGATCAATACCGCCAACCAGCAGCCGAAAACCTTCTATGCAGCGCGCCTCTGGCTTGCTAAAAGTCTTTTCATGCTCAATTATACCGAGGATGCGGCACTTCAGCTTAATATCCTGCTGAACAACCCGCAGGCGCCAGGTCTTGATCCGAGAACGATTTATTCGGCGCATTTCGACCTTGCTTCATGCCGCCTGAAACTTGGTCAAACCCTGCCGGCAGCGCTTGACTATCTCAATGTCGGAGTATCAGCCGCACCAGCCGGTACAGAAAATATACGCGTACTTGCATTACGCAACGCCAAATTGATCGCATCGACAATGCTTGAAGCTGATGAAGTCAGCACCCTTGAGCGAGTTGCCAAAACATCTGATCTCAAGGCTTTTTTTCTCAATGAGCGCATGCAGAAATATTTGAAGGCAAACAATTATAAGGCATTCAGAAGTACGCTTCCTCTTGCAAAAGCCCTCATCGCTTCCCCCTCGCTAAACAAATTCTATCGCCAACTGCTCGAATCGCTGACGCTTCAGGAAAAAGCGATAGCGGCGAATTCGCTGAAAGAGATCAGGATAGGAATCCTTCTTCCTCTTGAATTTCCGATATATCAATACTCTTCAGCTTTACCGGCAGGCAACCTGGTCTATCAGGGAATCCACACCCGCACGCTGATGCATCAGATCATGCAGCCAGAGGTGTTGCTGAATACAGCAACTGCATCCACCTCGGAAGAAACCGGAAAAAGTGTGGCATACGAATCTGAACGGCTGATAGAAAAACACCGACCGATGATCCTTTTGGGTCCGATTTTCAGCAATGAAACCCTTGAGGCATCGCAAGTGGCAAAGCAGAAAAAAATCCCGCTGATAAGCCCAACCGCAACCGATAGAACTATCTCTTCCGGAAATTCCTGGAGTTTTCAGTTAAACCCGACACATGAAGAAAGAGGAAGAATCGCTGCACGCGAACTGCTGAAAAAAACCTCGAAACCCGCAGCTGCAGGCGCTCTCTCAGAAAAGAAGCCTTACCTTGAAGAGATGGCAAAGGGATTTCTTGACGAGTTGATACGTGCAGGCACCAAAAATATTGTTTTTGGGACAATCAGCGCACACCCTAAGGATTCTGATTCTCCTATACCTGCAATCGAAACGATTGCCGATATGACTTTGGATGCTCTCTACCTGCCAATGGATGATCCGAACGTAATCGACAGAACCTTATCATTACTTGCATCTTCTCAAACGGATTACCACATGCTTCTGGGCTCGGAAATCTGGGGTGAACCCGACGTTATCAGCCGATTCGAAAAACGCATTCCGAAAGGCATAACTTTTTTCAGCGACTACCACACTGGCCCTGCATCAGCAAACATGGCAGAAATCGCAAAAAAACACAACCTTGTCTGGAATGTCCCGTCGTCATCATATTTCTGGTACGGGTACGACAGTCTTGACTATCTTGTCAGCCTGCTGTCGATCAAACAGGTCAAGGATGGCAAGGCTCTTCTTAAAGCATTGCGCGAAGCCCCCGTTTTTCAAGCTCATTATTCAAGCTATAATTTCGCCGGCGGCAATGTAAACCGTTCAATGAACGTGTTGCGCTATCATCCAAAACATTAAGGGAATGCCTCAGAAGCACGAGCCGGCTGAATTTGTAACCGCCCGGTAGTTTTTTATCTTACAGATCTCAGGTTTTTTCATCGATTTCAAATTTCCCTTTCCGGTACCCCGAAAGGGGACGTAACGATACCATTATGCTCATTCATCAGCGCACCCTGCAACAGGAAGCTTCTCTTCAGGGAACCGGTCTGCATACCGGCAAGGCATGCACCATAACCTTCAAACCGGCACCGGCCAACTACGGCTATCGATTTATTCGTACGGATCTTGAAAACAACCCCGAAATTCCAGCACTCATCGATAACGTAGTCGATGTACTCAGAGGCACCACCATCGCCTGCAACGATGTCAAGATTCATACCACCGAACATGTACTCGCTGCGCTCTACGGTCTGCAGATTGACAACTGCCGAATTGAAATGAACGGCCCGGAACCACCGCTCATGGACGGAAGCTCCCATCCTTTTGCCGAAGCTCTGCTGAAGGCCGGTTTTCAGGAACAGGATGAACCTAAAAACTATCTGGTCATCGATGAAACGGTCGAGTTTCACGATCTGGAAAAGCAGGTCGATATCGTCGCTCTCCCGCTCGACAGCTTCCGGGTTACGGTTATGGTGGATTACAAGAACCCGGCGCTCGGCTCACAGCATTCAGGACTGTTCGACCTCCAGGCGGAGTTCATGAAAGATTTCGCTCCCTGCCGCACGTTCTGCTTTTTGAGCGAAGTCGAAACTCTTGCAAATCAGGGAATCATCAAAGGAGGCGACATAGACAATGCAGTCGTTATTGTCGATAAAGAGATGCTGCCCGATGAAATCAACACGCTGGCAGACAAGCTTGGCATCGATAACTCCAGCTTCACGACAGGCGACAATGGCATCCTGAACAACAGGGAACTCCGATTTGCCAACGAACCGGCAAGGCACAAGCTGCTCGACCTGCTTGGCGACATGGCGTTGCTGGGAATGCCGGTAAAGGCCCAGATACTTGCCGCAAGGCCCGGCCATGCATCGAATGTGGAGTTTGTAAAGCAGCTGAAAAAGTATGCTGACCGCAACAAACTTGCGAGACAGTATCAGCACGAGAAAAAAGCCGGTGTAGTGTTCGACATCAACGCCATCCAGAACATCCTGCCCCATCGATATCCTTTCCTCCTGATCGACAAGATCGTGGAATTCAAGCTCGACGAAAAAATCGTCTCGATAAAGAACGTCACCATGAACGAGCCGTTCTTTCAAGGGCACTTCCCCGGCAACCCGATCATGCCGGGCGTACTGATTCTCGAGGCGATGGCCCAGACCGGAGGAATCATGATGCTGAACGGCAACGAAAACATCAAGGATAGCGTGGTCTACTTTATGGGCATCGACAAGGCCCGCTTTCGCAAACCTGTCCTGCCGGGCGACACGCTCGTCATCGAAGCCGTAATGACCAACAAGCGCAGAACCGTCTGTCAGTTCGACGGCAAAGCCTTTGTCAGAGGCGAACTGGTGTGCGAAGCCTCGCTCATGGCGACTGTCGTTCCGAAAAACAAGTAACATTTATCGCTCTCAAGACAATGCCCTGCAGCCTTATCAGGTGCAGGGCATTGCACCTCTCTGTCGCCCCTGTCAACACCAGTGCATTCCAGCATATTCACATCCTGTCCACCTCCTGTCAACACGACTGTCAACAAGTTATCAACATTCCGGCAACACACAAACATACAGTAAGATAAATATTAAAACATATCAATAGTATAACTTAGCCATCGGTTTCCAAATCACACTCTTGTATTACAAACACTTATCAACTATTCTCCTTAAAATAAAGAAAATGCGATATGTACCATTCATGGGTTTTCGACAGCAATGTCCCTGAGTCGTAACTGCCATTGTTCGCGATTGTTCCAGAGTCTTTTTTCAAGCGAGTAGGCCAAAGAAAAAACGCTGCCCGAAGATGTAATGAAGGCGCGATACACATCGGGCCTGTCAAAACCGATTACATCGAATAGTCGTCCGCTCACGTCTCGCACAGCGAACTTTACATGCTTCTCTTTGAGCAATCTCGGTTTTCCGGCAACCACGAGGCCGGATGTCATGAATATCGGTTCGCGGTTTCCATAGCCGTATGGTGAAAACTGTTCGAGTACGTTCATGAAATTGGCAGTGATCTCTTCAAGCTTCAACGACGCATCTATCAGCAATTCTTTCTGCCGACGTTCGAGTGGAAGCATATGCGAGCAAATTTCATCGAACTTCTTCCTGAAACCGCCAAGATTTTCCGGACTCAGCGTGATGCCTGCCGCCTGACTGTGGCCTCCAAACTGATCAAGCAGGTCTCCGCACTGCTGAAGAACTTCATAGATGTTCAGCCCTTCGACGCTTCTGACTGAACCCTTTATCTTGCCGTTCATGTTTCCCATAATGATCGTCGGCAGATAGTACTTTTCAAGCATTCTCGATGCGACAATACCGAGTACGCCCAGATGCCAGTCTTCATCGTACAGTACAATTGAAGAACAGTAAGAAGCAAAATGCCCCTCAACCATGGTGTCAGCGTTCAGAAATATGTCGGAATCGATTTTCCTTCGCTGCAGATTCATCTGCTCGAGTTCCTCGGCTGAACGCTTCGCCTCCGCCTCTGATGACGAAACAAGCCATTCAACAGCCAGTTGCGCCTTTTGCATTCGTCCTGCGGCATTAATACGGGGTGCAAGGCCGAACGCTATATGGTACATGGTCATGACATCTGCATTGAGCCCCATAATCGACAGCATGCTTTTCATACTCTGACGGGGTGAGCGTCTGATGCTCTGCAGGCCCTCGTTCACAAGAATCCGATTCTCTTTCTGAAGCGAAACCATATCGGCAGCTGTCGCTATAGCTACAAGATCGAGATAACGGCTCCAGCTCTCTGTTCCGGTCTGGAGTCTGATGGCAAGAGCCTGTACCAGCAGAAAAGCAACGGCACAGCCGCAAAGATCCCTGAACGGATAGGTACAACAGGGCACCTTAGGGTTGAGAATGGCAAAAGCCGGAGGGAGTTCATGCGGTTCATGATGATCGCAGACAATCACATCGATACCAGATTGCAGGCATCGCGCGATCGCCTCGTTTGCCCGTATTCCACAATCCACGGTAATAATAAGCGTTACACCCGATGCTTCGGCAAATGAAATACCTTCCGGAGAGAGTCCGTAGCCCTCAGTAAAACGATCGTTGATGTAATAAGATACATCGGCTCCCTGCTCATTGAGATAGAGATAGAGTAATGCGGTGCCAGTTGTTCCATCAACATCATAATCCCCGTACAACATAATTTTTTCCCCGTTCCGCAATGCATCCGTTACACGTCCGACGGCGCGCTCCATATCCTGAAGCAGAAAAGGCGAAGAGAGCAAGGAAATCGAAGGACGGAAAAAAGTCCGGGCTTCGTCATACGTCGTTATTCCCCTGTTGCAGAGCGCTCTTGCTACCGGAATACTCACATTGATTGATTCCGAAAGAAGGCGCACTGCCTGATCGTCCGGCTCAAGCAGTTTCCAGCGATAACGTTTCATAGGGAAATGAATAGACTTGCAGATCGAAAAGACACTCTATATAACATTTCGGGACCTCTTAACAAAAATCATACCGCCTGACGATCTCACTTCTGTTTGATAAATGGGGAGAATACTCTTACATTTGAAGTTAATGTCACAGCGGAAAAACCGCCGGAACGACCCAACCCATCGAACTCGCGAATCATGAATCTTGTTACCATCGAACGACACATCCTCGAACAGCAGAAACATTTCCCGGATGCAACCGGGGAATTGACAGATCTTCTCAATGATGTGGCTTTTGCCGCAAAACTGGTTCGGCGTGAAGTGGTTCGGGCCGGCCTTGTCGATATTCTCGGTTTTGCCGGGGGAACCAACGTGCAGGGTGAAGAGGTTAAAAAACTCGATCTGTTCGCAAACGAGAAAATCATTAACGCTATCGGCCAGCATGGTCGTTTCGCCGTTATGGGATCCGAGGAGAACGACGGCATCATCATTCCTCCGAAAAATGAAACCGGCAGTTATGCCCTTCTTTTTGACCCGCTTGACGGCTCGTCCAATATCGATGTCAACGTGAGCGTCGGCACCATTTTCTCCATCTACAAGCTCAAAGGCGAAGACCCATGCAAGGCAAGCATCGCCGACTGTCTGCAGCGAGGCAGCGAGCAGGTTGCTGCCGGTTATGTTATTTACGGTTCATCGGTCGTCATGGTCTACACTACCGGCAACGGCGTACACGGCTTCACTTACGATCCAACCATCGGAGAGTTTCTCCTTTCTCACGAAAACATCGTTACCCCGAAAACCGGCAAATATTATTCGATCAACGAAGGCTCTTACGCCCAGTTCAATGAAAGCACCAAAAAATATCTGGACTACATAAAAGAGGAAGATCCTGCAACTGGCCGTCCTTACAGCACCCGTTACATAGGCTCGCTTGTCGCCGACTTTCACCGCAATCTGCTGACCGGAGGAGTCTTCGTTTACCCGCCCACGACCACGCACAAAAACGGAAAGCTCCGACTCATGTATGAGGCCAATCCGCTCGCATTCATCTGCGAGCAGGCAGGTGGCCGGGCTACTGACTGCAAAAATAGAATTCTCGATATCCAGCCTTCGGAACTTCACCAGCGTACACCGCTTTACATCGGCAGCGAAGATGATGTTTTGATCGCCGAACAGTTCGAACAGGGTCTGCGGTAAACAGCTGGTTGACCTGATAGCGAGATGGCTTGTCAGCTCGTGGGGTTAACTGTCCCGCAAGCTGACAAGCCATCTCGCCAATCTTCAGTAACCACCGATGCACAACCAATAACACGATCTTCAGCTATTCAGACATTTCTCCCCTTTCAAACTCGGGATAAAAAACGCGTCTGATCGCAACGGTTTTTCCTGTTGCGATATCGATGGAAATCGCTACTCCGGAAAAATGCACATCATCGACGGCGCACTCATATTTATGCGGCGTCTGGTAGAGCATTCTGTCGATAGCTGTCTTTGTCTGCATGCCGATCACCGAAGCATGCGGTCCGGTCATTCCCGCATCGGAACAGTACCCGGTTCCTTTCGGCAGAATACGTTCATCTGAAGTCTGCACATGGGTATGCGTACCGATAACCGCTGAAACCCTGCCATCGAGGTACCAGCCAAGCGCAATCTTTTCCGCGGTAGCTTCCGCATGCATATCGACAAAGATGAATCGCGTATGCTCTTTCACCTGCTTCAGTACCCAGTCAGCAGTTCTGAACGGACACTCGATAGGATACATGAAGGTCCTTCCCTGAAGATTCAACACAGCGATTTCTCCAAGACCTCCGGGAAGCTTGTATATGCCGTAACCCCGCCCATAGGTGCCTTTAGGATAGTTCTGAGGCCTGAGTACCTGGCTATGGGTTTTAAGCGTTTCGAAAAAATTGAAATTGCTCCAGGTATGATTGCCACCGGTCACCACATTGACTCCTGATGCAAGAAGCTGATTGAGCGCTTCGAGGCTCATGCCTTTACCATTATGAGCGTTTTCACCGTTACAGATAACGAAATCGATGCTGTACTTTCTGATAAAATTCTTCAACCAGAGTTCGACCATGTTCAATCCCGGAGTTCCTATGACATCCCCGATAAACATGACATTGACGGTTTTTCCTGCCATACCCTGCCCCTCTCTTCTTAATATGTGTATAAGAAACTATATGTAAACAAGTTACATAATAACACAAAGAAACATGCATGCTGTTTCGCCGGTTGCGCCGATAAACTGTCGGTTCCAGTACGAAACCGGAGCTGATGCATAGTGCCTGCAGCCATATTCATGCTTCTGCAAGCAATGAACTTGTTGCCTTATTTCGAATGTTACAACCAGTAAGAGCAGAAAAAACAAAGCGGAAACGATCATGGAAAACGCACGAAAAATCAGCCGGATATTCAACAGCAA
>JAFGMZ010000058.1 GCA_016927285.1 Chlorobiaceae bacterium
AGCCTGCCAACCGGATAAACCCGTTCCTTGACGCTGATATGGTCGAGAACTGTATCTCTGTTTTTTTCGTCACTATTTGTCGTGATCACGTTTTTAGGTTTATTGAAAAGGATATACACCTTCTTTTGTTCGGGAAGTGCAAGCATGCGACCATCAACGATGATTTCATCAGTAGATGGGTCTATTTTTAACCCGGCCTCCACAGCAATCTTTCCGTTCACCATAATCCGGCCTGCCGCTACAAGTTCGTCCGCCGAACGCCTTGAAGCGACACCGCACATTGCCAGATACTTATTGATACGGACCATACGATTGTCATCTATCTGTTTTCTCATGTAAACCTGCTTGTCATTGATAATGATTGCGAATCAGGAGTGACCGGCGTCGCCTTTTCAGGCAAGATATTCCGACGCCTCTTTTTCCTGCAGAATTTCCCAAATCTCCCGAAGCCGGGGCAAATCGCGAAGCGAATGCAAACCGAAAAGATCCAGAAAATCTTTTGTAGTACCGTATTGGAGGGGACGCCCTGGCGAATCGGCCCTCCCGGATACGGTAATAAAACCACGCTCCAGCAGCCTGTCGACAGCGTAATCCGGACTGGTTCCGCGAAGTTGCTGTATTTCACCCTTTGTAACCGGCTGTCGGTATGCGATAACCGAGAGAACCTCCAGTACCGATTGGGAAAGTTTTCTGCGAATTTTCGGCGTAAGTAAGCGTTTCAGAATACCAGCAAACCGGGATTCGGTAAGAAAACGGTACCCGGCAGCGATACGGTGTATGCGAAAAGTCAAGCCTGCGGCAGCATATCCGGTATTGAGTTCCGTAACGATTGATTCAAGCTGACCGGCAGTAAGATCGGCCCCGGTAACCTGCCTGATAGTAGATATGGTTGCGGCATCTTCGGAGGCAAAGATCACCGCCTCAACCTGCTGATGTAATGGCAATTCCGGCTCATGCACTGCGGTAGTATCCGTGCTGATTGAATGCAAAAAAAGGCCTGAACCATCTAACGGGTTCGTGCCGTCGAAAAATTACGGTCAAGGCAAATTCCCTCTTCGTAGTTGTACCATATCTCCTGACAGGGAAAATTGCATTCGTAAAGGGCTTTTCCGATGATCACCGAATCCACGCCATACTGCTGCAGTTCGATAAGCCTCTTGAGATCTTCAGAGCTCGTCACGCCTCCGGATGCCGTAATTTTCATTCCGGCTTTCTCGGCAAAACGTTTCGTGCTTTCATAACCAAACCCCTGCATCATGCCATCGCGACTGATATCGGTATAGATAATCCGTTCAACCCCCATTTTTTTCATTTCGAGAGCAAGTTCATAATCCTGCATGCTGCCGCTTTCCGTCCAACCCTTGATTTTAGGAATACCGTTATCGGCATCAATGCCGACAACGATGCGCGAAGAACGGTACAAGGTCATAAGTTCCGCAACGAGTTCCGGATTGGTCACCGCTGCCGAGCCGATCACTACCCTGCTCACACCGATATCGAGATACCTTTTCACGGCTTCCACCGAACGGATCCCGCCTCCAACCTGGATCGGAATATCGAGCGCCTCGACAATCTCCTTGATTCTCACAAAATTGACCGGTTCACCACTCAGTGCGGCATCAAGATCAACGACATGCAACATCTTGGCGTTCTGTTTCCTCCAGATGATAGCCATATCGAGAGGTTTGTCGAGGTATATCTTCTGCTGGTTGAAGTCGCCCCTGGTAAGACGGACACATTTACCGTCCTTGATATCAATAGCGGGAATAATAAGCATAATCAATCAACGTATAGTCTTATAGCAAAAAGAGGTTAACAGTCAGCAAAATTTCTCAGGACCTGCAGGCCCGCTTCAGAACTTTTCTCCGGATGGAACTGTACACCGAAAATACCATTTTTTTCAATGGCCGATGTGAAATTTTTACCGGCAAACCAGGTCGTGGCTGCAACATCATCAATGTTTTCAGGCTCACAGTAATAGGAGTGTACGAAATAAAAAAAAGTATGATCGGGTATACCGCGAAAAAGAACGCTCTCTTTTTTCCGATCAACGGTATTCCAGCCTATCTGCGGAATCTTATCGGTTTCGCTTTTGAAATGCACCACATTTCCGGGAATCAGATTTATTCCCTTGTGTCGGCCCATCTCTTCGCTCTCGCCGAGAAGCAGCTGCATACCGAGACAGATACCAAGTAAATGGCCTCCCTTGTCAATATGTTCGAGCAGAGCTTCTGTAAAACCCGATGCATTCAGGGACTCGACTGCCTGGCCAAAAGCGCCCACGCCAGGAAGCAAAACCTTTCTGAAATCACCGAGCTGCCCCGGATCATTACTGACAACAGTCCTGATGCCAAGATATTCGAAAGCTTTCCGGACTGAATGGAGATTTCCCGCTCCGTAATCGGCAATAAAAATCATATAAGCATAAGTTAACTGATGAAAGACAGCGGGAAAAAACCGAGCCATGACCGAATAAACTTTTCCAGACGGATCGTTTTTTTATTCAGTTTTTATTGCTTATAATGCCCTTCCTTTTGTCTTACCTGAACGAGTTTAAGTTCTTCATAACCATACATAGCCTGAATAAGAACAAATGCACAACATTGTTTCTGCTATTTTTTTAGCTGAAAATATCAAAAAAATTGAAATACAAGCTCCTCGCATCGCTAAAAAAAGAAAAGCCGGGCAGTTTGTTATGATAAGAGTAAGCGAGCAAGGCGAAAGAATTCCACTGACAATTGCCGGGTCCGATCCGGAAAAAGGAACCGTCACCATTATCGTGCAGGGTATGGGCAAATCAACCCGCGAGCTGAATATGAAAGAAGCCGGGGATACCATCCATGATATCGTCGGACCGCTCGGAACCCCTTCTCATATCGAAAAATTCGGAACAGCCGTCAGCATAGGAGGGGGTGTGGGAACGGCGATTGCATACCCGACAGCCGTCGCGCTCAAGGAAGCCGGGAATTACGTAATCACCATTAATGGGGCCAGAACGAAAGATCTCGTCATACTTGAAAAAGAGATGCGCGCCGTAAGCGACGAAGCATTCATCACGACGGACGACGGTTCTTACGGATTCCATGGATTCGTCACTCAGAAACTGCAAGAGCTGATCGACTCTGGCAGAACAATCGATTATGTTCTCGCGATAGGCCCGATTCCAATGATGAAAGCCGTAGCAGAGGTCACCAGACCCTACGGAATTCACACCGTGGTAAGTCTTAATCCTGTTATGGTTGATGGTACCGGCATGTGTGGCGGCTGCCGCGTAACGGTTGACAATGAAATCAGGTTCGCCTGTGTTGACGGACCCGAATTCGATGCCCACAAAGTAGATTTCAAGAATCTTTCCGACAGAAACCGGATGTACCTCGGAGAAGAGCAGCAGTCAACCGAAGCATTTTCACATAAATGCCGCCTCGGCCATCAGCAGTAAAAGCTCCATTCCAATATTCCATAACCTGAACCAGGTCTGCCGGACGCTGTGCAGTATGGCCGGGTTTTCAGTCATTCATAAACAGAATACCTTTCAACGGGGAATCACGATGGATTTCAAACCTATGACGACCAAAGAGCGTCTTGCCATACCACGCCAGATCATGCCGGCGCAGGCTCCGGAAGAACGCACTCACAACTTCAGAGAGGTCAATCTCGGCCTCACTCCGGAACTTGCGCAGCAGGAAGCCATGCGATGCATCCAGTGCAAGGATCCTGTCTGTATCAAGGGGTGTCCGGTTAATATCAAGATCGACAAATTCATAAAACTGATAGCTGAAGGCAATTTTCTCGGAGCCGCAAAAAAGATCAAGGAGGACAACATCCTTCCCGCGATCTGCGGCAGAGTCTGCCCTCAGGAAGACCAGTGCGAAAAAATGTGCGTGCTGACGAAAAAGTACACTCCGGTGGCCATAGGAAACCTCGAGCGGTTTGTGGCGGATTACGAACGGGAACACGGAGAAATCGAACTGCCGGAAGTAAAACCTCCAACAGGAAAGAATATTGCCGTGATCGGTAGCGGACCTGCCGGACTGAGCTGCGCGAATGATCTGGCGCGCCTCGGCCATAGCGTCACAGTTTTTGAAGCACTGCACGAGCTCGGCGGAGTACTGATGTACGGCATCCCGGAGTTCCGTCTGCCTAAGGATATCGTAAAAACGGAAATCGCGAGTCTGAAAAAACTCGGCGTAGAGTTTGTCACCAATACCGTAGTAGGACGCTCTGTCACCATCGACGAACTCATGAAAGAAGAGCAGTTCGACGCGGTTTTTATCGGTGTCGGAGCCGGTCTGCCCTGGTTCATGGGCATACCAGGAGAAAATCTGCTTGGAGTCTACTCTGCCAACGAATTCCTTACCAGAGTCAACCTGATGCAATCCTATACCTTTCCGGAAAACGACACCCCGGTCTTCGATTGCAAAGGAAAAAATATCGCAGTTTTTGGAGGCGGCAATACCGCAATGGATGCAGTACGTACAGCCAAACGGCTTGGGGCTGAACATGCCTATATCGTCTACCGCCGCTCTGAGGCCGAGATGCCTGCCCGTGCCGAAGAGATTCACAATGCAAAAGAAGAGGGGATCGAATTTCTTCTCCTGATGAATCCCGTCGAGTTCATCGGCAACGAACAGCAATGGCTGACCGGCGTAAAATGCATCCGGATGGAGCTCGGCGAACCTGATGATTCGGGTCGCCGCAAGCCGGTACCTGTCAAAGATTCAGAATTCGTACTGCCTGTCGATATGGCGGTGATCTCAATAGGCAACGGCTCCAATCCGCTCATCAAGCAGACCACGCCGGAAATCGATATGAGCAAACGAGATACAATCGTCGTCGATATCAATACCATGGCCACCTCCAAAGAAAACGTCTATGCAGGCGGCGACATCGTCACCGGGGGCGCGACGGTCATTCTTGCCATGGGTGCAGGACGCACGGCGGCACATGCCATCCATGAAAAACTGACAGGAAAAGCCCCCTGCTTCGACGAGTGGTAATAAGCTTCCGAACACATGATACGGGCCGGTGAAGCATCCGGCCCGTATCATGCAGAATCCAACCGGCAAGTAATCAGGATAAGTGCCTTATACCGTTTCGGCGTATCGCTTGAAAAAGAGCTGATCGACGCTTTCGACCACCACATCGAAGAACAGCACTACAATAACCGCTCCGAAGCATTGCGCGATCTCATCCGCGAAGAACTGCTGAAACAGAAGTGGACGGAAAGAGGCATGGTCGCCGGAGCGATCGTCATGACCTACGACCATCACAGGCGCGAACTGGTCAACCAGCTGATCGACATCCAGCACGATTTTCAGGAGATCATCATATCCACCCAGCATGTCCATCTCGACCATCACCACTGCCTCGAAATCATAGCAATCAGGGGAAACGCACCTGATGTTGAAAAACTTGCCGCAATCCTGAAAGCAAAGACCGGGGTAATTCATCTCAGCCTCAGCATCTCCTCCGCAGGTTAACAATTGTTGTTGGCTATCCGTAACACATTTAGTAATTTCGTGCTACAACAGGACTGCATCAACACTATCCAACCTGACAGGAGGATCATCATGAAACGGATTACACTTGTTGTTACCTCCCTGCTGCTTGCATCCGCACCTGCATTTGCCGCCCATCCGCTCATCACCGACGATACCGGTACCCAGGGAAAGGGAAAATTCCAGATAGAATGGAACAACGAATTCGCCTGGAACAACAGTGATGAAGGAGGCTTGAAAACAGAAGAAACGTCTGGCGAAAGCGCCGTCGCAGTTTCGTATGGCATAACGGAGCAGATCGACCTTGTCGCTCTGCAATGCCCTTTCAATGGTATGCAATAGAGAAAAATGGCATAAGCGTCGGTGACGACAGCGGCATAGGAGATATGTGCATCGAGTTGAAATAGAGAGTTCTCAAACAGGAAGAGACTGGATTCAGCCTTGCCATAAAACCCGGCATTTCCATCCCGTCCCGAGATGAAAAGCAGGGATTCGGCAGTGGAGCGATATCCCCCGGCGTCATGCTCATAGCAACCAAAGAGGGCGATTTCGGAGCATTGCACTGCAATGTCGGTTATACCCGTTACAACTACAGCAACGATGATGCCGATACAGTGACAAGAGACGATATCTGGCACGCTTCGGCAGCAACCGAAATCAACATGTCTGACAACATTCGTGCGGTTGCCAATATCGGTATCGAAACCAATGAGGAGCATTCGGAAGATACTCATCCTGTATTTCTCATCGGTGGCATGATCCGGGGAGTCTCGGACAATCTCGATCTCGACCTGGGTCTGAAATGCGGACTGAACGATGCTGAAACCGATACCGCTCTGCTGGCAGGAGTTTCGGCAAGATTCTGAGAATCCGGATCAGCATGTAAAAACAGGACTCTGAGTACCAGTACATCAGAAAAAGTCCTTAAACCACAAGGAGTAAAGAACCATGCATATGTCAGACGCACTGCTTTCACCTGCTGTCGGAGGAACCTTCTGGGCCATAAGCGGTGGCCTGATTGCCTGGTCGGTAAAAAAAACGGCCCTTGATCAGGACGGCAGAAAAACAGCGCTCATGGGAGTACTCGGCGCATTCGTCTTTGCGGCACAGATGATCAATTTCACCATCCCGGGTACGGGATCGAGCGGCCATCTCGGCGGCGGTCTCCTTCTGACGGTACTGCTCGGCCCCTGGCGCGCATTTATTGCCCTCGCTTCTGTTCTGGTCATCCAGTGCCTTTTCTTTGCTGACGGAGGAGTGCTGGCCCTCGGCTGCAATATTTTCAATCTCGCCTTTTTCCCTGCGTTCGTCGCCTATCCGTTCCTCTACCGGACCATTGCAGGAAACCCGCTCTCTTCCGGACGCCTGGGACCGGCAAGCGTTATTGCTGCAACTGCAGGGCTGCTTATGGGTGCGTGCTCGGTTGTGATCCAGACAACCGCATCGGGTATCAGCGCGCTGCCGTTCGGCACCTTCCTGCTCTTCATGCTTCCGATTCATCTGGCCATCGGCATCGTCGAAGGTCTCGTAACCTGGGCTGTCGTTGCCTTCGCAGCAAAAGCTGAACCGTCTATCCTCGACATGCAGCATGATTCCGGAAAACGAAGTGCCCTGGTGCCAGCAGTCTTCGTTCTTGTCGCCCTTCTGACCGGCGGAGTACTTTCCTGGTTCGCATCATCATATCCGGATGGCCTTGAATGGTCGATGGCAAAAACATCGGGCATGGAGGAACTGGAAGGCCGGGATGCCCCCCTTCACAGCAAGCTCTCATCAATACAGGAAAAGCTTGCGTTTCTGCCGGATTACGGATTCCGGCCCTCTGCGGAAACAGCCGGTTCTCAGGAAATATCTGCAACTGAAAACCCGGTTAACCCCGGCACATCGATATCCGGCATCGCCGGCAGCATAATGGTGCTGATCCTTGCCGGTGCAGCAGGCATGCTTATCCGGTCCAGTGTGCACAGAACGGAAAACGCCGGTGAGTGAGGGATGCTTGCAGCAGAACCCGGCAGAACACTCTCTGCCGGCTGGAGACCGGGCAATCCTTGCAATCCTCGTGATCTTCATTGTATTCGTGGTCGGAGTACCCAAGGACAACCTTCCGACAGTCATTGCATATGGAGGGTTTCCTCTTTTTGTGATAACCGCATTGAGACTTCCCTTTCGACTGATCATGAAGCGTCTTGTTATGCTTTCGCCGTTCGTGATATTCATGGCGGCCGGAAACCTGTATTTTGACCAACAACCGATTTTCAAAACAGGGGGCGTTCAGATAACAGGCGGAATGATTTCAGCGGGAGTCATTGCTGCAAAATCATTCGTAACGCTCTCCGCCTTGCTTCTCTTCTCCCATTCGGTGCCGTTTCACCGTTTCGGCAATGCCTTGCGGGCTTATGGTGTTCCGGAAATGTTCGCAACCCAGCTGCAGCTCGTCTACAGGTACAGCTTCCTGTTGGGAGACGAAGCCCGATCGCTGCAGAAGGCTCGCGACCTGCGGTCATTCGGACGCAGGGGAAAAGATATCCGTACCACGGCACAACTTATCGGCTCACTCCTCGTCCGGGCATTCTGGCGGGCTGAAAGCATCTACATGGCCATGAGCGCGCGAGGATTCGGCAACAGCATTCCCATACGGCATTTTGAGCCGTTTACGACGCGTGACGGAATACTGGTCGCAGCGGCAACCCTTGGGTTCTTTGCTGTCCGTATTATATTCCTGCAATAAGATTTACAAGGAGTAACACCATGATCACTGTTGAACGGCTATCGTTTACCTATCCTGACGGAACAAAAGCGCTGCGCAATGTCTCGCTCAGCATCCACAGCGGCGAATCGGCAGGCATCATCGGGGCTAACGGGGCAGGCAAATCAACGCTGGTAAACCACATAAACGGCTGGCTGATCCCTCAAAGCGGATCAATGACCGTGGATGGCATAAAATGCCTGAAAACGAATCAGGAAACTCTTCGCCAAAAAGTCGGGCTGGTATTCCAGAACCCTGACGATCAGCTCTTTATGTCCAGCCTGTTCGATGACATCATGTTTGGACCGGACAACCTTGGCATACCAAGAGAGAAAAGCGAAGCCGAGGCGGAGCGCCTTCTCAGGGAGTTCGGTTTGTGGGAATTGCGCGAAAAACCGCCATCCAGGCTTTCGCAAGGCCAAAAACGGTTTGCTGCTTTTGCCGGGGTTCTCGTCATGCACCCATCAGTACTCGTTATGGATGAACCCACATCTGATCTCGATCCTCGTAACCGGAAAAAACTCATCTCGCTCGTATCCTCGCTTTCTTCGACAAAAATCACGGTATCCCACGATCTCGATTTCATCTGGGATACCTGCCGCAAAGTCTTCATCATGAACAACGGCCAGATTAAGGCACAAGGACCGGCAAGAGAGATTCTTGTAAACGAAACACTGCTCGAAGATAACGGATTGGAGCTGCCGCTAAGGCTGCAGCGGTAAAAAAAAAGAAATGAAAATAATCACTGTGCGTATAATTGCGCAGCTTTCGCTCTCTTCTCAAGTTCTGCCGACATATCACGATCGGCAAGTTTCACTGTAATTTGCGGCACATCATGAGAGGTATCGACAGCAAAAACAGTGACGTCGAACCGATCATCAATCCTGATAATCGCAGAAAGATCGAAAATACGCTCTGCCACACCAAGAAAACTCAGTGGAAGAAGGCATTTGACATGGTATGGATTTACAAGAAAAACCCCATACGGCTTTACGGAAAGCACGGAACCGGAAAAGCGATCCCCCGGCGCCGGTAAACTCGAAAAAACATGTGCTTTTTGACCGATATCGGCGATGCTTTCTGATTGAACAAATTCGCTTTCCAGATAGGAAAGATCCTGAAAATCGATTCCAGGGGCAGTATAGAGTTCATGGGCACTGATTCCCCTCGTTGAATACACTGAAACCTTTTTTCCCTTTTTCTGAAGCGCCCGTATCAAGGGAAGAAAATCGCTGTCGCCGCTGAACAATATTATGCGATCATAGTACTGCTCCGTAAGCATGGCATCTACGGCAAGCTCAATATCGAGATTACCTTTTATCACAACATCTCCGGTATCCCGATTGACTATTTTTTTGACCGGCTTGGAAACGATATCGAAGCCATGGGTCATGAGCACCCTGGAAAAAGCCACCTGATCTTCGGATGGAGGATCCTGGGAAGGGACATAATAACGCGCCACAACCACATCATGGCGACTCATAAAAAAATCCATCAACCGTGAAAAATCAATCAGCCATCCAAGCTGGCGCTGCGTATAATAAAGATTGGCCCCGTCGATGAAGAGTGCGGCTTTTTGCATCCCTGCCAACTCGTTCCTTTTTTCCCCAGGTTAGAATATTCCTTAAGGCAAACTGCGCCTTATCTGCATAAACACCACAGAGCCATTAACCATTTCCTGCTTAGCGCAGGATTGATTATACCGCCCCCAGAACATACCACCAGAACGCAAGCGTCAGGAACGAGAGAGGAATACCTGCTGAAACCATCAGCGAGGCAAGCCGGGGATTGAGACCCTGCGCAGAAGCGAGGATGCCCGCAGTAATCATCGGAGGCATGGCTGCCTCGAACAGCGTAATCCGGAGGGCTTGGCCATGAAGACCGAAAAAACCAGTATAAAGCAGCGTGAGCAGCAACGGTGCGAGCAGCAGTTTGAATGAAAGACCAAGCGCAAGCTCCCGAATATTGCCCCGGAAATCGACCGGAGAGAACTGAAAACCGACCGAAAAAAGAGCTGTCGGTGCAAGCGTATCGCCAAGCCGAGTCAACAGTCCAAACAGCCATTCAGGATACTGGTACGACATAAGAAAGAGAGCCGCAACCATAGCCATAAAAGGTGGAAAGGCGATGATTGCCCGGATAATACCGGAAAAAGAAGGCTTGCCATCAGCGAAGATCCCGACTATAAGCAGCCCCAGTGTCGAGAGTACCATAAAAGAGCCAAGCTGATCGACCACAATGCCGTAAACCAAAGCGTTTTTACCATAAAACGCTTCGATCATGGGAAAACCGACAAATGATGTATTTCCAAGACCGCCCGTCAGAATCAGCGCGCCTGTGGTTTGCCGCGAAAAACCGAATATTTTTCCAGCGATCAGAAAAAAACATGTCGCAATCCCGAAATGAAACCAGGGCATTGCGGCAATAAGGATAACTTCGGGAAACAGAACAAGATCGTGAAGATAGAGCAGGATGAGAGCAGGTAGCGACACGTGAATAACGAAACCATTCAATACTGCCGGAGTTTCCTGAGGCATCCGGTTCATCTGGCGGAGCAGTACTCCTGCAAGAAAACAGACGCCGAGAAGAATCAGGTTCTCCAAGATATTAGTGCATTAAACGTTACTCCAGTCAGGAGCCGTTCCCTGACGGAAAAGGACTGTACATGAAT
>JAFGMZ010000059.1 GCA_016927285.1 Chlorobiaceae bacterium
GGACCGAAGCTGCGAACGATAGATTCGAGCAGGGATTTCGCATCACCCATATCAGAATAGGTCCAGTAATTACGCTGGGATGCAATATAGGATAATGCTACAATGCTGCCGGCGTCTTTGATAGCTTCGTTTTTAAGCGCATACGCCACCAGACGGTGCAGCGAAAGCCCCGAAACGTCGAGCGTACGCATGAACCACTCGTAGTTCAGATCCTCGTATGGAAGCTGCTTGCGTATGTTCTGAGACATCCCGATGGAATGAACAATAAAATCCACAGCTCCGAGCGTCTCTTTCAATTCACGAAAACAGGCATCGACATCCTCGTTTTTCGAAGCATCGCACACAATGATGGGGGCATTGCCGCAAAGAGCGGCAAGCTCTTCGACATTGCCGAAACGCAAAGCGGTCGCAACATTGGAAATGGCAATTTCTGCGCCTTCGCGGTGTGCGTGAAGCGCAATCTGCCAACCGATACTGCTTTCATCAAGCGGGCCGAAGACGATTCCCTTTTTTCCTTTCAGTAAACCATAGTGCGTTTTATCGGACATGATGCAAGCTGATTCTTTAACAAAAATGGGGTAGAATACCCGTTTTAGTTCGATAATGTAAACCAAGAAGATACAAGATTCACATGAAAACTTAAACAGTTTCCCTTGTAATTTTTCATGGGAACAAAGCCCGGACGGGCTTATATCTTCAACCTTCTCATTGAACGAAGCTTGTCGAGCATATTTTTATTCACGCTCAGCTCGGCTTCCTCCTTTTCGACGGGCAAC
Organism: Chlorobiaceae bacterium; assembly: GCA_016927285.1. Taxonomy (GTDB): domain Bacteria; phylum Bacteroidota; class Chlorobiia; order Chlorobiales; family Chlorobiaceae; genus Chlorobium. The sequence goes on from JAFGMZ010000059.1 coordinate 777, forward strand.
TCTCTGAATATAAGTCTGAGAAGGTTATCCTCGCGAATATACTTTTCCAGTTCAAGACTGTAGAGGGCCCTGGGCAAAGTGATAATGCGCTGTGCACGGTCAACCGTAACGACGATATCGGTACCCATCCGTTCTACTTTGACGTCTTCGGCATCCTTCAGAAAGGGAATCCTGATACAGAGAATTTCCTGATGATCTTCCGTTAAGGCGTTTTTGCGGCTTTCGATCCAGAAATTCTTTCCGGAATAGAAAATCTTGTCAGGAATCTGCTCCCCGAAAACGAGTTTACTTATCTCGTGAAGGGCATCGGGCCCGATAGGTTCTGTTCGCTGCAGGTTGCAGCGGAACACAGGCGTCGGATAGAACGAGTTGTCGATCTCCATCAGGTACTTGCTGTGCAGATCGCTCCAGAACTCGAAATACTCTCCAACAGTGCGCGAAGTGGGCAGAATCTTGTTAATGACGATGCCGTCGATATTGATACCATACAGATGCACGAAAGTATATGCCCGTTTCGTCTCAAGAATGGAGAGTTTTTCAGGATTGAGTACGAGCCGGAAGGTAACTTCGGGACTGAGAATGAACTTGTTGATGTCTTCCATCTGTTTCAGCAGCACATTCACCTCATTGAAGAAATCCTCGTCAGGTATGGAGTTACCGCTCAGCGGCCTGGCCAGCGACGACATGCTCTTGTAGAGCTTGAAGAACTGCTTGCCCATATTGCCGCCGATGATTATTTCAGGATAGGCCAGAAGCCGGAGGGTATTTCCGGTCGGTGAAGTATCGAGTACCACAGCATCCCATCTGCCCGACTGTGACTCATCGACCAGTCGGCTGAGCGCGAAAATCTCGTCAAGACCGGGCTGAGTTGTCAACTCGGAAGCCATACCGCTGTCTATGCCCTTGTTCTGATAGGAATTGGAGACAAATTTCTGAAACCCCGACATATTCTTTTTCAGCTCATAGATCGTATCAACCTCGAGACCGTACAGGTTCCTCTCGATTTGCTGAGGATCGTTGCGGCTGATCTGCGTATTGAAAACATCGGACAACGAGTGCGCAGGATCGGAAGACATAATGAGCACCTTCTTGCCCTGCCGCGCAAGCGCAACGGCCGTCGAGGAGGAGATCGTGGTTTTGCCGGTTCCCCCCTTTCCCGAATAGATAATAACCCTCGGCCGGGACTGGTTTTCCGTTAAGTCTCTCGACAACATAGACGATACTCCTCTTTACTCTCTTTGGCAAATTCACTTTTTTTTCAAAACAGAATATTTTTTAAGTTACCATTTTTCCCGCTTTAGAGAAAACGAATCTTTTTATGGAGAGCCTTATCGAGCTGATACATATAGGATTCATGCGAAATATTGACAGCTCCGAGTTTCATGAGGTGGGGATTCATGATCTGGGCGTCAAGCAGGAGATAACTTTTTTTACAGAGATGCTCCACCAGGCGATCAAAAGCCACTTGTGAAGCATACGATCGTCGATAAAACATCGACTCCCCGAAAAAGGCTCCTCCGACAGCAAGGCCATACAACCCGCCGACAAGTTCGCCTCCGTACCAGCTCTCAACGCTGTGCGCAATGCCGAGCCGGTGCAGCTTGATGTATGTAGAGACTATCTCTTCAGAAATCCATGTTTCGCTTTCGCCTCTGCGCGGCCCTGCACATGCACGGATAACCCCTTCGAAGTTGGTATCGAATCTGATCTGATATTCATTTCGGCGGATCAACCGTCGCACATCCCGGGAAGGACGGTAGCTTGCCAGAGGCACCACCGCCCGCTCATGCGGACAACACCAGTAAAGCTGACCGTCCGAAGGGTCATTCATGGGAAAGTAGCCCTCACGATAAGCTCTGAGCAGTTCCCCGATATCGATCATACTGTATTTTTCATGAAAGTGAGCGCCATCATCGAAACGTCAGCAGAACCTCGTCCACCGTTCGCTTGGGCACATGGTGCACGTCATGGCTGTCCCTAAAGTAACGGACGTCCGCGCCCTTTTCCATCTGTTCGATTACCACGCTTTCTACAGGCTTGCCAAGAGCAAGAACAAGTTCGATGGAAAAACCGTCAGGAATATGCAGAAGAGTGCGAAGACTATCTCTGTCAATGGAACCTACGATGCATCCCCCATAACCAATATCCGTCGCACCCAGGATGATGGTCTGGGCTGCAATCCCGCTGTCGCATTCGGCTCCTGAAAAACTGATTGAAAGATCGCAGAGCATCACAAGATAGGCGGCAGGGCGCTCCTGAAGGACAGGTCCGGGCCAGTCGGGGAGATATCCCGCCCAGGACAGGCAATCGTATACAGCGCTACACTCTTCAATCTCCGATACGGCAACATACTTCAGCGGCTGCAGGTTTCTTGAAGAAGGAGTGTAACAGGCAAGTTCCACAAGTCCTGCAAGCTGTCGCGCGTCCAGTCGGCAGGAGGAGTCAAACCGCCGGTAGGTCCGACTTCGCGTAACAAGATCCCTGAAATTCATTTTTTCGCTGTTCAGAAGATATTTTTCCATGCGGCATCGGTATATCGGGAAAGCCCCTCCCAATCGCCGCTGCCGATCCACTCGGCAATATAATCAACCGTGCGGGAGTAACGAAGTGGCTCCTGGCCCGGGAGCAGCAGCCACTGATAAAGAATATCCGGATCAAGCCTGTGCATCGCCATGCCGTAGCGCAGTTCCTCCATGGCAAGCGCATTGGATTCCTGCTCGATCTGACCATCGAGAGGCCTGAGCAGCAGCTTCTTGCCGAGGTGCAGTGCTTCGCCGGGCAACTCGAATCCGGCATTGCAAACTACGCCATTACACTCCATCAGATCCTGAAGAAAGCCCTCCCTGGAATAACCTCTGAAATGCAAATGCCCGTCATCAAGATCTGCCCTGACCTTGCCATAAATGAAAAAATCATATTCGTTGAAGGGTTGTATAAAAGCTGCAACATCCTCGACCTCCTCGAAAGGAAGATAGACCAGAATTTTACCCGGCACAATCGCTGCTTCCTGTTTGGAGTAGAGCGTTTGCGGAATAACCGGAGGAAAAATCGGCTGATTGAAATGGCTCCAGTGCAGACCCGCATTGTAACGCGCAGGGGCGAAGTTCAGTAGCGTGTATTTCTCGAAAATACTGCCTCTGGCAAGAGGAATGTCGAAACGAAAAGCGTACTGATGACCGAATCCCATGCTCGGTATATTCCGGATCCTTGCGGCCGTTGCGGTAATTGGCTCAAAATCGGTAATAATCAGATCGATGCCGTTGGTATCGAGAGTAAACACATCGCTCATGAGTCTGACAAGATCAAGCTGGAACATAGTTTCCATGTAGTTCATCCTGCCCTTGTACGTTACCAGCGTCAACCCCTTCATGACGCGGCAGGGCTCAAAGACCTCGATCTCTTTCAGTTCTTCCGCTTTTCTGCCGCTGATGATCACCTCTATCTCATGGCCATCCTCCCTGAGTTTTCTGACCAGCTCTCTACTGCGGCTGATATGACCATTTCCCGTTCCCTGGACACCGAAAAGGATTCTCATGCTGCCAAAAAGTTTATCGCTTCCGATTCTTAACCTGTATCATTACGGTCTAACTGACGATTTTCAGATTTGCATACTGCACCATCAGCGTCTTGTCCCCTGCGGAACGGAACCTGATTTTCACTTTCTGCGAAGCTCCGGAACCATGGACTTCGATTACCATGCCTGGACCAAACAGGGTGTGCTGGACCATGGTCCCGACCCTGATCCCTTTCGACTGAGGCCTGTCCTCCTGTCGGGATGCCGCAGCGGATCCGGCTCCAACAGCAGACCGCAACTGAACTTTTCCTGCTGCTGTGAGACCGAATGCTGACTGGCGCTGACCGGAACCACGAGCAGGAAGCTGCTCACCCGATTCGCTGTGAACAATGGAAGGATCGATTTCGCTGACGAACATCGAACGCAGGCACTGCTGGAGCTGACCGTAATGGTATCGGGAACGTGCCCATGAGAGAAATATTTTTTCCTCCGCCCTCGTCATGGCTACATAGAACAGCCTGCGCTCCTCTTCCAATTCGTCGTGCTCATAAGTGTTGAGAGGAAAAAGCCGTTCCTCCATACCGGTAATGAACACAACCGGAAACTCCAGCCCTTTCGATGCATGAACGGTCATGAGCGAAACATAGTTATCGGACTCCCTCGTTTCGTCATAATCAGACGCCAGCGAAATATTCTCAAGAAAATCACCAAGAGAACTAGCATCGGGGTTATGATCGGAAAAATCCCTCGCCATCGAAAGAAGTTCCTGAAGGTTCTCGTTGCGCGCAAGTGATTCTGCAGTATTTTCCGTCTGCAGCAGCGAAGGAATGGCCGTGAGGGTATACAGTTCGTTGAGCACATCGTAGACGCTGCCATATTCGGCAAGTTGCCTGAGCTGTTCGATAACGCCGGAAAAACTCTGCAGCGCATGGACAAGACGCTGCTGAAAACCCCCCTCGGCTGCGCTTGCGATGGCCTCGTAAAGCGAAACATTCCGCAGGGCTGCGTAGTCCTTCAATTTGGCAATACTGACCTCGCCTATCTTCCGGGGCGGGAAATTGATAATCCGAAGCAAAGACTCATTGTCTCGATCGTTAAGAATGAACCTCAGATATGCGACAGCATCTTTTATCTCCTTGCGTTTGTAAAACGATACGCTGCCGAAGATCCTATAGGAAATGCGGTTCTGGCGCATAACATCCTCGAGCACCCTCGACTGAGCGTTTGTGCGGTAGAACACGGCAAAACTGTGGAAATCAAATCCGTTCTTCGCACGCATGGATCGGATATGCTCCACAACCTTTTCAGCCTCGTGCCGTTCATTGTATGCCTCGATCAGCGTAACCGGCTCACCCTCGCTTCGATGAGAGACCAGCTCCTTCTTGATCTGTCTCCGGTTATTGCGGATAACGCTGTTGGCCGCTTTCAGGATGGTGCCGGTACTCCGGTAGTTCTCTACCAGCTTGAAGATCTGCGACTCCTGATAGTCATCCTGGAAGTTCAGAATATTGGTAATATCTGCGCCGCGCCAGGAATAGATCGACTGGGCGTCATCACCCACGACAAAAATGTTGCGATGCTTCGCGCCGAGCATCTTTGCGGCAAGGTATTGAGCCCGGTTTGTATCCTGGTATTCGTCGATCAGTATATAGCGGAAGGTCTCCTGCAGCTGCTGAAGAACCTCTTCATGCTGCCTGAACAGTTCGAGCGGCTTGATGAGCAGATCATCGAAATCAAGCGCATTATTCTCCCGCAGTTTTCTGGCGTAAAGTTCGTAAATTTTCGCAGCCTTCTGCTGATTGTAGTCACCGCTCCCCGACTGGAATTCGGATGGCAGGATAAAGCTGTTTTTGGCTTTGCTGATAATGGACTGTACGGCATTGATCGGCAGGGAATCATGGGATATGCCCAGCTCATTCATGGACTGGCGAATAAGACTTTTACTGTCGTCGGAATCGAATATCGAAAAGTTCCGATCGTAGCCGATCATGTGAATATGGCTTCGCAGCAGTCTCGCAAAAACAGAATGGAATGTGCCTATCCAGAGCCCTGATGCGCTACCTTCCGTCAACAGTCCGTCAATACGGTTGCGCATCTCCCCTGCCGCCTTGTTGGTGAAGGTCAGGGCCAGGATATTATATGGTGCAA
>JAFGMZ010000060.1 GCA_016927285.1 Chlorobiaceae bacterium
CCATATATCATGGGTATTCCTCACCGGCATATACGCATACAAGATCAAAAAACCGGTAAACCTCGGGTTTCTGGATTTCACGCTCCTCGAGCAACGACTGCACTACTGCCGGGAGGAAGTTCGACTCAACCGGCGACTCTGTCCGGAACTCTACCTCGATGTCGTTCCCGTGACTGCGGCAGAAAAAACCATCGCCATCTCGGGTAAGGGAGAAGTCATCGATTATGCCGTGAAAATGATGCAGTTCGACCGATCTCTGGAGCTCGGACGTTTGCTTGCAGACAACAGGCTGACAGAAACGCACATCGACAGCATCATCGATACCGTCACATCATTCCATCGAGCCATACCTGCGGCATCGATCGACTCTGATTATGGGCGCCCTGAAAAACTGATCCTGCCCCTGCTTGAAAATTTCCGCCATACTGCCGAACTGGTATCGGGCAGTGCGGAACAACAGATGCTTGATAAACTGCAGGCGTGGGTACAGAAAGAGCATCGGCAACTGATAAACTGTTTTCTCGAAAGAAAAAGGCTGGGATTCATCCGCCACTGCCATGGCGATATGCACACCGGTAACATGGTCTGGCAGCATGACCGGGTTCTGATTTTCGATTGTATCGAGTTCAGTCATGCACTATCCATGATCGACGTCATCAGCGATATCGCATTTCTTTTCATGGACCTCAGGCACGGTGGACAACCCATGCTTGCCTGGCGCTTTCTGAACGGCTACCTTTCCGGAACCGGCGATTACGACGGCATACTGCTTCTTCGCTTTTACAGCCTTTATCGGGCAATGGTGCGGGCAAAAGTAACCGCCATCCGTTACGAGCAGGAGCCTGACGAACAAAAAAAGCACTCCATCCGCGAGGAACATCTCTCCTATGTACGCCAGGCTTTTCTCTGCACCATACCGGAAGGAGCGCATCTGATCATCACCTGCGGAGTATCGGGAAGCGGTAAAAGCACACTCGCATCCGAGCTTGCACCTGTATTGCAGGCGATCCATATCCGATCGGACGTCGAACGAAAACGGCTTGCGGGACTCGATGCTCTGGAAAAAAGCAGCCAAGATCCGCAAAAGAATATCTACACATCACTTTTTACAGCTAAAACCTATGAGCGTCTTGCATCCATAGCTTCAGTCTGCCTCGAAGCCGGATATCAGGTTATTATCGATGCCACATTTCTCCGCGAGAATGAACGCATGCAGTTCAGAAAGCTTGCCGCAAAACACGGAAGTCCCTTTACCATCCTGCACCTTCATGCCGATGAAAAGTTGCTTCTCGAACGGATAAACAGGAGGATCCTGGAGGGATGCGACCCATCTGAAGCCGACGAAACGGTATTGTTCCGGCAATTAGAAAAGCAGGATCCCTTTTCAGAAGAAGAACTGCTTGATACGCTGACATACGACTCAGGCACTGAAATGAATTGCGAATGGATCGCATCAGCGGTAAAAAACCGCGTAAACTGAAATGCACAAAGGGGGATCGATCTCTCATCCCCTTTTGTGCATGCATACCGCTATAACTCTATTCCGAACGCATAACGAATTCCGTAACCAGCTGCAAAACTCAGTGCTGCCACGGTAAAGCTGAGCCCGACCATCTCGAAAAAACGACTTTTGAAAGGAACTCCCTTTGCAACAGCAATATAGAAATTGAAAAAACCGATAATGCAGACCGCTGCTGCGAATGCAATGCCGAGACTGAGATAGAGATCTGTAAAAAACAGGTAGGGGGTAATAAGTGCCAGCACAGTGAGAAGATAGGCAACTCCGGTATAGAACGCAGCTTTGAGCGGACTTTTTCCGTCCGGTTCCGATTTTGTGGAGAGATACTCCGAGGATGCCATGGAGAGCGCAGCGGCAAAACCGGTAATTGAAGCGGTCAGCGCAACAAGCGAAGTATTCTGCAACGCGAAAGTCAAACCGGCCAGCACGCCCATCAACTCGACAAGGGCATCATTAAGGCCGAGCACGATGGAACCCGTATATTTCAAACGGTCTTCGTCAAGCAGCGTTATCAGCGCCTGCTCATGCTCTTCTTCATCACGGATGATACCGTTGATCTCCTTGAAAGAGCCTGGAATACGACTGTAGACGTCATGAGCCGTTTTCTCGGCATTCTCCATGAGCTTGATGCCGAATGTAAAGCCGAACACCATGCTGACAAAAGTGTAAAACCATACTTTAATCCTGCTTGGAGCGATATCCTTCCGCGTATAGCTCTTCCATATGTTATAGTGGCGCATCTCGTCATCTGCTATCTGGCTGAGGATGCGACGATTTTTCACGCCACTCACCTTTCCGGAAAGATGCTTGTAGATGTAGTGCTCGGTGATTTCGTTTTTCTGAAATACCGCCGCATCCCTTGCATCGAAATTTCCGCTCTGTTTCACAAATGTACCGGTTTATGAGTTAAAAAAGATTCAGTCGGCTTACCGCTGCAACGTTGCTGCCTCTATGAGATCGTTCATTCTCGAAAGGAAAGCCGTTGTCGAATCGAGCCCCCCCTCATGTAAAAGCGCGCCGTCATAGAGCTGCTCGATAACGATACTGATGAGCGGGTTTGCGGCATTGGCCATATACATGCCTGAAAGATTTCTGATAATGGGATGAGCAGTATTGACTTCAAGTATTTTTTTACCGGCAGGCATCTCGGTCTGCATCATCTTCATCATCCGCTCCATCTGGCTGTCAAGCGCATCCTTGCCGCTCACCAACGTTACCGGCGAAGTCACCAGACGATGCGACTCCACGACATCTTCAATCCGGTCACCAAGCTTCTCCCTGAAAAGACCAAGGACCGGCTGCAGGAGATTTTCCGGAAGCGATTCACTGCCGGCCTTCTTCTCTGCCGAAAAATCAATATCGGCTTTTTCGATAGATTTCAAGGGCTTTTTCTCATACTCGCTGATCGAGGGAATGACAAAGACATCGACGGGATCGCTGAGCAGCAGCACCTCGATACCCTTATCCTGAAAATACTCGAGATTCGGATGAGCAAGCAGCTGGCTGCGATTGCTGCCCGAATGGTAGTAGATCTCTTTCTGATCTTCCTGCATCCGACCGATATATTCTTTCAGAGTAACATACTCTTCCTCTGCTGTTTTAGTGCTCTCGAAGCGCAGCAGTTCTATCAGCTTGTCGCGATTGGTGAAATCGGTGTTCAATCCAATCTTCACGATCGGCCCGAACGCCTTGTAGAAAGTGCGAAACTTCTCCGGCTGTTCTTTTGCAAGGGTCTCGAACCATCCAAGAATTTTTCCGGTCAGGATCTGGCGAATTTTTGACATTACCGGACTCGACTGCACGATCTCTCTCGACACATTGAGGGAGAGATCCTCGGTATCAACCACACCGCCGATAAAACGCAGATACTCCGGCAAAAGATCGCGGCATTCATGCTGGATCATCACCTTCTTAACATAAAGCTGCGGCCCGCGGTTTTCCAGCTCGCTCTGCCGGTAAAGCAGATCCATCGGAGCCTCTTTCGGAAGGAACAACAACGCCTTGAAGCTCACCATACCCTCTACGGAAACATGCAGGTAATCGAGCGGATCCTGAAAATCGTTGGCAATAAACTTGTAGAACTCATTGACCTCCTCATCCTTTAATTCGCTTTTGGAACGCTGCCAGAGCGCTGTCATGCTGTTTACCTGCTTGTCGCCGAGACGGATGGGGAAATCAACAAAATTGGAGTATTTTTTGATGATATGTTCAACTCTATACTCTTCGGCAAACTCCTTTGACTCCTCCTTGAGTTTGAAGAATATTTTCGTACCGCGTCCGGGTTTATCGATTTTTTCTATGGTATACGTACCCTGACCGGCTGATTTCCAGCGATACCCCTCGGAGTCAGTTTTTGCGCTCCGGGTTTCAACCGTGACCTCATCGGTAACCATGAAAACCGAATAGAAACCTACACCGAACTGGCCGATCAGGTTGCCGTCCAACTCTTTTTGCTGTTCTTTCAACGCCTGCATAAACCCTAACGTACCAGATTTCGCTACTGTACCGAGATTGGTGATCAGCTCTTCCTCCATCATGCCGATGCCGTTATCTTCGATCACGAAGGTCAGCTCTTCGGGATCAATGGTGATCCGGATCCCGAGATCGCTGTCCCCTTCAGTAAGGGTCTGATCGGTCAGAGCACCAAAACGCACTTTCGCAAGCGCATCGGAAGCATTGGAAATAAGTTCCCGAAGAAAAATTTCCGGGTGGGTGTAAAGCGAATGGACGATCAGATCCAGAAGCTGCTTCATTTCAGCCTTATATTCAAACTCCTGGACGGGAGAAACCGGATTGCTATTATTCATAATGACTCTTTGGTTAGAATTCAGACAGTACCTCATACTGGAAACCGGACGTCAGAGTAAGCCACGCCACAGTACAATTGAGGGGTAAATTTAAACGAGCCAGACAAATATAGCAAGGATGTTTCATGAGGGAGTGAATGAACAGGCGGGAAACGAACAAAAAATCAATAGAAAAAAAAACGGCCTGAGCATCGGGAAGTAAACATAAACCCAAACCGCTCAGACCGTTTTTCTAATAATAAAAGAGAATTGATCCATCACTTGTTCCTCGTAGCCTCGTATTTCTTGCCTCCATTACCATTACTATGAGCCTCCATGCTCGGGATTCCTGGCCTGTTGTAATGTCTGACAATATCAATACGCCTGCTGTTTTCGCTCTCAACAAGCACAAGGAACGTGCAACCTACAATTGCTGTCGGTACGGTTACACCTCCTGTTCTGGAATAACCCGATGCAAGTCCGAGAAGAGCGCCAGCTGGGCCATTAACCAGACCGGAGATTAGTGGCGACAAAGAGATGCCTCCACTCTTGGAATCAACGCCCATAGCTGAACTGATTGCCTGAGGAGTCGACAAAAGAGTCACATTATACCCCTTCAACTCCTTTTTTGAACCGATATACTGCGTAGCATCGTAAATCAATGTCGCAAAATCCACCTCATCAGCGTTCCCCTTTCTGCTCTGGACCGTGAGTGAACCAACCACCTCACCTTCAGCAATACCATGAAAACTGTATGACACTTGCCTGTCTTTCATTTCAGGCTTTGTAGTGGACCCGGATTTTCAGACAAGTGTTTAAGGTGGTAACTTGCCCAAAAAAGGGACAAGTTATGAGCGAAAAGCAACGCAAA
>JAFGMZ010000061.1 GCA_016927285.1 Chlorobiaceae bacterium
CTTCATCCTGTCGAAGAGCCGCGGTACCGTAAAGATGATAGTGGGTTTCGCTTCAGTCATGTTGAGCGAAATCGTTTCGATGCTTTCCGCCAGGTAGATGGCGGCACCGCATGAGAAGAGGAGATAGTATCCTCCGGTACGTTCATAGGCGTGCGAGAGAGGCAGGAATGAGAGGCTGCAGTCGTTTTCATCGAGGCGTATGACTGATGAGCAGGATTTAACGTTTTCGCAAAGGTTCCTGTGGGTGAGCATGACCCCTTTCGGCAGTCCGGTCGTTCCGGATGTATAGATAATGGTTGCTATGTCTTCAGGTTCCACCTTGATACCGTCAAGAATCCATGGTTTTTCTGCAAGTATTTTCTTTCCCGTTTCTTTCACGTTGTTCAGGTCAATCACATCATCGACAGGCTCTTCAAGACGGTTCATAACGATGACGAGGCTCAGGTCCGGCAGGTTCTGCCAGATGGAGAGAATTTTACCGAGCTGCAGCATGTTGGAAACCACAATGCCTTTTGCGCTGCAGTTCTGCAGGATGTATTCTATCTGATTCGGCGGCAGAGAAGGGTAGAGCGGCACATCGATCGCGCCGAGGTTGAGGATGGCCATATCGGCCAGATACCAGCCGGGACGGTTTTCGGAAAGGATGGCTACTCGGTCATGCCTGTCGATGCCGTTCTCCCGCAGATATGCGGAAAATGATTGCACATCTTCTTCGAGCGCCTCATAAGGAATCGGCTCATAAACGCCGTTAATTTTTCTTGCGATGGGAAATTTATCTTTTTTTCCGCGGTAATGGCTGAACACCGAAGAAAAAAGCTCAGGTAATGTCTGAAAATCAGGATTGATGAGTCCCATGGAGCACCGGTCTAAGCTTGCGTATGTGTGGTAATTGAAAAGAACGAGTTACAATGAAACTTCGCCTGCCGGCATGTTCGGCGGCTTAAAGCTGCTGCCGCTCAATAATCTGCCGGAGCCGAATTTGGCTTGACGTTCCGATTTGTCGGAACTACGGTTTCTTGCTGACAAATCAACAGATGTGTCCCTAAGGCGACTGAACACATCCTTCGGAGCAGGAAGGTTCAAGCGGGTCTACCAGAATAATTAACGATACAATCGTATCTTTGCAAAGAGCCATTGGTACTTTACGGTATCTTTTATATCAGTTTTTTATCTATTCTATGGGATTGAAGAAAGAAAAGGGTAATAATGCAGCGGGATATGTCGGTCTGCTGCTTGGAACAGGACTGATTGTCTATCTTTTCAGCCAGATTGATCTTCAGGGCGCCATTCAAAGGATCGTCACGATAGGCTTTTCATCGGTGCTGATTCTGCTTCCTTTCCTCGTTCTGCATGTATCCGAAACATTCGCCTGGATAAAAGTATTTCCACCCGGCATTCGAGGTATACCGTTCCTCCCGCTTTTTCGCATACAGCTTATCGCTGAAACCGTCTCCATGACGCTGCCCGCCGGTGTGGCGATAGGCGAACCACTCAGGCCGTATCTCTGCAAACGTTTTATTGGTCTTTCGGTGCCTGACTCCGTTGCCAGCGTTGTCGTCCGCAAAATCATGCTCTCTGCGGCGCAGGGAATCTACACTGTGGCCGGAGCTTTGGCTGGATACGCTTTCCTGCAGACTATTTCGGGCAGCATCATCGGTTTCGGCGGGCTTGGTTTACTGATGGCCGCAGCAGGTTTTGCCGTTTTCTTTATTTTTATGCTTTTTCTGCTTCTGCTGCTTAACGGAAGCGTAGCCGTGAAACTTCATCAGTTTCTCATGCTTGTGCCTTTCAGGAAGATGAAAGACTGGCTGCTTGAAAAGGAGGCGGGTTTTCTCGATACCGATCAGGCGCTTGGCAGCTTCCGGGGATCGCCTTGCGGCGGACGTTACCTGGCGATGTTCTACTATGTTCTTGCCTGGTTTACCATTACGGTAGAAAGTTATATTATTTTACTTTTGCTTGGCGTCGAGATACCGCTTCATCAGATTTTCGCTATCGATATTTCTCTTGCTATGCTCCGATCGTTGTTTTTTTTCATTCCCTCCGGACTTGGCGTGCAGGATCTTGGTTATCTTATTTTTTTTCAGGTGGTCGGTATGCCCGATTATTCAGCCAACGGTGCAGCTTTCGTGCTGCTTCGACGCTTCAAGGAGGTGCTCTGGTACTCTATCGGATATGGCGTGATGTTTCTTTCAGGCGTTCATCTTAAAGATGCCGATGCCGATGCCGTTACGACGAGCGATACATGAAGACGGATATGGCGAGTAATAAACGCTGATACATGCTGTTAAACCAGCTTTGCATGGAATCTCTCTAAGTGCCCTGAGCGCTCAAGGTGCAAGGCGAACAGAGCGGTGAATCCGGAGTATACACGTAATACCGGAAGATTTCGAGCACCGGCCAAAGCAGCAATCCGGGCGCTCAATAACCGTATAAAGGCGCCTGTTAACGATGCCCTGTATTCAGGTTTACAGGCAGAGTATGTTTTTCAGGATTTCAAGGCGCGGATCAAAGCAAGCCAATATCCCCAGCAGCCCTTCGATCATAGCTTTTCTTCCCGAGGATAACCACATCAGGACAATGCCAAGCGGTTTGTCGATGATAATGGATATTTTCCGGTGTTGCAGGCCGCATATTTCGGAAAACAAGACCGACAGTTTTCTGTCAGCTTCCTGCTGGTGAATGATAACCTGCAGATTTTTGTCAGTATAACCTGCCGCAGAGGGTTCGGGGGGGGCTTCATTCAGAGAGGCATAATCAAAATAGACATCTCTGAATGTTTTGAACACCTCGATTTCAGAAGCGTTCGACGTAATGTTCTGATATGTTCTGAAGACAAGTTCATTGGTCCTTTTGAGCGAACCAGTCATCCAGTATCCAAGAGAGTAAATTTTATCCAGCAAATCCAGCGGTTGGCGTTTTTCTGCACTCATGATGCTTCTCAGGTAAGCATTAAAGGTATGAAAACTGTACCTGGTTTATGGTTGCCAAAACCCCCTTATCGGGAATCTTTTCTCTGCAGTTGGCAACTTTCTATAGAATTAAGCTTTAATAAACAAAGTTCCCGGGGTATTCTGTAACGTTCGGGTTTTGCGTGATTTTGGTGATGATCGGTCCATTCTGGTATGTATTGAACGAGGCGTTTATTTGTTATAGAGATGCTTTTGGCTGCTGAGTGTCGTTGTCGGACCGAACGGGTGCTATCGTTCGACTCGGGGGGGCGTGTGCGGTGAGGATTTTTATGAATCTTCTCTCGCGTTGCCGGAATCCCTGCGATGTTAACGGCTTTTTTATATTTTTCAGCGGAATGTTTTACCTCTTTGAAGACATTTTTGTCATAAAAAAGATGCGGATGCCTGTTTATCAGGGCATACTCATGAAGAAAATTTTATTTATCTGCGGTTCGATGAACCAGACTACACAGATGCACCAGATTTCGGAGTGGCTGGGTGATTACGATCGCTACTTTTCTCCTTTTTTCAGTGATGGACTGCTTGGTGTCGCAAGCGACATGGGGCTTCTTGAATTCACTATCCTTGGCAAAAAACGGTCAGGAAGGGCGTTGCAGTATCTTCTCGATCATGATCTGCAACTTGATATAGGCGGAATGGCTCGGGATTATGACCTCGTGGTTACATGTACTGACCTTATCATGCCGAAGGAAATTCGCCGCAGGAAGATAGTGCTCGTTCAGGAGGGTATGACTGAACCGGAGACCGTACTTTTTCATCTGGCACGGAACTTCCGCTGGGTACCAAGATGGGTTGCAGGCACGGCCACAACAGGACTGAGCGATGCTTACGAAAAGTTCTGCGTCGCCAGCGAGGGTTATCGTGACCTGTTTGTCCGCAAGGGCGTTAATCCCGGCAAGATCGAGGTGACAAGCATTCCGAATTTCGATAACTGTGAACAGTATCTGAGCAACGACTTCGAACACCGCGATTATGTGCTGGTTTGTACCTCCGACAACCGGGAGACATTCATATACGAAAATCGCCGCAGGAACATAGGGAAGTACCTTTATATGGCTGGAGACAAACAGTTGATATTCAAGCTTCACCCGAATGAAAATGCGGCAAGGGCCGTGCGCGAAATCAAAGCTTGCGCTCCCGAGAGTCTGGTATTCACAGAAGGGAAGACCGAGGAGATGATCGCCAATTCGAGCATGCTCATAGCGCAGTTTTCCTCCACGATCTTCGTGGGATCGGCTCTCAACAAAACAGTGCATTGCGGTTTGCATCCCGATGAACTCAGAGCGCTCACTCCGCTGCAGAACAAGTCGGCAGCTCGAAGGATTGCTGACGTCTGCCGCAGCGTCATTGACGGTTAATGTGAAATTAGAATGGAAAAAGCAGTACAGAACGTCGCCATTATTCCTGCGAGGGGAGGCTCGAAAGGGCTGAAGGGCAAAAATATCCATCCGGTTGCCGGCCGTCCTCTCGTTGCATGGACCATTCTGCAGGCTTTGCAGTCGAAGCGTATCGATCGGATAATCGTTACTACCGATGATCGAGACATCGCTTCGGTAGCCGAGGCATACGGAGCGGAGGTAATCGAGCGACCTTCCGGGATCAGCGGTGATCAGGCAATCTCCGAATCCGCTTTGCTGCATGTTCTTGACCGGCTCGAAGGTGAGCGCTCCGCACCGGTAGGGCTTGTGGTTTTTCTGCAGGCAACGTCGCCTCTTCGCAAGCCCGGGGATATTGATCGAGCGATCGAACGACTCGATGCAGAAGATGCCGATTCACTCATTTCCGTCACGAAGCTTGACGATCTTACGCTCTGGGAACGTCAGGCGAATAGCTGGAAGAGCGTGAACTTCGACTACCGGAACCGAGGCATGCGACAGGATCGGGCCCCACAATATATCGAAAACGGATCCATCTATCTCGTTACCCCCGAGGTGCTCCGGAGCTGCGGGAACCGTATAGGCAGGAAGCTTTCCGTTTACGAAATGGAGTTCTGGCAGACCTGGGAGATTGATACTATCGAGGAAATCGATTTAATTGAATATTACATGTACAAGAAAAACCTGGCTATCCAGGATTCC
Source organism: Chlorobiaceae bacterium (assembly GCA_016927285.1). Taxonomy (GTDB): domain Bacteria; phylum Bacteroidota; class Chlorobiia; order Chlorobiales; family Chlorobiaceae; genus Chlorobium. The sequence goes on from JAFGMZ010000061.1 coordinate 5,051, forward strand.
GTAACGGATAACCCATAGCATTTAAAGCCATGCAATTTTTTCTTTCGACCGATCTTGTGATCGGCGTCAACGAAGCTCTGAACCTGCAGGAGCAGGTTCGGCTGGTCGGTATGCAGAAACCTGGCGTTATTTTCGATGCCAACCTCTCCACAAGCCCCTATTTTCAGGATGTGCTCAAAGGGCTGACGGGTCGTTTCGGCGATTGCATCGTTTATTGTAACGAGTTCAAGGGGGAACCGACATACGCCCACCTCGAAAAAGTCGCAGAGTTTTTTCGCAGCAATATTCCTGATGGCATTGTAGCCATCGGCGGAGGAAGCTCGCTTGATCTTGGCAAAGGAGTCGCTCTTCTGCTTACCAACAATGTCCCCGCTCTTTCGCTGAAAGGTTTTCCGCAGGATGTCAATAACCCGGTACCACTCATCACCGTACCGTCCCTGCTTGGAAGCGGTTCGGAAATCAGTTTCAATGCGGTCTTTATCGATGAAGCTGAAGGTCGAAAGCTCGGTATCAACACTCGCAGAAACTTCCCCAAAAAGTCCGTCATCGATCCTCAGCTTTCAATGACCGCACCGATGGAGAGTGTGATCGCTTCCGCCATGGACAGTCTTGTGCACTGCATCGACAGCTTTGGTTCCCTGAAGCACACTCCGATCAGCCGCATCTTTTCTATCGAGGGGTTTCAGCGCACCTTCTATGCCCTCCAGCAGGGGCAGCTTGACCGTGCCGAATCGCGACTTGATCTTGCCATAGGAAGCATTTGCGGCACCACTGCGCTTATGAACTCAGGTGACGGACCCACAAATGGTTTTGCCTACTATCTTGGCGTCAGACACAAGGTGCCGCACGGACTTGCCGGCGCTATCTTTCTTAAGGAGGTTATGCGTTACAACTTCGACCATGGCTATGACAAATATGCGCTGCTCAACCCCATGCGCACCACTCCGTCGCCGAAGGAGGCAACGCAGGAACTACTTGAAGAGATGGATGAACTCTATCGGCAGCTTGCAATTCCGAGTCTTGTACCTTACGGCTATGGCAAGGGAAATGTTGCCGAGCTTGCAAAGAACGCATCGGCAGCGCTCAAAGGCTCCTTTGCCGGAAATCCGGTGGACTTTACCGAAGAGTCAGCCCGGCATGTGATCTATAATCTGACATGAATCATAAAACCTCTATCATTTAAGCAAAATGGCAGGAGCGGAACTCATAGGCCGGGAGGAACTGGCCGAAATACAGGATCTTTTCAGCGGCGACAAGGTCAATCTCTATCGATACGGGGGCGGGAACTACAAAGCGAGGGAGCTCGAGGAACGTTTCGCTGAATACATGGGGGTGAAATATGCCCATGCGGTTTCTTCCGGTACGGCGGCCATACACTGCGCACTTGCGGGTGCAGGCATAGGACCAGGGGATGAGGTTATCACCACGGCATGGACCTTCATAGCCCCTGTCGAAGCCATCAGTGCGCTCGGAGCACTACCTGTGCCGGTAGAAATCGACGAAACTTACCATCTCGATCCGGCAGAGGTGGAAAAAGCCATTACTCCAGCAACTAAAGCTGTTGTAGCCATTCCCATGTGGGCTTCTCCGAAAATGGCGGAAATTGCGGGCATCTGCGAAAAATACGACATCATGCTTATTGAGGATGCAGCTCAGGCGCTCGGAGCAACTTACAGAGGACGCAAGCTCGGCACCATCGGCAAAGTAGGTTCCTTTTCTTTCGACGCCGGCAAGACCATGCACACCGGAGAGGGCGGTATCATCGTCACCGACGATAAGGATATCTACGATCGTGCAGCTGAATTTTCCGATCATGGCCACATGCACCTCGACGGCCTGCCCCGTGGCAAGGATCCTCGCAGGGCAAAAGGGCTCAATCTCAGGCTCAGCGAGGTGACGGCCGCCATCGGTCTTGCCCAGCTCGCCAAAATCGACCTCATTCTGTTGAAGAGCAGGGAGAATAAAAAGCGGATCAAGGATGCGATCAGACATATCGATAATATCATGCTGCGACCTTTTTCCGATGAAAACGGTTCCCAGGGCGACACGCTGATTTTCAGGGTTCGCGACCGCGAAGCTGCGCTGCAGTTCGAAGCACATCTTATGGAACGCGGATTCGGTACAAAGATTCTGCCCGAAGCGCTCGATTGGCATTTCGCCGGCGTCTGGAGCCATCTGCTTCCCGAGTATGACCGTTACAAGGGCATCGATCTCGAAACGCTCTGGCCGAAAACCGGAACAATGCTTCGCAGCAGCATCTGCCTGAACATTCCGGTACTGATGGATGACGTGATCATCGAAAAGCTGGTCGAAGCCATTATCACAGGGGCGAAAGAAATCGGATAACATCGGATTTATAAAATCCCGAACGAAAAAAATGTTGTTTCAGATACAAAGCTTCGACATGCCTACCCATCCTAAAAAAAGCGACAATTCGATTCGAATGTCGCAAAGGTCGCGTTTAATAAGGCCTGGAGGGTGTTTCCGGGTTTGATGCTGGTTTAGGTTTTTTTTGAATGGCGGACAGGAATGTCCGCCATCCTTTCAATACCCCCTTTATGCATGCAGTCGACAAAACAAAAAGCCTGCATGTCATGCAGGCTTTTTGTTTTAGTGGAGGCGAAGAGCGGATTCGAACCGCTGTACAAGGTTTTGCAGACCTCTGCCTGACCACTCGGCCACTTCGCCCTGTTATTGGAAGGAAGTAAATGTAAAAAAAGAAAACCGTTATTTCAAAACCCAGTCGATTATTTTATCATTTTGAGGGTTTCAGTGCGCTTTTTTGGACAGTTCAATTATCCATTCCCTGACAGCGGAACTATACAGTCTTTTCGGATATACTGCGGATTGTTTATTCTGGCCGAAACCGGATAGATATCAAGTACCCCCTTCTCCGCAGGTTTCAACAGATCAAGAGCAACTCCTTTATCGGCTTGCAGCCACAGGCCCCAGTTTTTCGGTTCCACAATAACCGGCATACGTTCGTGAACAGGCAGCATATCCGCGTTAGCTTCGGTCGTGATGATGGTGCACGACGTAACGGCTTTTTTTTCAGGATCCGGCGGCTGCCAGATATCCCACAGGCCGGCGAACGCCATCGGCTGGCCATCGGCACGGTGTATGTAAAAAGGTTGTTTTGGTTCTTTGTTTTTTTCTGCTTGTTTGCCTTCATGTTTGCAGCTCCTTTCGTTTTTGCTCTTCCCGTTCCATTCGTAAAACCCGCTTGCCGGAATCAGGCAGTGACGATGGTTCAGCATATATCGAAAATAGGGCTTGCTGTCAAGACTCTCAGATCTCGCATTGATCGGACGCACCTTCGGTAAGGATTGCGCCCAGTGGGGGATCAGTCCCCAGAGCGCATTGCGAAGCACGTTCGCGTATTCTTCGCCGATCAGCACGGTGATGATGCTTTCCGGAGCTATGTTGTACCCTGGCATGAAACGATACTCCTTGTCCTGCTCGAATGGCAGCTCGAGTTGCCTGAGCCGGTCGACAAAGTACCGGAGTTCAAAAAATCCGAATCTTCCGCACATTGTTGCGTTGTTTTGTTCATGGCTGTGGTTGTTCTATCAGAAACGCCGAATCATTCCGAAAAGCTTCCATCCGGCATTTTCAATCGATTTTTGCGTATGCCTCATGCTATGAATAGGGATGTTGTCAGTTGTTTTCGCATGTTGGGGTCAGTTTTTTTATGATCGCAGAATAAAGATCCCTAATCTAAACAGGCAGAAACATAATGGCAGCTCTATTAAGTGCGATGAGCGATCAAAGTTCAAGGCGAACGGAGCGGAGAAGCCGGAGTGTATACGTAGTACATGAGGATTTCGAGCACCGACCAACGCAGCAATTTGGGTGCGCAATAACTTTATAGAGGTACCCATTATAAGCTGTATGACGAATTCTCAACCCGCAGCCCTTTTGCAGAATAGTTGATTGAAATATTTTGTATTCCTGGTCTCTCCGTTTTACGGTAAATTACAGTAATCAGTTCGTGAAGAGTGTTGAAAAATCAAACAATGCTCCCGGAATATCCGGTCGATGCCGGCATCGTTTCGGTCCGATATCTATCGTGGCGATGGCCAGAATCTTTGCTGAACTTCCTTGCGCATTGTTGGTTACGGTCAACCGGGACGTATTTTCAGTATTGCAAATCCTGACAGCATGCGGAGTTTGCTCTAAAACAGTTATTGCATGGTCGAGATACGAACGGAAATATCTATAGCGGCTCCGCTCCAGGAAGTCTGGCGTGTTCTGTTGGACACATCAGCCTATTGGCAATGGAATCCTCTTATTACAGACGCAAAGGGCGTTCCTGAAGAGGGTCGAACGATCCGGATTCGCCTGAAAGTTAAAGCGCTTCCTGCACTTTTTATCCCGGTGGTTATTATCACTCTCCAACCCTTAAAAAAGCTTTGCTGGACATTTACCCTTCCCCTTGGTCTTTTCCATGCTGAGCACAGTTTTTTGCTTTTCAGGGAGCCGGACGGCAGAATCCGCTTCGTGAACAGCGAAAGGTTTTCAGGGTTGCTGGGAGGCATTGTCGGAGTTCTTATGAACTGTTTTTTTTGTGACGATTATCGGGGAATGGACAGTGCGCTTGCAGGCAGGTTGCGATAGGTCTTTTGTCGGGTGTTTTTTGCAAATAACTTTAAGAATACAAGTATCGATTCATCAGGGTTAAAACAAGAAAATGATATTAATTCGAAGCTATCGGAACGTTGTTCTTAAGGAGTATATAAAGACGAGCATTGCGTTTTATGATGCATAAATAATGCGTCATCAGAGCGTCTGGCGCCTGTTCATGATACGTACAAGATAACATAACCGAAGGTCTCGATTTTGCCCGAAACCTGCAGTGCTTGGTGGCCCGTTATTTTATGCGGTAGAGGTGCTTATTGCGGCAGCTCATCCTGGGCCGGCAACCTGAAAGGGATGGCCGTATATCGCGAGTGGATTGTGTTTGCGTTTCGATCGGTGTTCGAGGTCCGACTGCAGGTTATATCTCGAGCGGACGCGCTGCCAGGAAGGTTTAGGTGGCAGCCTTCGGCATTTCTTGCGATGACACTGTTATTCAGCCGGCTTGTCGTCGCAGCGATCATGCAGCCATAAGGCATGAGGGGCCTCGGCTCTTCACGACGGGCCGGATCTATCGTGTTCTTGACGGCAGAAGTATCCATGCAGGGAGGTAACGGGACTTTACCCGATTCTTATCAAGGCGAACTGCCGGGCAGGGACAATTTGGTCGCGAGGTATGTCGATTTCCTGCCAGGAGAGTGTTACCGGCTTTGACTGGTCTCTACCTGAAAGACATCAATGACATGAACAGTTGAGACGATATCGGCTGATTGACGAGAGAACGCGATACAGGACTCATCGTATTTTCCGGATGTTGCGAGGCGCCCGATTTACGTGCTGTCTGAGGAGGGCAGAGCAGCGGAAACCGAACAGGCATGGCAAACCGATAGCATCAGTGCTGCGACAGGCTGGATAGAGTGCGGAAGCTTATTCCGTTCGGACATCGACTATGGCTGCGCGGTATGTTCGAATGCGTGACCGACGAGGCTCCAGTTATGCCGTGCGTCGATGGACGACGATCAGGAGAGGGTGCCGATGTGCCGCATGTTGAAAGGTTGAGAGCAACAGCTATTTTTCGATGGAAGATAGACGCTCGAAAGAGGATGCGATGTCGTTAAACCGTTCATTGCCGTCTGACCGGAAAAGAGTTGTAGAGTAAGGTGATTTTCCGGATACCTGATTACTTCTTTCGAGTCAGAATTTACTTCTTTCGAGTCAGAATTTTAGCATAGTTCCGACATGCGGCAATACTTCGGGATCGGACAGACCGGCATCTCTTGATTCTTACAACAATTACAAGTGTAGCCCTCATAGAGTCGCATTTCCCGTATGAGGCGATAAACGCATTCTGCAAGTGATCACTCGATTCGCGCTTATCATCAAAAAAACAAGCAAGTTGGCTATCATTTCAAAAAAGATCGTTACATTTAACAATCTAATAAACGGTTGTAGCCGGTCTCTTCCCTATTGCCATTTGTTCCCGGCAATAAACGCATAAATGCAGGTTACGTACCGACGGAAAACCCCATATGCCCCGCTTTTCAGAATATCGAGTACAGGCAGTTCCAACAGTGGCACTACTTTGTTTTTCGCAGGAGTTTTCCTTAACGAAAGACGGCAATGGATATGGACGAAAGTAACAAGCAGTAACTGCGGTAACCTTAAGATGAGTTTATACTTGAGTACTACCTTTCTTCTTCATTCCACAGATGCCTGGGAGCATGATCGCAGGGAGCGGTTCAATCTTGAGGCACTTACGGAATCGTTTCACGAATCCGTTCCCGCTCTGGATTTCATCGATTGGAAAATCACTTCTGTCGAGCGTGGTTATGCTGAAACCTCTCTCCCTTTAATTCCGAATTCGTCAAATCAATATATTGCTCATCAGGGACCATTGATGCTGCTGGCCGCAGAATATACCGGCGGGTTGGCGTTGACATCATTGTTTCATTTAGTACCGATAATAGGTTTTTGGCCCTCTGTTGACGATAATGCAGGCTATATGTGGGGGGCAAAAGCATCCATTAAATGGCTTGCCCCAAGTTGTCACGATCTTACATGCAAGGCGACTATCGAAAAGGAGAAATGGGAAGGATTGGCAAAAAGATTTGTTAACAGCAACAGGGTGGTGGCGACTATTCCGGTCAGGATGTATAATGGCGATAAACTTGTCGCGGAGGCTGATTTTACATACTGGGCACAGAACTTGACAGGTTTGAAAAGAAACGCTTTTGATGTCGATAAAATCGATGTGCTTTATGAGCACAAGACGAAGACGACGGCAAAGCTCATCGTCGGACTCAGAGCTCTTGAGCAGGAGAAACCTGTTGAAAAGCGGATGTTTGACGATCCTTATGCTTTTATGCTTGCCGGCAAACACGGGATTACCCTGGCAAGGCGGTTCAGCGTTGCTACTCCCCAGTTGCAGAATATGATTGCGGCAAGAACGAGGCATCTCGACGAGAGTGTTATCAGATTCGCTCGGGGAAAGGAAAAATTCAATGTCGTCAATATTGGTTCAGGTTACGATAGTCGATTCTGGCGGTTGAATATTGAAAGCGCTATTGTATACGATCTCGATTTACCGGTGATGCTGAATGAACGCAAAAAAATATTCGATTATAGTAAAAAGGATTCGATAAGGAGCGTCGGGGTAGACCTCGAAGTCCAGTCGGTAGCACAGGTGCTGCTCAAGTCAAGCGATTTCGATTCCAGTTTGCCGGTCTTTTTTATCTGGGAGGGGGGATCCATGTATTTCAAGAGTGGAAATATTGACAACATTATGACTTCCATTACAGGTCTGATGTCACGAGAATCCTGCATGTGGATGGATTATGTTTCTGAAGATCTGATTGAATGCTGTACCGGATTCAAGGAGGCAGATGATTTTATTACCAACATTCGTAAAATGGGTGAACCGTTCATTAACGGATATAATGATATAAGCGTATTTGCTGAAAAATATGGCCTTACAGTTGAAGAGCGTATTCATTCGGGCTCGGTGCTCGATATTACTGAGGGAATATTCAGTCATTACAGTTTCTGTAACTTGAAAGTAATATAAAAATATGCCCCAGCCACAAGCGTCGATAGCATATTTTCTGAGGCGGGTAATGGATTTTCTCCGTTCAGATTATGAGCGTAACGAGCTTACGATAGATTTAATACGCTATATCGCGTTATGGGGTCATCCCCTCTATTGGGTGCTTTGCACGGTTGTTTTTCCACAGACTTATGAGTCTTTCGGACTGCGTTTCGGATCCGCGTTCATGTTTATTCCGATTTTGTTTTACAAGCATTATCCGGTCGGGATGAAGCCGTACCTGAATCTTTATTGGTATCTATGGTTGACCCTTACATTTCCTGTGATATTTACGTATCTGATGCTGATGAACAATCTGTCAGGTTTATGGCTGGTAGCTGAAACCGTCATGCTTGTTGTTTTCATTATATTTATACATAATTTTTTTTTACTGTTTTTTCTGCTGATTTTTGGCATATGGATTGCCTATACCAGTTATGTCCATACCACAGGGGCACATTTTATTGTCACCAAAGAGATGATCGAATACTTCATATCCGTTCCGATAGCCTTTCTTCTCGGAATACTGGTGAAATATACGCAAAAGAAAAGCTCATTGGCCGAGGAGAGAAACGCTGTGCTGGAGTCTCTTGCGGGAAGCATTGCTCACGAGATGCGCAATCCTCTCGGTCAGATCCGACATTGTCTGAGCAGTATTCAGAATCAGCTCCCGCATTATCTTCCTGAACGATGCGCCGAAGCGTTTGACAGGAAAAAACTTGAGAGCCTGTATGAACGGGTTGCCCAGGGCCAGATGGCCGTCAGGCGAGGTGTTCAGGTGATCGACATGGTTCTTGGCGAAATA
>JAFGMZ010000062.1 GCA_016927285.1 Chlorobiaceae bacterium
ATTTCAGCACACCCGAAAGCATCCGCGAGCGAGCTGTTCGACAAAGCCGTTCATTCCATTCAGTTCGCTCTCGATGACTGCCGCCGCCTCCCTGCGGATAGGCTCGAAGCGTTTTCCATGCTCCGGGACGATCCGGGCCGAAGCCGAGAGTGGCTCGTCGATAGGGCAGCCGATGCGGCTGCAATAAAAAACGACAACATCCTTCACTCCCGGAACTTCGTTATAGATCCGTTCCGCACTTTTTCTCGCAAGCACATTGTAGATTTTTCCGACATGACTCACCGGATTCTTGCCGGCTGCAGCCTCGAGGCTTGAAGGCCTGCCGAAAGCGATCAAGCCGTTAACCCGGTTGCCGCGCCCTACTTCGCCTCCATCGGCACCCTCCGCCGACGTACCCAAAACTGTCAGATACATACCGCCCTCACCGCGTTCAGGATCGTCAAGCGTATTGATCAGAAGTCCGATATTGTCGAAAGAACGGTTTGTATTCCGGAGCCAGGCTTCGAGATGCTCGCCAACGGCATGTTTTTTTCTGAAATAGTCAGCACCGTCCACGATGAACCGGTCGACGAAAGCCATGGCGATGGTCAGGTCGAGATTTCGGCCATCGCGAAACCCCATGATTTTGATATCCTCCCCGGTTTCGGGAAAAAGCCTCTTGAAAGCAGGGGAGTTCAGATACCGTTCGGTGTCGAGCACGACCGACTCGGTTTCGCTCAGCGGAGCGTAGCCGACACCCGCCGACGTATCGTTCGCCCCGATGACCGATCTTGAAAACGAGTCCGAAAGCTCGGAGGAACCCGGCCTGATTTCATGCTGGAACACTACATGCCGATTCGGATCGACAAAACGCAGGTTATTTTTTATCCACGTTTTCGCCGCGGATTCCACGATATCGTAAACAGGCAGGGGAGAGCCGTTCCAGCTCATGGTCGCCCGGTCGCCCATAACAAAACGCATAGGCTCCAGCACATCGCCCCCTCCGGGTTTCGGCGAAGTACGACCCGCGACAAGCAGTCCTTTGTCAAGGTTGTGATGCAGGATGCGCCCGCATCGTTCCAGATAGGCGCCCGAGAGCGCGATGCTCGCTGCCTCCATAACGGAGTCGCAGATGGTGTCCGGGTGTCCCAGCCCCTTGCGCTCAACAAGCTCTATCTGCAGCTCCGCAACCGAAGGGCAGAGAGTCTTCTCGATGGTGATATGCTTCATGACGCAACTCTTTTCTTAACGAAAACCGCATCAAGAAGGGATTTCGTTCAGGTCGGTTCCCATTCATCGCGTGCTCTTCCTGCATTTATTGGTATATTGCCGCAAAAAAAACAGCGCTGCAAATGAAAATCGGCATATCCTGTCATCATACCTACGGAGGGAGCGGAGCCATAGCCGCCGAGCTGGGTAAAGCCCTTGCGTCGAGAGGCCATATCGTGCATTTCTTCAGCCAGGCCGCCCCGTTCAGGCTGGGGGCATATTCGAAAAATATCTTCTGCCACGAGGTAGAAGTGATGCATTATCCGCTCTTCGAATGTCCATTCTACTCCCTGGCACTCGCCTCCAAAATCGCAGAAGTAGCCTACTACGAAAAACTCGACGTCGTCCATGCTCATTATGCGATTCCGCATGCCATGAGCGCCATGCTTGCCCGACAGATGCTCGAGGACAAATGCGCCGAAAGTCGTTGTTTCCGCATTGCCACAACGCTGCACGGCACCGACATCACCGTTGTCGGCGCAGATCGGGGTATGCAGGATGTCGTAAGGCTTGCCATCAACAAGTCGGACGGCGTGACTGCAGTATCAAGCTACCTGCGTGACGAAACCTTGCGGATGTTCAGCCCGAAAAAAGAGATAACGGTCATTCCGAATTTCGTCGATACCACGATCTTTTCCCGAAGTCCTGATTCCTCGCTGCGCGGAATACTCGGGCTTGGAAGCGGCAAAGTCGTCATCCACATATCCAACTTCAGGCCGGTCAAGTGCATCGGCGACATCGTACAGGTCTTTCACGCGATCGCTTCCGCTACCGACGCCACCATGCTCTTCGTCGGCGACGGTCCGGAGCGCAGCGGCGCGGAAACCAGCGTACGCGAACTTGGTATTGCCGATCGGGTGCGTTTTCTTGGCAAGATCGACGATATCGTACCGCTCCTCTCCCTTGCCGATCTCATGCTCATGCCAAGCAACGTCGAGTCGTTTGGCCTTGCGGCCCTCGAAGCGATGGCCTGTGGCGTGCCGGTGATCGCTACCGACGCAGGCGGTTTTCCCGAATTCATCGAGCATGGCGTGCATGGTTACCTGCTTCAAGCCGGAGACATTGCGGCAATGACCGAACAATCCCTCAGGCTCCTGACCGACGAAGTACGGCACAAAGCATTTTCCGAAGCCTGCGTAAGGCAAGCTGAACGGTTCGAAACCGCACAGCTTGTCGAACGGTACGAAGACTTTTACTCCGGGCTGATTCAGGACTGAAGGCGCCCTGAATCGAGGACGCTGCCGTTCAGTTCGGTCAGTAACGCTTTGTCGAAAGCAGGACGGTGCGGTATTTTTCGAGATTTTCCAGCACTTCGCCGGTACCCCTCGCTACGGCGGTCAGCGGCTCTTCGCTGATATGGACCGCAAGCTTGGTCTCCTCGTTGATTTTCTTGTCGAGTCCTTTGATGAGGGCGCCGCCGCCGGCAAGGAAAAGGCCGCGGTCGAGAATATCTGCCGAAAGCTCAGGTTTGGTGACCTCGAGGCTTTTCTTGATGGAGGTGATGATCTGGCTTATCGGCGTGGCGATGGCCTCCCTGATTGTTGGCGAGTTGATTTCCCGCTCCTCGGGCAGTGCAGTTACGAGGTTCCTGCCCCGGACATTCATGGTCAGCTCCTTATCGAGCTTGTAGGCCGAAGCGATCTTGATTTTCACATCCTCGGCGGTTCTTTCCCCGATAGCAAGATTGTACGCTTTTCTGAAATGACGCACGATCGAGTTGGTGATATCGGTACCGGCAACGCGCAGCGACTCGCCCGATGCGATTCCCCCCAGAGAGATGACCGCGATCTCCGTCGTTCCTCC
>JAFGMZ010000063.1 GCA_016927285.1 Chlorobiaceae bacterium
CCTCCGACACTTCCTTTCAGATGTGATGCCCGGTTTTACCTGCAGCAGATCGTGACGAAGCAGCGATTCGGTATCGATGTCTTCCGGGAGCCTGAATGTTATATTTTTTCGTTCTGCTGTCATCCGTGGTGGATTTCATTGCTTGTATGCTGTGGCATTTAAACTCTAATATAACAGGAACTTTGCTATTGCCTGACAATGGATGTAAATAATACCGTATTCATCGGCCCCGTCTCTGCGCAGAACCTCCGGGTGCATTTTGTTTTCGTCAGGCTTTTAAATGGGACGGGTTTTTTCTACCTTTAATTTCATATAATTGGCAAACAACACCATACCGGTACCACTTTTTTATTGGACCATGACGCGTCTCCTCTGTTTTTTTATGGCCTGTACGATACTGCTTGGCGCATGTACAGGTACTCCGGAAAACGATAAAACAACAACGGACGGCTCAACGGATGACAAGCCGATGATCGGCATGGTATTCGATGTCGGGGGACGGGGCGATCGTTCTTTTAACGATTCCGCTTATCATGGCCTTGAACTTGCCCGCGATAGGCATGGCGTCGATTTCATTCATGCCGAACCTTCCGGCGAAGGCGCCGACAGGGAAGCTGCATTGCGTCAGATGGCCGCAGATCCTGACGTCGATCTTGTAATAGCCGTCGGACTGCTTTTCAGCAGCGATATCGCCTCGATTGCCGAAGCGTTTCCTGACAAAAAGTTTGTTTGTATCGATTATATCCCCACATCTGGAGTGAGGCTTCCCGGGAATCTTTCGGGCATCGTCTTCGAGGAGAAAAAGGGATCGTTTCTTGCTGGTGCGATAGCCGGTCTTACCACAAAAACCAACACGGTTGGTTTTATCGGGGGAATGGAGTCGTCCATTATCCGGAAGTTTGAAACGGGTTTTTCAGAAGGCGTCAATTATGTGAATCCCGAAGCGAAGGTGATTGCGGCTTACATCGGCATGACCGGCAGCGCTTTCGCGAATCCGGCTAAAGGCAGGGAGCTTGCGCTCGGCCAGTATGCCAAAGGGGCCGATATCATCTACCAGGCTGCGGGCGCAAGCGGTATGGGCGTGATCGAGGCCGCGAGGGATACGAAAAATCTTGTAATCTGTACCGATCGGGACCAGGAGCCCGATGCCCCGGGATTTGTGCTGACCAGCATGGTAAAGGCGATAGACCAGGCTGTTCTGAAAACCGTGGAAGATGTGATCAACGGTTCTTTCAAGGGGGGAGCGGTCAGCGTATTCGGCATCGGAGATCGTTATACCGATTATGTCTACAACGACAGGAACGCGAACCTGATAGGAAGCGCGGTGCATGATCGTGTCGAGGATATCCGAAGAAAAATCGTTTCAGGCGAAATAGCAGTTAAGGAGCAGTCTGCGGCAAAGTAAGTTTTCGTAGCCGGCAGTTGCCGTTCTTTCAATGATTGAAGATCAGTATTGGTGAAGAAAAAAATTCTGGTGACCGGCGGTACGGGTTTTATCGGCTCTCGTCTGGTTCATAAACTGGCGTCTACCGCCGATGATATTCATGTTCTTGTCCGAAAAAATTCGGATCTCACCTCGCTGGAGGGGGTGCGCGATCGCATCACGCTTGTGTATGGCGATATAACGAAACGGGAGACCCTCGATATTGCGACAGCAGGTATCGATCAGGTATATCATTCAGCCGGTCTTACCTACATGGGCGACAAGCGCAATCCGTTGCTGCATGCGATTAATGTCGATGGTACGATCAACATCCTTGATGCCTCATTGCAGGCTGGAGTGAAGAGACTCCTGCATGTCAGCTCAATCACGGCGGTGGGAATATGCAACGGCAAGAGACCTCTCGACGAATCAGCCACGTGGAACTTCGAGCGCATCAATCTCGAATATGCCAGAACGAAGCAGATCGCCGAACAGGAAGTTGCCAGAGCGGTTAATAAAGGACTTGATTGCGTTATTGTCAATCCTGCTTATGTGTTCGGAGCCGGCGACATCAATTTCAATGCAGGTCGCCTTATCAAGGATGTGTATAACCGGAAAATTCCGTTTTATCCTCTTGGAGGGGTTTGCGTCATCGATGTTGAAATCGTTGCGGAAACCGTTATGGCTGCGATGGAAAAGGGGAGATGCGGAGAGCGTTACATAATTGGGGGAGACAATGTTTCGTATAAACAGCTGGCCGATACGATTTGCGATATTTCCGGAGCGCCGAGGATTTTATTACCCCTGCCGTTCTGGATGGCAAAAATTCTGAAATCGATTCTTGACATGAAGAAAACAAGAAATGGCATATCCAAGCTGTTCAATCTTTCCATGTTCAGGGTTGCATCGGAAAACCTCTACTACGATTCTTCGAAAGCATTACGAGAGCTCGGTATGAGGCAGGAGCCTCACGAAAAAAGCATCAGAAGTGCCTTTGAGTGGTATCAGGACAGGAATATGCTGCACTGACGCATTATTATCCGGCCTCGGTCAGCCTGACCTGCATCCGTTGGTTTTTACCCATAATTTTACCGGAACAGCCATGGCTTCCAATACCATTGTCGAACGTGTGGCCGCAGATCTTTCGAACTATCCGCCTTTCGATGTTCTTGAACCTGCAGCTGTGCAGGATATCGCATCGTCAATAGCGATTCACTACCATGAAGAGGGCGAAATGATCTTCAGGAAAGGCGATACTCTCAGAGAGGCGGCTTTCATGGTTATGAAAGGCGCCGTCAGGCTCTTTGATTCGATCGACGGCCAGGAGGTATTGGTCGATTTGTGTGATGAAGGCGATATTTTCGGCGTCAGGGCGATTTTCGGCGGGAGTATTTATATGCTCAGTGCTCAGGTTGCGGAGGAGAGCCTTATCTATGAAATGCCGGCAGAAAAGGTTCGAGCGCTTATCGCTGCTAGCAATGCCGTTTCGATGTTTTTCGCCGGAGAGTTCGCCAAGAGCATGCAGGTCATGGAGCGATCGCTTACCAATGCCTTCGACCAGCATAAACTACGCTATAGCGAACAATCCTGCCGCAGTTTCCTCGAACACGAAACGCTTGAAGTCAAGCCGGTTACCAGCGTCATTACCTGTGCCCCCGATATCTCCATTTTGGATGCAGCCAAAATCATGTCGGACTGCAACATTGGGTCGATTCTCGTTGTGTCGCGGAATAACCATCCTCTCGGCATCATTACCGATACCGATCTGCGGAAAAAAGTTGTAGCTCAACCAGGGGCGGTCAACGAACGCCCTGTTCGGGACATCATGAGCAGTCCGATCTACACCATTACCGGAAACAAGACTGTTGCCGATATGGTCATGCTGATGGTGAAAACCAAGTTGCGACATTTCTGCGTTACCGAGGATGGAACGCCTGACTCTGCATTGGTGGGAATTATTTCCGAACATGATATTATTACATCCGAAGGCAACAATCCAGCCGTAATCATGAAAGAGATTATGGCTTCCGAGCAGGTAGGACAACTCAAGGTGGAGCGGGATAAGGCGGAAAATCTGTTGCGGATTTATATTCGCCAGGATGTCGCGGTTCACTTTATTTCGAATATTATCACCGAAATAAACGACGCAGTGATTGTCAAGGCTATCAGGTTTTCCATAGCAGCGCTCGAGCTGGAGGGCATGCGCATGCCCGGGATTCCTTTTTGCTGGCTTTCGTTAGGAAGCGAAGGGCGCAAGGAACAGTTGCTGCGAACCGACCAGGATAATGCACTGCTTTACGCGGACCCGCCATCAGGCAGAGAAAAGGAGACGCATGCATATTTTGTCGCTCTGGGACGAAAGGTTACCGGCATGCTGGAACAATCGGGGTTCGTTCTCTGCCCGGCAGAGGTAATGGCGAGCAACGACGAGTGGTGTCAACCGATATCGGTATGGATCGGATATTTCAGCCGCTGGATTCTGACCCCGGAACCGAAGGCACTTATGAACGCCACGATATTTTTCGATTTTCGTCCTGTATACGGCGATACGACTCTGGCCGCGGAACTGAAAAAGGGGATTTTCGAGGAGATGTCAAGAGGTCGGGGATTTCTTGAGTTTTTCGCTAAAAACGCTTTACAGAATCCTCCGCCCCTTGGTTTTTTCAGGAATTTTCTTGTCGAGAAAAGTCGTGATCACGCCAACGAATTCGATATCAAGTCGAGAGCTATGATGCCGCTTTCCGATGCTGCCCGCCTCCTGATCTACGAACAGAAAATCCCCGATTATCTGAGTACGGTCGAGCGTTTTCAGAAGCTTGCGGATCTGCTTCCGGCTGAAAAGGATCTCTGCCTCGAAGCGGCAGCGGCCTATGAGTTCCTAATGCGATTACGGGTCGTCAATGGTCTCGAGCAGGGGGGAAGCGGTCGTTATATCAAACCGGAAAGCCTGAATAAAATCGACAGGCAAATGTTGCGTAACGTTTTTTCAACGATCGGACAGGTGCAGAAAACCCTTAACATGAGGTTCCAGCTTGATTACATCCGTGATTGACCGCATCATTATCGAAGCGAGGCTGTTCAGGTGTAAAAAAAACGCGTTACCTGAAAGCATATGCCGTTATCTGCACCTGAACCGGAAAAAAATACCGGCCAAGACGCCTCTTGCCGACATCAGGTTCGTTGTATTCGATACCGAGACAACAGGATTCGATATCAAGCATGACAAGATCATTTCCATCGGGGCGGTCTCGCTGAAGGCCCAACGAATCGATGTCTCGGATTCATTCGAAGTTCTGGTGCGACAGGATAATGTTGGGGCTCGTGATGCCGTGAGCGTTCATGGACTGCTCCGCAAGGATATTGCCACCGGAGTAGATGAACGGACAGCTGTCACCGGTTTTCTTGACTATATCGGAAACAGCGTTCTGGTTGCGCAGCATGCAGGTTTCGATATTGCCATGGTCAACAATCTCCTTGGAAGGCATTTCGGCGTCAGGCTGTTTAACGATGTCATCGATACGGCAAGCCTGGCAAAACGGCTTGAAAAGGGCCCTTATTACAATCTTGCACACAAGGCGGGCGAATACAAGCTCGATGCTTTGTGCGAACGGTACAATATTCGCCTCCATGATCGGCATACATCCGCCGGCGACGCATACCTTACAGCCCAGCTTTATCAGAGACTCCTTGCGAAAAGCCGATTGTCCGGAATTGAAAACGCAGGAACCCTTCTGATGAAATAGGATTCCTCCCTGAACCTTAAGAGAGCACAAGGGTAACGGCAAGGCCGGAGCCTCGATAAAAATCGGATACATTTCGTTGCCGGATTCTTCCGGCTTATAGGAACATGAGGATTATCATCGCAACCGACACCGCAAATCGGGTACGCAGCCGGTAATCCGTCATAAAAGAAAAGGGGAGTCAGGATTTTCTGAGAAACAGCATCATGCGAGGCGAGTGCTCGCTGTTGAATGGGGCGCCGGTATAATCACCGGCAATGAAATCCAGCTTCAAATCCGTCTCGGCAAGCATTGTCGTAATTTCTTCTTTTGTATAGAGTCGAACCGATTCGACGAATTGCAGCGCTTCTCCCACCGGTGGCATTATCGTAATTTTCTTGGTTATTCTGTTCTGCTCCAGCATGCGCTCTTCACGTACGTCAAGACCGGAGACTGTTCTGAGGGATACCGGTACAAGGTTCCGGCGCAGATAAAGCGGGTTGATCAGATCAAGCACATACCAGCCGTTTCTGTTGAGAAGATTGCTGACGTTTCGAATCACGCGGCGATCGTCTTCCTCAGAGTCGAAATACCCGAAACTGGTGAAGAGTTGCACGATAAGATCGTAGCTATTTTCAGCCGGAAGATGGCGCATGTCGCAACAGGTAAAGGAGAGTTCCGCATTGCATGAATGTGCTTCTTTGCGCGCGGTATCGAGAAGATATGGCGAGAGGTCGTTTCCGGTGACGCAGTAGCCGAGTCTGGCGAATTCTATGGCGTGCCGTCCGGCGCCACAGGCAATATCGAGTACGTTTATCGATGACGGACGATGATTTCCCGGTTGCGTCCGCTCAATGATCGTATTGATGCATCGGGCAGCTTCGGCACTGTCGCGATGGCTGTACACCTCGAGATAGAGCGGGTGATCGAACCATTCCGCAAACCATGGTCTTGACGACAGGTTGCCGCGGGTTTCTGGTGTACTATCCGGAGAAGAGGACATTGCGGTGCTGCGATAAGAAGAAGAGGATGCAGGGCCTGCATGAGGTCCTGCATCAGAAGGGAAACCGTTTATTTAACCGTATCGCTGATCGCTTTGGCAAGAATGGCCTGTTCGTTTTCGCCGTTAGGGATCCGAACGTTCTTTTCCAGAAATCTCCATGCCATCTTTTTTCCTGTCGGTACTGAGAGCACAAGCTTTGCTACCTTGAAATCGCTGCCGCCGGTTTTTTTCGATTTATCGCCGAACGTTTGTTTCTTTGCCATGTCTTATACGCTGGTTCTGATTGTTATGCTAAAAGAGCTTGAATGTAATAAAAATATTGCTATCGGCAAACTGAAACCTGAACAGGCCCATTTCATATCGCAGGAGCTGCAATATAGGTCCCCTTATGATAGATACCGGTTGCACGTCCGATGAGACTCCGACCGATGAATGGCGTGTTTGCCGACTTAGAAAGCATCGCTTCGCCCTTTACCGTCCAGTTTACCGATGGGTCGATAATGGTAAAGTTTGCGACTTCGCCTTTTTGGATTCGTACCGGCGGCAGATTCATGATTGTCCGGGGATTGATCGAGAGCATCGCTATCGCCCGGTTCAGCGTTATGACGCCTTTTTGTACCAGTTCCGTTATGGTGAGACCTACAGCGGTTTCCAGACCTGTTATGCCGAAGGAAACCTGATCCGGAGAGCACTCTTTTTCATGTGCGGCATGCGGTGCATGGTCGGTAGCAATCGCGTCTATTGTACCATCCGCAATAGCTTCAAGCAGTGCCTGTTTGTTTTCTTTCGAGCAGAGCGGCGGCTTCATGATATAATTGCCTTTGGCTGGCGCATTGAAAAGGTCTTCGTCGGTCAGGGTGAAATGGTGGGGGGTAACTTCGCAGGTGACCTGCAGTCCGTCATGTTTCGCCTGCCTGACCAGATCGATCGCGGCTTTCGTGCTGATATGGGCTACATGGTAGCGAGGAGGATTGAGCGGATCATGCAGCTTGTGTTGTTGCAGATAGCGCATGAGCTCGAGATCTCTTGCAAGCGTGATGGCTTCCGCCGCATCCGGAATCCCTTTCAGTCCAAGCATCGTCGAAAAACGCCCTTCGTTCATCACTCCACCCGCTGTAAGCGTCTTGTCTTCACAGTGCTGGATGATGAGCAGTCCGAAATTCGATGCGTATTCAAATGCAAGACGCATGATCTGCGTATTCTGGATCGCTGTGCCATCATCGGATACGGTCGTGACGCCATATGAGCGGAACTTGCCGAATGGAGCGAGCGTCTCGCCCCGGCTTTCAACGGTCATGGCCCCGATTACCTCAAGATCGACCGGCAAACCGGCGGCATGGTGGCGTATATAGGCGACGCCGAGAGGGCTGTCGATAACCGGACGGGTATTGGGCATGAGAGCGACTCCTGTAAATCCCCCGGCAGCCGCGGCTGCAGATCCGGAGGCAAGCGTCTCCTTGTATTCCTGGCCGGGCTCGCGAAAATGGCAATGCATGTCGAACAGGCCGGGAACAAGCAGTCTGCCGTCGAGATCGATGACCTGCCCGTCAGCCGCGGAAGAGATCGGATCGAGACCTTCTGCAATGGTATCGATCCTGCCATCATCAAGTACCCGGACAGAGCCGATGGTATCGAGATTCACTGCGGGATCGAAGATACGGGCGTGCTGAAAAATGATGCTCATGCGAGAAATAAATATAATGATTGACGAAAAAAGCAGAAGATGGCAATCCTTCAGAGGGAGATGCCTGCCTGCAGCACCGATACACCGAGGGATACAAGTTCACTCAAGTTATCCTGCAGGGAGCTCCGCTTGCATAATCCGGCCTCAAGCCTGTCGCCAGGCACCACCCTTCCGACTCCGGCAGGAGTGCCGGTAAAAATCAGGTCGCCCTTTCGCAGCCCATACATGTTCGAAAGATAATGTACAAGAAACGGTGGAGAAAAAACCGTGCTGGAGAGTGAACCGTGCTGAACGCGCTTGCCGTTGCAGTCGAGAACAAGCTCAAGATCCTGCCAGCTCCCGGCTGCAGCGCGGGGTACAATGCTGGAAATAAGGGCGCTGTGCCTGAAGCCTTTGCTTTTCAGCCATGGATTACCCTGTTTTTTTGCTTCGAGCTGAACATCCCGAAGCGTCATATCGAGCCCTACTGCATATCCTTTTACCATTTTGAGCGCTTCCTCTTCGACACAGCCATCACAATCAGTGCCGATCACGATAACGATTTCCGCCTCGTAATGCAGGTTTTCCGAGAGTGGACGGCCATCGAATTCCGGAATCATGGTTATCCCGCCTGTTTCTACCGAAGAGGGGGGTTTAATGAATACAATGGGCTCCTGTTCTTTTGCGGTAAACTGTTGCGGATCTTCTTCCCAGAGCATCATTTCTCTTGCGTGATCCGGATAATTTTTTGCAATACAGTAAACTGTTCCGGGTATTATTGACGAAGAATCGATGAGAGCGGTCATGAATGCCTGTATTTTGCGTTTAGATTGTATTACGATAATGTAAAATCATTACCGGTGATGTCCAACATGGGAAAACTGACATCGGAGGGCTTTGTGTGGATGCAGAATGATTGTTTAGTTTTTTATCTTGTTTTTTTGAACTCGATTGCCGCATTTATGACTGATTGCGCGTTATGAGCGGAACCGTACCATCCAAAAAGTTTGTCAGAAAGGAGCTACTTGAACGCAGACGATCGCTACCTGAAGATGCCTGGCTTGCGCTCAGCTCGATGATCGTATCAGAAACTCTGAAAATTGCCGAGATCGACGACGCTTGTTCTGTCATGGTATACCTTTCGATCGTATCATTACGCGAAGTGGAAACCAGCAATCTCTGTCGACGTCTTCATGATGCCGGAAAATGTCTTTGCGTTCCAGCTTTGATCGATGGACATATTGTTCCAGTTCGATATCGACCCGGAGATCCTCTGGCATCAGGCATGTTTGGCCAACCGGAGCCGACGACTCTATCCATGATCGATCCACAGGAACTTGAAGCAGTTATCGTGCCGCTTGTCGGCATTGATGCGCACGGGTACAGAATGGGGTACGGCAAAGGCTTCTATGACCGGTTCCTTGCCGGGCTTGTCGATTCAGGATATTCTCCCTGCCGTATCGGTCTTGGTTTCCGCATGCAGTTCGTTTCCGACTTACCTGCGGATCCCTGGGACGAACCGCTCGATTACGCGGTCCATGAAGGCGGTATCGTACAATTCACCTAATTACTTAGTTTATTATGGATCAATCGGCAACCAACAACGGGTTCCTCCCTCCTGCACCGGATTATCGCGATCCGGCAAATTATCTGAATCGTGAGCTGAGTTGGCTGGAATTTAACCAGAGAGTGCTTGAAGAGGCTCTTGAGCCCGGAGCGCACCCTCTCCTTGAGCGGGCCAAGTTTATTTCGATTTTCAGTTCGAATCTTGACGAGTATTTCATGATCCGGGTAGCCGGTATTGAGGACCAGTTCGATGCAGGCATACACGACAAAACCATAGACGGCATGACTCCTGCCGAGCAGCTCGAAAAAATCAGAGAAAAAATTCTTCTGCAATTACGGCAGAGAAATGCCTGTTTCTATGAGGATATCGTCCCGGCTCTTGCTGAAAATGCAATAGAATTTCTGCGTTTTACCGAATTGGGCCCGGAACATCAGGAGGCGTTGCGCCGCTATTTCAAGCTGGAAATATTTCCGGTACTGACGCCTCTGGCGTTCGATACCGGCCACCCGTTTCCTTTTCTTTCGAATCTTTCTCTTAATCTTGCCATCGAACTCGAAGACGAGGAGAACCGTACGCATAAGTTCGCAAGGGTAAAGGTTCCGTCCGTTCTTCCCAGACTACTGTTTTTCGGTGGTATCGAAGACCTTGATTTTGACGATGGAATTTCTCGTTTCATCTGGCTCGAAGATCTCATAGCAAACAATCTGGAGTATTTGTTTCCAAAAATGAGAATCATCAGTTCTCATCTTTTCAGGGTCGTCCGTAACGCTGATATCGAAATCGAGGAAGACGAGGCCGGAGATCTGCTGGAAACTATCGAGCAGGGTATCCGTTCGCGACGCTATGGCCGGGTCGTACGGCTCGATATCGGACCGGAAATGCCCGAATCGATCCGAAAACTGCTGATGAAAAACCTCGATGTCACGGATAGAAACGTGTATGAGATCGGCGGGGTTCTCGGACTCGGCTGTTTGTTCGAGCTTCTGAAAATTGATCGACTCGAACTTAAGGACGAGCCATTCGTTCCGGTAAATCGTATCGAAGAACAATTCGAAGGCGACATTTTCAGCGCCATAAAAACAAAAGACCGCCTGCTCTACCATCCTTACGATTCTTTTCAGGCTGTTGTGGATTTTATCCGGCAGGCATCGAGCGACCCTGACGTGCTCTCGATCAAGCAGACGCTTTATCGGGTCGGCAGTAATTCGCCGATCGTCAAGGCGCTTATGAATGCGGTGGAGCACGGTAAGCAGGTCGCCGTACTGGTCGAACTGAAGGCCAGATTCGACGAAGAAAACAACATCGTCTGGGCCAGAGCGCTTGAAGATGTGGGCGCACATGTTATTTACGGCCTTCCCGGATTGAAAACCCACGCCAAGATCACGATGGTCGTCCGTCGAGAGCAACAGAAACTCAAACATTACCTGCATCTTGGTACAGGCAATTATAATCCTGTAACCGGTAAAATTTATACTGATTACAGCTTGTTCACAACCAATGAACGACTGGTGCGCGAGGTGGCAGAACTGTTCAATGCGTTAACAGGGTATTCTAAATACACCGAGTATAGAAAGCTGCTGGTTTCGCCGATCAATACCCGGAAAAAGATGATTTCCATGATAGAGCGGGAAGTGGAGGAGCACCGTAAAAACGGAGGGGGGCGCATTATCATGAAAATGAACTCCCTTGTGGATGACAAGTCCATCAGAGCGCTCTACCGGGCATCCGGAGAAGGGGTTCGCATCGACCTCATCATCAGGGGCATCTGCTGTCTGAAGCCGGGTATTCCGGGTATCAGCGATAATATACGGGTAATCAGCATTATCGGCAGGTTTCTCGAGCACAGCAGGGCCTATTACTTTTCGAACGGAGGCAAAAACGAACTCTATCTCGGCAGTGCTGATCTCATGCCGAGAAATCTCGATCACCGGGTTGAAACGATATTTCCGGTGCTTGATGGGGAAATAATCGAAACCGTGAAATCAGATCTTGAACTGATGCTGCTCGATAACACCAAGTCGTGGGAGATGCTGCCTGATGGAACATATCGAAAAATCGTATGCGAAGGCGCGGAAATTAACAGCCAAAGTATTTTTTTAAATCAGTCGGCAAGAAAAAAATTTACGAATAAATTTAAAGCAGAAGAGTTATGAAGATTGCTGTAGGAAGCGATCATGCCGGGTTCGAGCTGAAAACCTATGTGGTGGAATGGCTTCGGAAAAATGGTCATGAGGTCGTTGATATGGGTCCGTTCAGCGAGGAATCGGTCGATTATCCTGATTATGCACGGAAAGTAGGCGAAAGCGTTGCGGAAGGATCGAGCAACCAGGGAGTCCTTCTGTGCGGAACAGGAATCGGCGTTTCGATTTCAGCCAACAAGGTGAAAGGCGTGAGGGCTGCCTTGGCATGCAGGCCGGAATTCGCGACGCTGGCCAGAGAACACAATGATGCCAACGTCATCTGTTTTTCCGCCCGCTTTACCGATCGCGAAACCATTGCGAAAAGTCTTGAAAACTGGTTTGCCGCATCG
The DNA here is from genome assembly GCA_016927285.1 of Chlorobiaceae bacterium. Lineage (GTDB taxonomy): Bacteria > Bacteroidota > Chlorobiia > Chlorobiales > Chlorobiaceae > Chlorobium. The sequence continues at coordinate 11,906 of JAFGMZ010000063.1, forward strand.
TTCGAAGGCGGCAGGCACGAACGGCGGGTCAACAAAATCGAACCATGCTGCTGAATGAGTATATAGAAAAGTTTTCCCTGTACGACTATCCTGTATTCTCTAAAGACGATCAGGCGTGCAGGGCTTTGCGTCTTCTTGCAATGCAGGGGCGGAGCTGTGCCCCTGTGCTCGATGACGGAAAACCGGTCGGCCTCGTAACGCTTGCTGCGCTCCTTGCAAACGACGGAGCTGGTGAGGCGGGTTCGTTGCCGCTTTCCTCTTTTCCTCTCGATCCGATCACGACCGCCGGCCCGCATGAACATCTTCTCGATGTCTTCAACAATGGGGCCGGTACACACGGAGATATTCTTGCCGTTGTCGATCATGCGGGAGACTTCCATGCGGTCGTCGAAAAAAGCCTGCTTGCCGTTGAGGTTGCTTCCCTTTTTCATCTCAGGGCAGGGGAGTGCGTGACGATCGAACTCGACGTACCGGCTTCCGGAGTAAAGCTCTCCGAAATCGTTGCGGTTTTCGAAAAAAACGACGCCTATGTGACGGCATTCGGCACCCGCCAATCTCCTGTCGACAGCGACAGCATTATTGTCTGCTTCAGGGTACGGACGCACGACCACTACCGTCTCATCACCAATCTCGACAAATACGGCTACCGCGTACGCTATGTCTCTCCCGAAGCCGGTTCTGCCGATGACGAACTACGCGAAAAAGCTCTTGAATTCATCCGGTTCATGGATATGTAGGTGCCTTTATTAAGCCGAGTTCTTAATCTGATCTATCCGGTAACGTATCTTGAATTCGATTTTAAATCAGACCCGTTTTCTGAAAGCGTTTTCCTCCTATGCTCGTCGGATTCTTATTGTACCCTGTTATTTTTTCTCATAGACTATGCCTTATACCGAGAAGGTTTTGAATGGTTTCAGGTTATTTAGCCTTGATATGACGGGATTGTGTTTGTATTATATAAGTACATTAGCAATTGCAGCTGTTTCGTTACATCTGACGCGATACAGTAAAGCAGATATTCCAGCCGGCAGGCAAACCAGTACTCAATTACTTTTGTGATCCCCAAAATGACTTCCCAAAATATTACGGTGCGGCTTGCTACTCGATCTGACAGAAATCAAATTTACAAAATACGATATCAGGTATACGCTGAAGAACTGGGGCAGCACCAGTCGAACGTATTCCGGAAACTTCAAGATAACCTTGATGAGTTCAACGAATACGTTGTCGTTAAATATTTCGACACTGTTATAGGATTTGTATCAATTACTCCGCCTAATGATACAGGCTATTCAATCGATAAATACGTTTCAAGATCAGAAATTCCTCTCAGTTTTCATGATGCCCTTTTTGAGTTGCGTTTATTGACTGTTGTCGAAGAATGGAGACACTCCATTGCTATATTGTTGTTGGTTTATGGTACGTATAAATACCTGAAACTGAAAAACGCTTCTGAAGTCATAGCTATTGGAAGAGCGGAGATTATGTCTCTATACGAAGGTCTCGGTTTCAAGACTCTCGGAAAACGTATCCTGTCGGGAAAAGTGACATACGAACTTATGTATATCGACGATAAGTCATTTGAGGAAAGTGCGCGCAGAGTGTTGGAAAGGTATGCATCTGAAAAGTACGCACGGGTATTCGATACGCTGAATGTATCGCAAAACCATGCTTACCATGGAGGACAGTTCTTCAAGGCCATCGGCGAAAATTTTTCATCGCTCGAAAAAGCTGCGGATATTATCAATGCCGATGTACTCGATGCATGGTTTGATCCGGCCCCTGAAGTGATTCAGCAGATCACAAGATTTCTTCCATGGGAGATTCGAACGTCCCCCCCAACGCATTGCGCAGGAGTACTTGAGGAAATCGCTTCCAACAGAAAATTGCCACAGGAAAACATCGTCTTGGGGGCGGGTTCATCAGATTTAATGTTCAGGGCTATTATGCACTGGGTAAAGAAAGAGCACAAGGTGCTGATTCTGGATCCAATGTATGGAGAATATGCGCATATACTGGAAAATATTGTCGGATGTGAAATCCGCCGGTTCTGTCTTGATGAGAGTAACGCCTATCAGGTGAGCTTGAATAAACTCCGCGAAAAGTTGCATCAAGGATATGATTGGCTTTTTATTGTTAACCCGAACAGCCCGACAGGGCATCTGACAGATCCGACAGGCTTGAGAGAACTTGTCAGAACAATTGCATCGAAAACACGGGTATGGATCGATGAGACCTATATTGATTACGTTGATTCCTCACATTCACTTGAAAGATTGGCATGTCAACTGGATAATCTTGTTATATGCAAATCGCTTTCAAAAGCATATGCTCTTTCGGGTCTTCGCTCAGCCTATCTCTGCAGCAATAGCGCATTGATCAGGGAAGTTGCACGTGTGACACCACCCTGGATACTCAGTCTTCCTGCGCAGATAGGTACAGTATTTGCCCTGCGAAACAGTGACTATTATGCTTTGAGATGGAAAGAGACCAATGAACTTAGAGAGGGCCTGAAAGCCCTTTTATCGCAAATAAACATCAAGGTTATCAGTGGAACTGCTTCATCCGGCGAGATCGAACAGGTTGTCCGGAAAACTTCGAACAGTAAATGCCCATCATTCTTTCTGCAGAAACAAATATAAA
>JAFGMZ010000064.1 GCA_016927285.1 Chlorobiaceae bacterium
TACTGATATCAAAGGTTTGGTCACTTTTAATATCGCTGTTTTTCAAGTCGTTTCAGACCTTTTTCATTTTTTTACCGGACGCTACTGTGTTTCGGACGATATATAAGAAATAAACAAGAAAGAGATAACAGCAAACAACGTATTACCATAGTTTAATAAAATAATACAATTATTCTACTGGTATCCCATATAAAGTCATTTACTGAGAACAATAAATCACCACGCAAAACATTCAGAACGTTTGCTCCACATCGCAAACAATGCGAAAATTAATTTTGATGGTTCAGCAGAAGCGATGTATTACCCGCCCCGTTTCCACCGGTTGTGCACCCAGAACCACTCTTCGGGATAGGCCCGGATGTACCGTTCGAGCACTCTGGTATATCGCCTCGCAAGCTCTTCGGCATCCTCCTTCCCGTCTCCGAGATCGCTGGTTTGAACCTCTTCGAACTCGGCGATATAACGCCCTGAACCGTTACGGCGGCACATGATAACAAACAGCGGAACGCCGGTTTTCAGGGCAAGGTATGCCGGGCCGACGAAGACCGATGTACGACGCCCGAGAAAATCCATGAAGAACCCGCCGTTCGGATCGGACTGGTCGGCGAGTATACTCATGATGCCTCCGCTCCGGAGGGTCCTGATCCCTTCGCGGAGAGCCTGTTTTTTATAGACAACCCTGTTGCCGCGCATACTGCGCCATTTGTTGACAAGCCCATCGACTTCACGGTTTTTCAGCTTTTTAGCTACAACGGTTGCAGGCGATACCAGAAGACAGAGACCTATGCCAAGCAGCTCCCAATTGCCGAAGTGCGCCGATACCAGAACGGCGCCTTTGCCGCTTTCGCGCGTTCTGGCAAGGAAAGCCCGGGCATCGATCTGCAGCAGCGAGACTGCGTCTTCCGGCGTTTGTATGAGGGGAAGGCGCAGCACTTCCATGGCGTTTTCGGCAAGGTTCCGGTAGACCTGTCGGGCAATGCGGCGAATCTCCTCGCCGGATTTTTCCGGAAATGTCAGGGAAAGGTTTGTTTCGACAAGTTCGCGGCGGATTTTCAGCCTGTCGTAGACAATGTCGCCGGTAATTCCGGCTATCGCCGCTGCGTGAGCACGGTTCAGGCGCCGGACAATCATGCCGACAAGCAGGAGAATCCGGTAAAACAACTTATCGCCGATACGGTTCTTTTTTTTACTCATGATAACCTGCATGTTTCGTCAACTGCGCTCTCGTCATGCCTTCGAAAACGCTGATGCAAATCGGCTATATTCTTTTTGCATTATATTTTACCGTCATTCAACATGAACTTTCATGAATTATTCAGGATAGCTGTAATTTGAAAAAAATATCCGAAATTGTCAGGATGATTATCTATTGACTACCTGGAGAGCCATGAAAAGCAAGCTTATTGGCCAGGAGGAAGCCGCGGAACAGGTGCGGCGCTGGAAGGAGGAGGGAGTGCGGGTGGTGTTTTCGAACGGCTGTTTCGATATCCTGCATGCGGGTCACGTCCGATACCTGAGGGCGGCACGCGAACTTGGCGATGTGCTGGTGATTGGTCTGAACAGCGACGCTTCGGTGCGCCGCATCAAGGGGCCGCTCCGCCCCGTATGCGCCGAACGGGACAGGGCGGAAGTGCTCTCCGGTCTCGAGGCCGTCGATGCCATTACGCTCTTCGACGAGGAGACGCCGGAACTGCTTATCGACATGCTGCTGCCCGATATACTGGTAAAGGGGGCCGATTGGCGGATCGAGAATATAGCCGGAGCGAAAGCTGTGATTGATGCGGGCGGCAGCGTCATGACGGTGCCGTTGCTCGAAGAGCGCTCGACGTCCGGCATTATCGACGTCGTCCTGCAACGCTACTGTCCGGGAGCGAAGCTTGGAAACGATTAAACGCTCCATCATTGCCATCCTGACTGTGGTTTCGGGATGCATTTTCGTGGTGTCGGTCATCGCTGCTATCGTCCTGAACAGCGGCTTGCTCGACCGGTATGCGCGCGATCAGATCGTGGCTCTTTTCAATGATGAGTATTACGGACGGCTCGAACTGCAGGAGGTGAAATTGCAGTTTCCGAACAGGGTAACGCTTCGAAAACCGGCAATTTACGAGCCCGGAGCCGAAGCGCCTGCTATCGAGGCAAAAAAAATAAGGATGCGGTTCAATTTCCTGATGCTGCTGCAGCCCGAAATCCGCAGACTCTCGTTCAGACGGATCGCTGCCGACAGCCTCAGCGCCTCGATTATCGAACGGAAAGGGGGAAAGGGAACTATCGAGCGGATTTTCACCTCTCGCAATCCGGATTCGACCAGGGCCCCTCTTGAGAGTTTTTTCTGCAAAAACCTTTCGTTGCGAGGAGCAGCGGTAACCTGGATAACGGAAAGCGACAATGCGCCGCGGCTCGTTTACCGTTCGGAAAAGATCGATCTGAAGATCAAGGGGTTCAGGATCAAGGAAAATCTGCTCGGGGGCGTGCTCGAACAAGGCAGTTTCAATCTGCCATCCCACAAGTTCAGCCTGGCGGAAGCTTCGGGCACCTTTCATTTCTCGCCAAGCCGCAGCGAACTGCTTGCCTTCAAGGCCAGAAGCGGAAGAAGCAGTGCGGAACTGTCGGTTTCGCTCGACGATTTCAACCTGTTCGGTCCGAACGGGGCAAAAGCGTTCGTGGAGCGCCTGAAAATGAGCCGGTCGTTCGTGCATATCAATGAGCTTAAGATGCATACCGCCGATATGAGGGTGTTCTATCCTGAATTTCGCTTGCCGGATGGCCTCTACAGCATCAAGGGTAAAGCGAAGGTTGCCGATGGTTCGCTGGATATTCTCGATTCCCGGATTTCGTTCGGCAAGAGCCGGCTGGCTTTCAGGGGGGAGGCCCGCAAGATCCGGAAGAGCGACGACCTGACGTTCAGGGTCGTGTGCGACAGCTCGACCATCGAACCGGTTTTCTTTGAAACCTTCCTCAGGGAGAAGCCCTATGCCGGTCTGGCTGGACAGCTCGGCGCCGTCACCTTCTTCGGCCGGGCGGAGGGCTCGCTGAAACAGGCGGAAACGACTCTCGCCCTCATGACGGGAATAGGCAAGGTGACGCTCGATGCCGATGCGAAAGGCGACCTGCAAAAACAGCTTGCGTGGAAGGGTTCGTTCAGGCTCGACGATCTCGAAGCGTACCGTATCATAGAGGCTTCCGGCAGAAAAATCGGCAAAAATCTGCTGCAGGCATCAGGAACATTCGCCGCCAGGAGTTCCGGACTGAAACGTCTTGAACAGTTTTCGCTTGCTGCGGATATCAGGGATTCCTACTGGGTAAGACAGGAGATCCGGAGCGGTTCGATTTCCGTTGCGTACGATACGAAAGCGATCAATACCTCCCTTCTGCTGCAGAACGGGGATGAGCTGCTCGAGACGAAGGGCGAAATTGACCTGAATACGACGGTGCCGCGGTACCGCGCCGAGGGGAAAATGCGGCGGATCAACCTTGCGAAATCGTTTGCATCAAGCGAGTACGCGACCGATCTGAACGGAACTTTCGCGCTGAAAGGCGAAGGGATGGATGCCCGTTCACTCAATGCGGCTCTGCTCATGCGTTTTTCGCCCTCGTCAGTCAACGGGTTCTTCCTGAAGGAGAAGTCCGAACTCTCTGCGGCAATCGCGCAGCGCGACGGTTCTTCGCGCTTTACCCTGAAGAGCGATTTTCTCGATGCGTCGCTCAGCGGCGACTATGGCCTGAAACAGCTTGCGGGGGTGCTGCTGCTTGCCGGAGAAGGGGCGGCAAGAGAGATAACTGCCCGCAGCCTCTGGAAAACCGGCATCGCCATTCCCGAAAGCACTTCGAGACCGGATCCTGACCAACCCTTCCGGGTGACCTACCGGATTACCGTAAGGGAACTCGCGCCGCTCGCCCTCGTCCTGCCGGTAAACGGCATGACACTGAAGGGCAGCGCCGAGGGGGTGCTCCTTTACCGGAACGGGGGGTGCTCGATCAGCTCATCCATCGATGTTCCGCTGTTTGCTTCGGCAGGAACGACGCTGAAGGAGATGCAAGCGACGGCATCGATGGAGTGCTCGTCGAAAGGAATTCCGAAGGCTTCGGCGAAGGGGAAGGCGGCCTCTCTTGTCGCGTCGGGAGTTCGCGCCTCCGCTCTTGTGTTCGATATGGCGTATACCCCGTCACAATGCATCGCAACCTTCGACGGCGATCTTCCCGACCAGGCATGGAAGGTCGGTGCCGGCGTATCGGTTAAGCCTCGCGGCAATGTCTATGAGCTGAGCGTTTCCAGATTTTCTGCGGGAACCGGCGGAAGCCGGTGGATGGTTCCTTCGGGTTCGCGCATCGTGATCGGCAGTTCGTCGCTCGCTTTCGATCAGTTCGGCGCCACAAACGGAAGTCAGCGGATCGTTCTGGACGGGGAGCTTGGCAGCAGCCGGGCCGGAACTTTCCGATGCTCCCTCTCCAGTATCGATCTCGGGGTATTCGTCGCGAAAAGTACTTCCGGATCGAAAGCCGGGTTGGACGGAACCGTCAACGGAACACTGACCGTCTCCGGCGCCCCGGGTGCCAAACAGAGCACGCTTTCTCTGACCGGCAACGGCATCCGCTATGATCAACTGACGTTCGGAAGCATGCAATTGCAGGCCCGCCACAGCGGTGGAAGGCTTGGGTTCGATTTCCGAAGTTCGGCGGCTCCCGGCGCGCTGTCGCTGAACGCCATAGAGGGAAGCGGATCCCTGCCGCTTCGGCTGCAGTACTTCCCCTGGGAGGTGCGCGTGCCGGAACGGGAATCCGTCAATGCATCGTTCCGCTCGGATAATCTCTCTGCCCGGTTCATCGAGTACCTGCTGCCGTTTTTCGAAAACGCCGAGGGGGTCATTCCTGCAACGCTCGTTATCAGTGGCAGAACGCCCAACCCGGATATCTACCTCACCGCCCGGCTGCAGGATACGAAGGTGACGGTCGAGCCTACCCAGGTGGCCTACACCTTGAATGGCTCCGTAGAGATCAATCCGAAGCAGGTGGAACTGAGGGATATCCGTATCAGGGATGCGAACGCCGGAACGGGCAGACTCAACGGCGTGATCCGGCTGGAAAAACTTGAACCGAAATCGCTTGCGCTCGATGCAAGTTGCTCGAAGCTGCTGCTGTTCAATAAAAAGGACAGGAAAGATGAAACGTCTTTCGGCACCATTACCGGAAGCACGCGGCGTATCAGATTGGGCGGGGAAATCGCTTCGCCGGTTGTCGAGGGAGAGATGCGTATCGACAACGCCGACTTTTCGCTTTACAGGGCCGGGGCTAACGAGAGCGCCAAATATACGGGCGTCGATAAGTTCATCGAGTTCGTCCCCCGATACCCGGCAGAAACAAGTGGGGAGGGCGGGAAAAACGGCGCAAAGGATCGTCCTGTCGAATTTTATTACTCGCTGCTCGATATCCTGCAAATCAGAGATCTGAAACTCAGCAGCGTCGAACCGCTCAGGTATACGATGATTTTCGACCGGCTCAGGGGAGAAGAGCTCGAGGCCTCGATCAGCAACCTTTACCTCATCGTCAATAAAAGCAATCAGCGGTACCGGCTTTACGGGTCGGTCAATATCACCGATGGCAAGTACCGGTTTTCCAATACGAATTTCGATCTGGAGGATGGCGGTAAAATAACCTGGAACAATGCTGAAATCCGCGATGGCCGGATGGATAATCTGTATGGCACGAAGTACCTCAGCATCACGAATCCGCAGACCGGCGAACGCGATAACGTGAAACTGCTGCTGGCCATTACGGGCACCCTCAACGAACCGCGCGTCGGCATGGGGTATTACCTGAATGAACAGATGCAACCCTATGCTTCGCAGAGCATGATCGGGGGCCAGCCGAGCCAGATCGATCCGAATGCGGAAATCAACGTCCTTTCCATGCTGCTCTCGAAACAGTGGTACGCTCCCCCGGGAAGCACCGGCCAGATCGGCAGCTTCGCGGTATCGAGCGCAGGCCTTGCCGCCGGGTCGGGACTTGTGTCGTCGCAACTGTCGAGGGTGGTCCAGAATATCGCCGGAGTTGAGAGCTTCAATGTCAACCTGGGCCTCGACAGTAAGGGAGAGCTCAGCGGACTTGACCTTTACTTTGCCCTGAACATTCCCGGTACGAACGGCAAATTGCGTTTCGTGGGCACTGGCAGCAGCCCTGACATCAAGGATAAGGGTCTCTTCAGCTATTATGGTTCCTCGCAGAAGATCGAGTACCGGGTAACGCCGAAGGTGTATGTCGAGGCTTACCGTTCCTATGGTCAGCTCCCTGGTCAGGGGTCGAATTCCAATCTGCTGAAACCGGCTGAAACCTGGGGTGCGAGCATTTCGTACCGGGAGCGCTTCCATACCTGGGAGCAGTTCTGGAAACGTCTTGTCCCGTCTGAAGATAAGCCTGACAAAAAGAAATAAGTCGTTCTCTTTTTATACATTGCAAGTAGATCCTTTATAACCATCGTAGTGTTCAGCGCAGTGCAAGGCAAAAACATCATCCTCGGCATCAGCGGCGGTATTGCCGCTTATAAAACTCCGCAACTGGTCCGTCTTCTGAAAAAAGCCGGCGCAAACGTCCGGGTGGCATTGACTGCCTCCGGAAGCCGTTTCGTGAGCGAACTCTCCCTGGCGACGGTTTCAGGCGAGGCTGTATGCCGCGAGACATTTCCTCCTGCGGATGTTCCCGGAACGGATTTTACCCGGCATATTTCGCTCGGAGAGTGGGCTGACGCTCTGGTAATAGCGCCGGCGACGGCAAATACCCTGGCGCGGCTTGCTGTGGGCCTCTGCGACGATATGCTCTCGGCCTGTTTCATCACGCTCCGACCGGGAAAACCGGTGCTGATTTTTCCCGCGATGGATGGTCAGATGTACCGTTCGGCATCGGTACGGCGTAACGTGGCGACGCTTGTCGCTGGAGGATGTACCGTCATCGAACCGGAGAGCGGCGATCTTGCGTCGGGGCAATGCGGAACGGGACGGATGCCCGATCCGGAAGTGATCGCCGACAGAATCAGATCGTCGCTGCAGGAGATCCGGCGCGACTCTCCCCTCAGCGGCCGCCAGGTGGTCATTACCGCCGGTCCGACCAGGGAAAAAATCGACGATGTGCGGTTTGTCTCGAACTATTCGTCAGGCAAGATGGGATTCGCCCTTGCCTGCGCGGCAAGGGAACGCGGCGCTGAGGTAAGGCTCATTACCGGCCCGGTCCACCTTGCAACGCCGGAAGGGGTGGAACGCTTCGATGTTGAAAGCGCCTGCGAGATGCACGATGCGGCAAAGCCTTTTTTCGCAACCTGTGCAGTGTTCATTGCCGCTGCCGCTGTAGCCGATTACCGGCCTGAAATGCCTGCTTCGGGCAAGCTCAAAAAGACCGAACCGGAGATGCGGCTTCTTCTGGTGCGGAATCCGGATATCGTTGCGGAATTCGGCGCGCAGAAGCAGCCAGGACAGCTTGCCGTAGGCTTTGCCCTTGAAACCTCCGAGGGACTTGCGTCCGCGCACGGGAAGCTCGATGAAAAACATCTCGACCTCGTGGCCTTCAACACCTATGACAGGAAAACTTCGGGGTTTGACGTTGATACCAATACGATGACCCTTATTGACCGGAACCACCGGGAAACGCTGCTGCCGACGATGCTGAAAACCGAGGCGGCAAGGCTGCTGATCGGACATATCGAACAACTTATGGATCCCGACCGGTAACCAGCAAACAGAACGTTAACCATGGATGGATTGTTGTTGGAGAGCGATGCCCTCAAGCCGTTGTACCGCGATCTCGAGGCCCTGTACGAAAGCGCGAAAACTTGTACGAAGTGCCGACTGGCATCGACCCGAACCAATTTCGTGTTCGGCGAAGGAAATCCTTCGGCGAAGCTTGTCGTGATCGGAGAGGCTCCGGGTGCTGATGAAGATGCGCAGGGGCGTCCCTTCGTCGGGAGGTCAGGTCAGCTGCTCGACAAAATTCTTGTTGCCGTAGGGTTCCGCAGGGAGGATGTGTTCATCTGCAACATCCTTAAATGCAGGCCTCCACAGAATCGCAATCCGCTGCAGGATGAGATTGCATGCTGCCTTCCGTGGCTGCAGCGGCAATTGGATCTTATAGAGCCGCGTATGCTGCTCCTGCTGGGCCGCGTTGCCGCTAATACGCTGCTCGGCAACACGCTGTCGCTGGGTGCCATGAGGGGAAGGATCCTGGGCTGGAACCGATTTGAGTGCGTCGTGACCTATCACCCTGCAGCGCTCCTGCGCAATCCGAACTGGAAGCGCGGCTGCTGGGAGGATGTCCAGCTGATGCGCCGTCATTATGATGCCCTCGAGGGCACGTTGAACAAACCATGAACATGAATCGAACAGCACATAAACAGAAAAACGACGCTATCGATTTCAGCAAGGATATCGATTTCAGCAGAGAGAGCCGGGTTCCGCCCTACTCGACCGACATCGAGCAGGAGGTTCTGGCCTGTATTCTGCTCGATGAAGAGCCTGTAGAGCAGGTGATCCAGATTTTCGGCGAAAACGGACCGGAGGTGTTCTACGAAAAGCGGCACCAGATCATTTTCACCGCCATGATGCGGCTCTATAATAAACGGCAGGCTATCGACCTTATTACGGTCAGCGAGGAACTGCTGAAAATGAATGAGCTGGAGCCCGTAGGAGGGCGGCACTATCTTGCAGAGCTTTCCGGAAAAGTCATCAGCGCGGCGAACGTGGAGTATTATGCCCGGCTTGCCAAGGAGAAGTACCTTTACCGCCGGATGATTTCGCTGTCGGCGAAAATATCTTCTGTCGCCTACAACTCGTCAATGGATATTTTCGACCTTGTCGAACACGCTTCGCAACAGTTTTTCAATATTTCCCAGGCGGGCATCAAAAAGAAGGCCTCGCCGATCAAGGATCTGGTGAAGAACGGCATTCGCATGCTTGAAACCCTGAGAGCGTCCCAGTCGTCGATCACCGGGATAGGATCGGGGTTTTCGGAACTCGATCAGCTTACTGCCGGGTTCCAGCCTTCCGATATGATCATCATTGCGGCAAGACCCTCTGCAGGCAAAACGGCATTATCGCTGGCGCTCGCACGAAACGCCTCGGTGGATTTCAATACGCCGGTGCTGTTTTTCAGCCTTGAAATGGCCGAGGTCCAGCTTGCGATCCGGCTCATGTGCGCGGAAGCCTATGTTGAATCGCAGCTGATCAGAACCGGCCGCATCACGCCGGAGATGATGGGCCGGATCATCAACAGCATGGATAAACTGAACGAGGCTAAATTGTTTATCGACGATACGCCGGGTATCTCCATCATGGAGCTCTCGGCTAAAACCCGAAGGATGAAACAGGAGCATAATATCGGCATGGTGGTGGTGGATTACCTGCAGCTGGTCTCGCCGGTACGCGACGGGAAGTCGAACCGCGAGCAGGAAATCGCCCAGATCTCCCGTTCGCTGAAGGCTCTGGCCAAGGAGCTGAATATTCCGATTATCGCGCTTGCCCAGCTGAACAGGTCGGTCGAGCAGCGATCCGGCGACCGGCGACCGCAGCTGAGCGATCTGAGGGAATCGGGCTCCATCGAACAGGATGCCGATGTGGTGATGTTCCTCTCGAGACCGGAAATGTTCGGAAAAGAGACCTTCGAGGACGGATCGTCCACAAAGAACATCGTCGAAATCGTCATCGGCAAACAACGTAACGGCCCGATCGGCGACATCCGGCTGCTCTTCATGAAAAATTACGGCCGGTTTCAGTCAACCGCGAACGTGTACGTCACCAGCGGAGAACATGAAGGGTTCGCTGAGGAACCGAACAGCGAACCGCCCGAGTTTTCCGAGCCTCGCAATATCCCTTCGACATCCTTCATCAACCAGGACAATGCCCCTTTTTAAGCAACACGTATGAGTGAAAATATTGCTGCACATGCCGATCGGCCCTCACGACCGGAGAAAGGCTGGAAAAAAAACAAGGTCACCGCTCATGCATCGGGAGAGGATGCCTATCGGGGAATAGGAACATCCCGAGGCATAGCCATAGGAGCTGCCTATGCGTTTGAAAAGGAGCAGTATGAACATGAAAACAAGGTCATAGCTCCCGATGAGGCTGAGCAGGAAATCGAACGGTTTCTTGAGGCACTGCGCCGTTCGGAAAAAGAACTGAAAAAAATCGAACGGGTTACGACGAGGAAACTGGGCAAAGGCTATGCAAACCTCTTCGAAGCGCAGATCATGCTGCTGCACGACCCGGTACTGATCGAGTCGATCACCAACAGGATCAGAACGGAGCTGAAGGCCGCGTCTCTGGTAATCGACGAGGAGTTCGGTAAATATCTCGAGCAGTTCATGAACTCGGATGATCAGTTCTTTCAGGAGCGCGCCTGCGATTTCCGGGACATCAAGGAGCGGATCATCAGGAACCTGCACATCAAAAAGCTGCATTCGTGGATACCTGAAGGAAGCATCGTGGTTTCGGAACACCTCTCCCCTGCCGACGTCATATTGCTCAGCCGCAGCAACGTGAAGGGCTTCGTGACCGATACAGGTGGAAAAACCTCCCACATCGCACTTATCTGCAAATCGCTGAATATTCCGATGGTTGTCGGGCTGGGCAATTTTTCGCAACTGGTTTCGACAGGAGACCTGCTGATCATCGATGGCGAAAGCGGTACGGTAGTGATCAATCCGGATCAGAAAACCATCGAGTATTACACCGGAAAGCGGGACGAAGCGCTGCGCTTCGATGCTGACGCTTCCCTTACTGCCGAACAGCCGGCTTATACCCGTTGCGGCGTGAGGATATCCTTTTTTTCCAATATCGATTTCAAGGAAGAACTTTTGGGAATCAGGGCTACAGGATCGGAAGGCGTTGGTCTGTTCAGAACCGAAAACCTGTTCATTGACGGTACGAAAGTGCCGTCGGAGTCGGAACAGCTCAACTACTACCTTGAGATGGCCGAAACGCTCGCGCCCATGCCGCTGGTGGTGCGGCTGTTCGATATCGGAGGTGACAAACTGCTCTATTCGCCGGTCAGGGAGCCAAACCCCAATCTTGGGTGGAGGGGTATCAGAATTCTCATCGATGTTCCTGAAATCCTTGAAAGTCAGCTCAGGGCGGTGTTGCAGGCGAACGTGCATGGCAACATCCACATTCTCTTGCCGATGATCAGCTCAATCGAAGAGATACGGTTCATCAAGGAAACGCTCGATAAGCTGTGCTCTGCGATCAGGGAAGAGAAAGGGCATGCTGAAAAACCGTTTATCGGCGCCATGATCGAAGTACCGGCGGCAGTGGAGATGATTGCGGAAATTTCTCGTGAAGTCGATTTCGTCAGTATCGGAACCAACGACCTCACCCAGTATACGCTTGCCGTTGACAGGAACAATGTGATCGTACAGGATCTGTTCGATAAATTCCATCCGGCGATCGTACGGCAGGTACACAGGGTCATTACGACTGCCCAGAAAAACCGGTGCCGTGTCTCTATCTGCGGAGATATGGGTTCCGATCGGCTTGCGCTGCCATTCCTGCTTGGTTGCGGACTTCGTAAGTTCAGCGTTGTCTGTGCCGATATTGCCAAGCTGAAGAAACTTGTATCCGGCATCACGCTTGCGGAAACGGAAATAGTCGCCAATGAGTGTCTGCAGCTCGATTCCGCCGCTAAAATAAAGGGCCGCCTGGAAGAGTACCTGGCAGCCCTGTAAGTTGACGATGCTCCGGCGGGTTACTGCCGGAGATCCTCGATTTTGGCGTTTTTGCGCAGGGTGGCGAAATATTCCGCGAAGAACTGCTCCTGCTTGGCCCTCACCAGATTGGGACGGACGCTCGCCTTGGCATTTTTCAGATCGATATCGCTGCCCATAACCCGATTGTCGAGCCTGACAAGCGCATAGCCTGCCGTTGTTCTGACCGGTTTTGAGAGTACCCCTTGTTTAAGACCGGAAAGAGCCTCGACAAGGGGACGGTCAACGCCATAACCTGGTATGTAGCCATCGACCCAGCGAATTTCGTCGGCCTTGACGATAGTGAACGACTTGTTGGCGGCAGCGATGCTTTCAAGGGTTGCGCCCGGCTTTGCCGAGAGTCCGGCAAGCATCTTCTCAAGAGCCTTTTCTTTCTTTTCTCGAACAAGCTCTGCGGTAATGCGTTTTTTCAGGTCGTCGTCAAGCTGGCGGAAGCCTGTATCGTTCTTGTCTGTCAGTCGCATGACATAAAAACCTCTTTCGCTCTCGATCACATCCGACAGATCGCCTTCCGATGCCTTGAATGCAAATGCCGCTATCTTGTCGTTGAAGCCGATCGACGGAATCGGAGAGCGGCGGAGGAATTCGCCGGTTTTTTCTACAGAGAGCTTTTCGGCTGCCGCACTCTTGTCGAACCCTTTTTTTCCGGCTTCCATATGAAATGCCATGGCAAGGCGCCTGGCCGATTCTACCGTTTCGGTCGATGGCCTGATCATGCGAACGACTTCAGAACAGACCAGCGATGTTTGATCGAATCCCGTTACCCTGATGATATGCAGACCGAATTTCGTCTGTACCGGTTTGGTCAGCGAACCGGGTCGTGAGGAAAAAACGGCTTCCGAGAATTCCGGAACCATCGCATCCTTCCTGAACCATCCGAGGTCGCCGCCTCTTGCGGCGCTTCCGGGATCCGCTGAATACTCTTTTGCAAGCGTCTCGAATGGTACGCCTTCCTGGAGCTTTTTATAGATTGCCACCATACGTTCTCTGACCTTTGCGACATCATCCCTGCTTGCAGGATTGAAGCTGAGCAGAATATGCGAAGCCCGGGCAACAGGCTCGCCTGTGGCGGTTTTTTTGACTTTCAGCAGGCGATAGTAGCCGTTGTCTGCAACAGGTCCGATTACCGCACCCGGTTTTGCGTTGCCGAAAACAAGCGTTCCGGCTTCGGGGGTGAAATCTGCCCGGCTGAACTGCTGATCGACGCCCGTAGGCCGATCGCTTTGCACTTTCACGTAATCGCTGTCATTTGCGGTGGTACCGAACTCGGCCCGAAGCGATTCAAGTTCGGCGCGAACGACGCTGCTGTCTTTCGCCGAAGGAACCAGAGGAAAAAACACATAATCGGCTTTCCTTGACGGCGACTGGCGAAGCTGTTCTTTATGGCCGTCGTAGTATGCCTGGATATCGGCGGCATTGACGGGAAACTTGCTGTCCTCACCGGCAAGATCGAGCGGAGCAGCTATGAACGAAGCCGAGAATTTCGTGAATTCGCGCTTGACAACGGCATCGAGTTCACGGTCTGAAACATGCACCATGGTCTGCAACGCCCTGATGAGTTTGCTGACTTTGAGTTCCCGACGGACAATATCCTCGATCTGCAGCCACATCTCCTTGTTTTTCGGATCGCTTCGCGCGCTATTGAGCTTCTGTCGGTCAAGGGCTCCTGTTGCAGGATCGACAAAGTTCTGCCGGATGATCATTGGAGGGTTGTCGCCGTCGAGCGAGGCTACGATCTCACTGTCCTCGACGCTGATACCGAATCTGTCGAACTGTTCCTCAAGCAGGATCTGATCGACGGTAACGTTCCATGCCTGCTCCTGCATGCCGAGCTCGACTTCCGGGGTAAGATCGGCGCCGGGATTGGATCGACGGAAATTCTCGGAGAATTCCTTGTAAATTTCTTCGTATCGCGCATAAGGGACCTCTTTTCCGTTCACGGTACCGGCAGCACTGCCCTTTTTGCCTGAAAAACCGGAAAAGTTCATTCCCCACTCGAAGACGATAAGTGCGAGAAATGCGGCCAGAAGCACGTACAGAATAATATGGGTTTTATCCCGCAAGCTGGACATTACAGCCATAAGAGTTCATTCCTTGAATAGTATTGATAAATAAATCAGGGCAAAGCCCGGGCCCGAAAAAAACGGGACGATTAAATTACGACCGGAATCGCTCAATTCCAACCTTCCCTGCCGATCAGCGGCACAAAAGCGAAATACTGAAACAGCTCTTTTTCATAACGCATGCCGATCCGGCGATAGATGGTCATCTGCTGCAGGTCCTGTTCTCCAACGGGAATAACGAGACATCCATTGTCGGCAAGCTGCTGCAGCAGGTGATCCGGGCAGTGCGGCGCCGCCGCCGTAACGATGATGCCGTCAAAGGGAGACTCTTCGGGCCAGCCAAGCGAGCCGTCGCCGAGCCGACATGCAATGGGAAGTCCGAGCTCCCCGAACAGGGCGACCGCGCTGCGATAGAGGGCCGGCAGACGTTCGACCGTGAACACCTGGTAGCCAAGAGCGTCGAGTACTGCTGCCTGATAGCCTGAACCGGTGCCGATTTCGAGCACCTTCGCCGGCAGAGGACAGCGCTCAAGAAGCAGGGTGGTCATATAGGCTACCGTATAGGGCTGCGAAATGGTCTGACCGTACCCGATCGGGCAGGCAGAGTCGTCATAAGCTCTGGCATGGCTTTTTTCATCGACAAACCGGTGCCGCTCGACGCTCTCCATCGCCTCGAGCACCCGTTCATTGCCGATTCCTTTGCGACGGAGCCCATCGACCATCTCCCTCCGCAGCTTCGCCATGGATGCGCCGTACCGGTTCATGAAACCATCTCCCTGTTTGAGCGGCTCTGCGGATGTACCGAACGGTTTAGCGGTATATGAGCTTTCATAGTTCACACAGATGAGCTATTCTTGTATCCGGTAAAAACAACAACCATGAACGCAAACTGGTTCACGCTTTTCGGTGATAACGAAAAACAGGGGTCTTACCTGCTTTTCATTGAACTGCGAAAACCCGCACGGGTGAAGTTCGGCAGTTTCGGAAAAGGCCTCCCGCTGCCGCTTCCTGCCGGATGCTACCTCTATCTCGGCTCGGCGCTCGGGAAAAAACCCGGAGCCGAACCGCTGGCCCGGCGACTGATGCGGCATGCGTCGAGATCTTCTGGACGTAAACCGCATGCTATCCTGAAAAAACTTCGAAAGCTGCTCGTGGAAAACCATCTCGCCGGTCCGGCAACCCTGCCGCCGACTGAAAAGAGGCTTCGCTGGCATATCGATTACCTGCTCGAGCGACCGGAATCGGCTATTGTTCACCTGGTGATTATCAGGTGCCCGGTAAAACTTGAACCCGTTCTTGCGCGCTACCTTGAAGCGAAACCCGGAATCAGTGCGCCTGCCGAAAGACTTGGAGCGCAGGATACCACTGACAGCACCCACCTGCTGCGCTGCTCCGATCCGGATGCGCTGCTTTGCGGGATCCGACGCGATCTGCCCGCCATGCTGTCGGAGCTTGAGCATCAATTCTGCTGACGGCCCAGCAGCGCTTCGACGAATTTTTCGCGATCGAAGAGCTGCAGATCGTCGATTTTCTCTCCGACCCCGATATATTTTACGGGAAGCTTCAGCTCGCGGGAAATGGAAAGCACGATGCCGCCCTTGGCCGTTCCGTCAAGCTTGGTCAGCACCAGTCCGGTCACGTTGACGAATTTCGTAAACTCCCTGGCCTGCTGTACGGCGTTCTGCCCTGTGGTTCCGTCAAGCACGAGCAGCACTTCATGCGGGGCGGTGGGCACTTTCTTGCGTGCGACGCGCATGATCTTTGCAAGCTCTTCCATGAGATGACTCTTGTTATGCAGCCTTCCTGCGGTATCGACAAGCACTACATCGGCATTGCGCGAGACGGCGGAGCTGACGGCATCGAACACGACCGATGCGGGATCGGCTCCCTGTCCCTGACCGATAAGCGGCACACCAGCCCGGTCGGCCCATATTTTCAGCTGTTCGTAAGCTGCCGCCCTGAAGGTATCGGCAGCGGCGATGATGACGCTCTTGCCCGCCTTGTTGTAGTTATGAGCAAGTTTGGCGATACTGGTGGTTTTTCCGGCCCCGTTCACGCCGACGACCAGAATTACATAGGGGCGTTCCGGCAGCGGGACGTCGAAATCGAGCGGGTGCATCGTATCGGTATCGAGCAGCATCTGCTGAATCTCTTCCATCAGCATGCTGTTCAGTTCCTGCTCCGACCGGTAGGTCTCTTTTTTGGCCCTTTCGGTGATCGCGTCGACAATGGCCAGCGTGGTTTCAACGCCGACGTCTGCAGCGACAAGAATGGTTTCAAGCTCCTCGAGAAACGCATCGTCTACTTCGGTTCTGCCCTGAGTAATGACCGTAAGCTTGTCGCGGAGGGTGTCGCGCGTTTTGCTGAGCCCCTCTTTAAGGCGGGATAACTTGAAATTGTCGAAAAAACCCATGATGAACGAAAAATTGTCTATGTTTATGCAAATTACAGCATGCCGCACCGGCATGAAAGCCAGGAAACGGCAGCATCTCGATCACCGGTGGACCTCTCGATGCTGAGTGTCCAATCAATGTACGTAAAAATATGCCTTACAATGCTATTTCCGATATCGGCGAGTTCGGCCTGATCGACCGGCTTGCAAAACTCGTAGAGCCAACCCTTGCCGGAACGCCCGCTCTCGTGAAAGGAATCGGCGACGACTGCGCAGTGTACAGGATGTCCGAAACCTCGCTGCAGGTAGCTACCACCGACCTGCTTGCCGAACAGGTGCACTTCGATCTGCTCTTTTCGCCGCTCCGGCTTCTCGGCGGCAAATGCATCAGCGTAAATGTCTCGGATATCTGCGCCATGAACGCCTTGCCGAGCTATGCGCTGATTTCGCTCGCCGTACCCGACTCGTTTACCATTGAGATGGTCGAAGAGCTCTATACCGGGATGAGCCAGGCTGCCTCGGAATACGGACTCGCCATTGCAGGCGGCGACACCTCTCTCTCGCGGTCCGGGCTGGTCGTTACGGTCTCCATGACCGGCGAGACTTCGGATGATCGCATCTCGATGCGCAGCGGCGCGCAGCCGGGCGACCTGATATGCGTAACCGGCACGCTCGGTGCGGCCGCCGCCGGACTGAAAGTGCTCATCAGGGAAAAGCATATCATGCTCGACCATCTTTCCGGCAACGAGCCTTACAGCATGAACATTATGGCCAATCTTGAGGAGTACCGGGATGCCATCGGGCACCAGCTGCTGCCTGTGGCAAGGCTCGACATCATAAAATTCTTTCTTGAAAAGAACATCGTGCCCGGAGCCATGATCGATATTTCCGATGGGATCAGCTCGGATCTGCGCCATATCTGCAACAGTTCCGGCACCGGCGCGATCATTCATGAAAGCCGGATTCCCATCAACTCCCAGGCGCGGGATATTGCCGATGAACTGCAGGAGGATGTGATTACCTGGGCCCTTGGTGGCGGCGAAGACTATGAACTGCTCTTTACGCTTCCGCCGGAATTCGCCTGTGCAATCGAAGAACGAAAAGACATTTCGGTGATCGGGGAAATAACGGAAAAAGAAACCGGCATACTGCTGACCGACATCTACGGCATGACCATCAATCTTTCCGACCTTGCCGGCTACGATCACTTCCGGAGATGAGTTCCGAGTTCTGAGTGCCAAGTGCTGAGTGGGAAGCATGGGCTGCGATGCCGGATGGCTGGGTATTCGTTGCCTCATCTCCCCATCCATTTTCCCAATCCCCAGCCCCGCAGGGGCGAACTAGCGGTAGCCCGGGGTGCAACTCCGGGTACGGCGGTCCCCCATTTATGGGTTTCGGCCCGTAAGGACCGACGTTGGACGCCAGCACGGCGTGTTCATGCGCAGAGTGCAAGTCCCGGGTCGGGGTGTTCCTTCCCCCTGTTTTGGGTTTCAGGCAGTTGCAAGAATTGCATCGCCGGGTTGCAACCGGCGGAACCGTTATGCCGCCCCTGCGGGGCTGAAGATTATTTTTGGAAATACCTTTTTCCCGGGGTGCAACCCCGGGAAAGAAAGCTTCTCTCTCCTAATGGGTTTTCGCTCCGCAGGAGCGACATGGCGATAATGCCCCGGTACAATCCGGCATCATTCCGGATAAATAGATGGATCATTATTTTGCTATAAAAAGGGAAGATGCTAAATTGACATCCCTGCTCATGAACCGAGCGGCCGAAGTGGCGGAACTGGTAGACGCCCAGGACTTAAAATCCTGTGTTCAGCAATGGACGTGCGGGTTCGATCCCCGCCTTCGGCACCAGAGTCTCTTTTTCCGCACATTCTCCTCGGCAACCCCCCTTCCGCGATAGTTCCTCGAAAACACCAACCGGGACTGAGTGGATGTAAGGGTCGGGATGAAATTCATTGAATGGATACAGGTCAAAACCCCGTCGATTTCGGCAGCCGACCTCTATGGCATCCGGCAAGGATTTTGCACCCTTTGATGGCTCCGGGATTTTTTCGGCGCGTCAAAAATACCAGCCCGGCCAGCACTCAACTCCCCACCGTTTTTTTCACCTTCCATCAATTACCCGCATCCAGCTTTTGCAATCTGCCCGTGTACTCGCTACTTTTCATAATGGCTACCGGACATCCCGGCCATGAGAGTCGGCAACGGTCTCTTTTTTTCTTACTTCAAAGCACTATCCGCATGAGTACAGAGCCTACAAAAATCCTCCTCGACGAGGATGAAATGCCCCGTCAATGGTACAATATCCAGGCCGATCTTCCTTCGCCTATGCCTCCGCCGCTGGGTATGAACGGACTTCCGATCTCTCCCGATGATCTTGCCAGAGTCTTTCCGATGAATCTCATCGAACAGGAGATGAGCACAGAGCGATGGATCGATATTCCCGAAGAGGTACTCGGCATCCTGAAGCTCTGGCGTCCTTCGCCGCTCTACCGCGCAAAAAGACTTGAACAGGCCCTCGGCACGCCGGCAAAGATATTTTACAAGAATGAGGGCGTTTCGCCGGCCGGAAGCCACAAGCCGAACACCGCCGTCGCGCAGGCCTGGTACAACA
>JAFGMZ010000065.1 GCA_016927285.1 Chlorobiaceae bacterium
CTCGGGGGTCGTCGACACATTTTCCATACGGCACCCGATCTCCTCTTCGCGACGCTCCTGTTTTCTGGATACGATGTGCCAGGGAACCTCCTCCCTGCGGTCAGTCACCACCCGAAAATCCGCGAACGGCATCCGGGCGCCGACATCGCCGATAATAAACGGATCGAGATTCAATGCGGCCAGCGAACTGCTTGAAAAGGATGAAACCGGTTCGATAACCGCGTACCGTTCCCATAGACGGTCATCGAACGTTGCGCACATGCCCGCATTGCCGTAAAGGCAGAGCAGCAGGCAAACCAGCAATACCCGCAAACGTGCTGTCATGTCTGATCTTCCCCGAAAATAATATGCCTGAAACGATTGTAACCATATGAAACAATGAGCAGCAGCAACCCCAGAACAATAAACGAGACGATGCGGTACACCGGCTGCAGAAAAGAGAGATCGAGAAAAAAGACTTTCAGAACCGTCGCGCCAAGCAGAGCGATACCCGTTATCCTTGCCTTCCGGATCCGCCTGAAAATGCCGGCGCCGGTCAGAATCGATGCGTAAAGCGCAAAAAAGACAGAAAGCGAAACCTGGTAGGCATAATCGGAAGCAACGCTCTCCTGCGGCAGGAGATAGAAAAAATCATGCATTTCAACCGCTATCAGTAACAGGGAAAGCGCCTGCGTAATCAGAAAAATGATCAGGAACACATACCGTTCATTAGCGCTCAACAGTTTCCGGTATTGCGCGCCGGCTTGCAGAAGGGCATAAAAACCCGCCACGACCACCGAACATGAAAGAAAACGGAAATTGAAAATCGGCATGAAGCGCTCGAAAGGCTCCGGAGAGAGCATGAGATCGCCGGGAAAGCGCAACAGCAGGATAAACCCGAGAAGATAAACCCACCAGCGGAAGACCGGCAGATCAAGCCGAAACCAGCTCCATCCAAGCAGAGCCATTTCAACGGCCAAAGCGGGGAGCGCCCATCGCTGCTCAAAGGCAATGAAGGTCGCAAGAACGGTCATGGCCACCGAAACCGCCGCATACGATACAGCCGTCAGCCGGATCTCCTTCGAAACCCGTCGGACGAATAAGGCAAACCCTGTCTCGATTCCGGCAAGAGTCAGGGTGAAGAATTTGAGCGGCCAGGTAAACGCGAACTGCTGCTGGGCAAAAAAAGCAAGAAAAAAGAGAGCCGCCGAACCGAAAACCACCAGAACATCGGCCTTCGACTCTTCTTCCGGCTTCAGCGGCAGTCGAAAAGCAACGATATAGAGATTGTAGCAGCAATAGAGCGCGGCTGCAGCACCGAAAGCGAGCGGCTGTTGTTCCGGCGTGTAAAACGAATAATGCCAGAAGGCGTAAACCAGCGCGGTGCCCAACAGTGAAAGTCCGGCAAGCGACGGCCAATGACGATATCGGAGAAGAAGCAGCGTTGCTGCATCGAGCAGCAGAATATAGCCGAACAGCTCAACCGGGTTGTTCTTCCCGGTCGAGAGCATGAAGGGAGTGAGAATTCCGCCCAACAATGCGATGGCCGAAAGGGAATAAGCCGAATAGCGCAGCGAGAGCAACATGCCGGTCGTCGTAACTGCTACAATACCAGTTGCCACCAGGGGAAGCGGAATGAGATGAAAAAGCACGTAGGCCGCATAGAACGACAGGTACAGTACGGCCAGTCCCCCGCCGCCGAGCAGCTCGCCGTAACGCGCGAGATGGGGCTTCCGGTGAAGAACCTCCCCCAGTGCAAGAAAGGCGGCTCCAGAAACAATGCCAAGCATGACCCGGCCAGCCTGACCGATCAGGTTGTTATCGAAGGAGTATTTGAGAAAAAAGGCAACCCCGATGATAACGGCCACCACACCGATACGCCCGAGCCACTGGGTTCCGATAACCTTTTCCAGCGCCAGTCGGGAGGATTTGCGCTTCTCGGACAAATGCTCCGGAAGCTGCTCAACAGGTTTACCCGAAAGATCCGGAGGCACGGCAGATTCCATGCGAACATCCTTTCCTGCAGAAAGAGCCCCTTTAAGAAGCGCGACTTCCTGTTCAAGCGCCTTCACCTTTGCGGTCAGCACATCAAGACACTGATCCCTCTCCTGCTCAGAACGTTGTTTCATGCGTCACATGCATCGGCATTGTCAAAAATCTGCACATCGCAACTTCCCGTGAAAAAAGGAAAGACGATCTGAAAAGATTTTACCAATAACGGAAAAATATATGTTTTTTTTCTGAACAGGCACTGCATCGTCACAACCAAAATCGCGCAAACGGAACGGATCTGCTTCTTTCAGAAAACAGCAGATGCGGACAGACACCATCAACTCAATAAACCCTGGTGGTTGAAGCAAAAAACACTCCGGCAATAATTCGTCATGCACACGATGCTCCAACCTCCCAATGTCGCCCGTATCCTCATTTTTCCAGAAAAGCCACACAAAATCATTGTACGACCGGCACGAAATACATAACTTTCTGTGCAAGCGTGCCGTTTCTATTGTGACTGATTTCCCTAACTCTCAATAAAAGGAGGCCACTATGCCTGCAATATCATCATACTCGGTTCTGTTCTACGGCAGTCCGGTTGGTTACCAGACTAACCGCGCACAGATCCAGTTGAACGACGCCACCGGAAAAACGTTGGCGTGGGTCAGGTTTAACGATCCCGACATGACTTTTGAGAACGACTATGTTGGCGATGACGGCATTATCAGAATGCATATGCCCTCGACGATGTTCCTGAATGTACTTGACGTCCTGAGGAACGAAAAACCACTCAACGTCTATTTCGTTCAGAATCGGGGATTTCTCGGTACAACTGCAGAACCCGTCGGCGAAGGCGAATAGCGTCCGGTATCACGCCGCTCCGTTTCACCCGGTGCGGCGTTTTACAAGTAACAACTTCCCGATGAAACCACCGGTTATATCATCTTTCACGACCTTTCACGTACCTCATAATACTCTTAAATTGCACCTGAAAACAACGACACCTGATCCCCTGCTGTTCCTGATGGTTTGGAACTCAATTGCTGCCATTTTATTTTCAGTAAAATCTTCACCTTTCCTTCCGGCTGATTTGCCGGCTGAACAACGTCATCCTTGTCTGAAACACATCGGTTGCGTGCATTGCGCCTCAGAGGCATGAAAAAACGTATCGCCGTGATCCTTGCGGCCCATGGAGAGGCTGAAACTGCCGGATTTTTCGACAATTTCTCCATGAACCGCCACACCCTTGCCCATGCGGGAGAGGTCATGAACCTGCCTGTGCCCCTGCAGCTGATGATTTCGGTTGCGGGGAGCATAAAAAACATGGTTCAGTTCAGAAAGAAAAATTTCCGTTCACCGCAGAACGGAATTACCCGAAAGCAGGCCGGATTGCTGGCAGAAAAACTCAACCGGAAGAACGATAAAATACAGTTTGACGTTCAACCGTCGTTTTTCGTGACGCCTCCTTTTGTCGAAAAGGTTGTCGAACAAACCCGGGAGTACGACCTGCAGTTGCTCATACCGATGGCACCGATCGATAACAGGCTCATGTCGGGAAGCCTGGAAATCATTGCCGAAAAACACCGCCCCCCGCAAGGCAGAATGCGCCCGAAGGTCATTTCCGGCTTCTGGAACGACGCCGATCTCCTCGGTGTCTATCTCGACCACCTGTTTGCGCACGCCGCTCCGTCAAACGGTTCCGCGCTGGTGCTCGCCTTCCATGGCACGCTTGAAAAGGATCAAAAAGGGCGCGAACCGGGATTCCATACCGGCTCGAAAGAAATAAACACGATGGCCTCGGCTCTGCGAAAGGCCGTACAAGACGATCCGCGCAACGGGTATGAGCAGGTCGAAGTTGCCTATCTCAACCATGATGTCGGGGGCACCTGGTCAAGCCCCTCTCTTCAGGAGATGCTCGACAACCTGCGCAGGGACGGCATCAATGCGCTGGAACTGTTCAGTTGCGGCTATTTTTCCGACGGCACTGAAACAATGCTCAACGCAAGAGAACACGTTGCAGAAAGCGGCATCGAAAAAGCGGGCTTCATCCCCTGCCTGAACGAATCAGACGCCTTTTCGGAATACCTTGCTGCAAAGGTATGCAAAGCAGTCGATCAAACAGTTTCCGGTGCTCTCTGAGCAAGAAGAAAAACAAGGTATCCGCCTCGAAGCTATTTGCACGAGCAATAGATTCACCGCCACATCGCAGGGTTCAGCTGCACACTCCACACGAAATCGCCACTTTTTTAACGTTAGAACCATCACGTCACGGAGCCAGCTAATCCGAATGATCATCGACAGCCACAAATGCGCTCTCGCCCCGGCATTGACAAGCGAGCGTTGAAACGCTCCGCTTTTCGGCAGGCCGGCATGCGATACCAGC